>NZ_DEIR01000010.1:0-212152 GCF_002352555.1 Psychrobacter sp. UBA2769 | reverse complement strand
ACAGGCACAAAAAAGCCAGTATCGAAATACTGGCTCTTTTTTATTCATACTATCTACAACAAGCATTCATTTTAATGACTACTTATTCTAAGCACTATTTGTTCTGTTGGCGCTTAAGATAATCTTGAATACTGTTGGTTTTGGTTTTAGGCTGCTCTTGAGTCACATTTGCGCGTATCGGGCTTTCTTGATACTGAGCTTGCGACTGTTTTTGACTGTTGAGCGCGCTGGTATGCAAGTTTGGATCAACAGGCTGGGTGCTGTTTACCGATGGCACAGGCTGCTCTACCACTTCAGGCTCTTGACCAGCATTTTCATCTAAAGTCAGACCGGTTGCGATGACTGTTACATGTAAATCATCACCCATTTTTTCATCAATCACTGAACCATAGAAAATATGCGCATCATCTATATCAGTAATTTCTTCAACGATGACACTGATTTTGCTCATCTCATCCAATGATAAAGATTCAGAAGAGATAACGTTAACAAGCAAGCCTTTGGCATTCTCTAAACGCAAATCATCAAGCAATGGCGATCTGATGGCTTTCTCGGTCGCTTGACGCGCACGATCATCGCCGCTGGCGCGACCGATACCCATCATCGCATGACCTTTAGCTGTCATCGCGGTGCGGATATCGTTAAAGTCAATATTAATCATACCTTCGCTGGCGATGGTTTCTGCAATACCCTGTACCGCATGCAACAGGACGTCATCAGCTTTTTTGAAGGCATCTTGCATAGAGATGTTGCCATAGACACTCATAAGTTTGTCGTTTGGAATGGTAATGATAGAGTCAACGAAATTAGTCAACTGCTCGATACCAGCCTTAGCAGCCTTGATACGTTTGCCACCTTCAAACTTAAATGGTGTGGTCACAACTGCGACCGTCAACACTTCCATCTCTTTAGCAATACGCGCAACCACTGGAGCGGCGCCCGTACCTGTACCACCACCCATACCCGCGGTAATAAAGACCATGTCTGAGTGTTCAAGTAAAGCACGGATGGCTTCTTCTTCGCTTTCTGCGGCTTCACGGCCCACTTCTGGGTTTGCCCCTGCGCCAAGACCACGGTTGGTCTTAGCGCCAAGCTGCAATTTATGCGGCGCTGTCAGACGATCGAGCGCTTGTTTATCCGTATTGGCACAGACAAACGTTACACCTCTAATCCCTTGTTGTACCATATGCTCAACCGCATTACCGCCGCCGCCGCCCACACCGAATACAGTGAAGCTTGCCTGGCCGTTGTTTTGAAGCTGATTATCATCTGGCATGGTGTATTTTGACATAAAAAGGTTTCTCCAGTTGCAGATAGCGTGATGGTCGATACGTGGTAACACACTCATATGGCGCGCTATCGACTTACTATATATAAATGTATTTAAATAAAACAGGGCAAAGGCTTAAATAGTTGTGCTTAGCCAATATATGCCATTATTGTACAGGGTGTTGCTTTAAATATGCTTACCTATAATACTGCGGCAGGCTCTTAACTGCTTCATCTGAGTAAGTTTACAGCAGATTATAATATCTTTTTGAGTACACTGGCAAAACGTTGCCCTGCACTTTGAAAAACACCCGTGACACGATTCTTTTGAATCGCTTCCGGCTCACTTTTTTCACTACGGCGAAACTGCTCGCTTTGACTATATAGTAATGTACCAAACGCGGTTTGATAAGCGCGATCATTGACCTGCATATTCAGCTGCTTAAACGATTCATCATTATCAAAATGATTATAAGCACTAATAGCAGGATGGGTATTGGTCAATACCACCGGCATTTTCAGCAGCTTTTTGGCAAAAGGTATCATGCCTTTAATAGCGCTACCACCGCCTGTGAGTACAATACCTTTATCGATATAGCCTAGCAAATCCGCATCATGTAATTGGCGAACCACTTCAGTAAAAATCTGCACATATCGCGCTTCAATAATACGCGCTAAATTATACGTACCAATATTAATTTCATCGCCCGACCCTTGCGGCTTAAAGAGAAAGAATGAGCTAGGATCAACGCTATTGATATCAACGGTACCATACGTTTTTTTAAGCCTTTCCGCCTCTATCATAGAGATCCCAACGTCGGCTGAGATATCCATCGTTACTTCATGACTGCCGGTAGCGATACAGTGGGTGAAAATCAGCTTATTTTCTTTATAAACGCAAATACTGGTGGTACTCGCACCGATATCGACCAAGCAAACTCCTTGCTGACGCTCATCACTCATCAAACTGTATTCGGCACTGGTAACCGCATCAAAAACGATATGGTCAATACCGACGTC
The DNA here is from genome assembly GCF_002352555.1 of Psychrobacter sp. UBA2769. Taxonomy (NCBI): domain Bacteria; kingdom Pseudomonadati; phylum Pseudomonadota; class Gammaproteobacteria; order Moraxellales; family Moraxellaceae; genus Psychrobacter; species Psychrobacter sp. UBA2769. The sequence goes on along the minus strand of NZ_DEIR01000010.1, from coordinate 209,863 downwards.
ACAGCTTTGTAATAACTTTTGGATATTCTGACGGCTAGACACTGGCATCATCATCATGTGATACATCACAGTGATATTGTGCGCGACCATATCAATAGCATCATCAACCATAAACTCTTGGTTGTCGATATAGATACCTTGCTGGCAGCAATGCATCAAATAATAATCAGGCGACAAGTCTTGCGATTTGGCATTTGACAGCGCTTGTACCATATCTTTGGCACGGACGACTTCGTCTTCGACTCTGACATCGCCTGCACTATTCTTACTTAATAGCTCAGGCGTCGCCATGGTCAACCAGACACTATGTACACGGCAATTGGCGGTATCTTCGGCTTCTTGAATGGCTTGTTTGATAGCGCCCTGCAAACGTTCACGATGCTTTATCTGACCTTGATAAAAGTCGCTATTTTTAACTTGCCCCACACCCATAATACGAATGTCTTTTGCAGAGACAACACTGCCAATGACGACATATACTGCCGTGGCACTTAGATGGACAACAACCAGATTTTCAGTATTTTTCATGGTACCAGACAAATTATCGCTAAACAGGAGACCAGATGACGTCTCCATTAAATCATTAAAAAGCGCTAGCAGCACGCGGTGGTATTGTATGTTAACTCTTTATATTAAGAAAGCAGACAAATATAAGGTTTTGACTGCTTTGTTAATATCTTATTCATTTACGGTGGTGTTTCAGTAGTTTTTGGCGGCGCCAGATTCCATGCGATAGTAAATCCATTTTTGTAACGAAGATCGACAGACTGTATTTCATCGCGGCGATTACTTAATTGATTGCCGAGCAGCTGACTTAAATTCAACAGTTTTTGCGCGGTATTTTCATTATCAACGATGACACGTTGACCATTATCAAAGCGAATCAGCCACGTCATTCTTGGTGACAAAATAATATCTTCAACTTGCATACCAAGCGGTGCATACCAATCATTGACTTGCTGCATTTGTTGCATAATAACGGGCGCTTGCGCCATATCACCTTGCAACGTCGCAAAACGCTCTTGCGTTAAATCTCGACTGTCAGCAGGAACAAAAACCGCCCCTTTTGCATCAACCAAACGCTCAGTACCGAAATTTGCCACCGGCTGTTTTGGTAAGGCTTTAACGACAATACCACGCTGCCAATCACGGCTCACGCTCACTTGGTCAACCCAAGCCAAACTGGTGGTAATATCTCGTAGCGCTTGCAAGTCAGAGGTGAAAAAACTGCTCACACTCTGTTGGCTCATGACATGCTGTAACGCTTGATATTGCGCAAATGTCAAATCTCGATTATCGACATGAATAGCAGCGGGCGGTGCGTCGCGTAATGCCTTACCACCCATGATTAATATCAGCACAAGCAAGCCCAACACTAGTACCGTAAAGAAATATCTGACCGAAGTCGGTACTTGAAAACTAGATGTCGGGCGACGGGTCTTATCACTCATCAAGTCAGCGACGTCATTGACAGTTTGAGTCATAATAAACTTCGTCCCTATTTTTGCTTAAAGCTATTTGCATAACGCCAATAGTGCTTCTATTAAAAGTAAATCTGCTAAACATTCGCAGGAATCTATAAAACTAACATATTATCAATTTATTTGTCTAAAACGGTTTATAACGTGCGCTTATCGTCATTAAAACGTAACATTTTTCTCATTTAATGAATGACTTAAGAGATAGTGGCGCAAATAACCATAAATATCACGAATATAGACCAATATTTACAATATTAACGTATTTTACGTTTAAACAATAGCCTAACCCCTACTACTAACAACGAATTTACACAAGTTTACATGAAGCTGTGCTATAGCAGCTCTAGCGATACATTTGACGATATTTAAACAGGCTAATTACCATCACTAAGTAGTTTGTAAAGCTGGTTTTAGCCGAGACATAATTGACAGCTTAATGCTAAATATTTGCATACCTATATATAAGACGTCCAATGAGTTATTTAATAGCCAATTGAACGTTTATTAAGCAAACCTCTTCTATTTATCAGTCGTGCATTTATCAGTCGTACAGCTATTAGCGGCAAAATCGTTAATCGATACTTATACGGTTTGCGCCAAAATATGCCAACACAAGCTCTCAAAATCCATGCCGCGAGCTTTGGCCGCCATTGGCACCAAACTATGACTGGTCATGCCCGGTACAGTATTAATCTCAAGCAGCCAAAAGTTGCCCGCTTCGTCTTGCATCGCATCGATACGTCCCCAACCTTTTGCATCAACCGCACGAAATGCAGCCAAGCTCAAATCTTGCAAATGCTTTTCATCCGCAGCGCTTAGACCGCAGGGAATATAGTAGCTGGTATCGTTACGATTGTATTTGGCTTCAAAATCATAGAAGTTGGTGATATCAGCAGGCTCAAGGCGAATAACCGGATAGGCTTCATCATCGATAATGACAATGGTAAATTCGCGACCGGTAATCCAACGCTCAGCCATCACTGCATCCCCACACTGTACGGCGGTTGCATACGCAGCAGGAAGCTCATCAAGATTATTAACCTTGGTCATACCAATGCTTGAGCCTTCATGGACTGGTTTGATAATCAGCGGCAGTCCTAGCATATTAACCACTTGCTGCCAGTCGGTATCAGCAGTTAGCAATGAAAACGGTGCGGTCGATAAACCACAACCTTGCCACAGCTGCTTGGTACGTACTTTGTCCATACCCAGTGCTGATGCCAAAATACCAGAACCGGTCTGCGGAATATTAAACCATTGCAGCACGCCCTGTAACAAGCCATCTTCGCCGCCGCGACCATGCAAAACGTTAAACACGCGGTCATATTGACGAAGCTCAGTAATATCTTGGTGTTTCGGGTCAAAATGCGTGGCATCAACGCCTTGGTTTTGTAGCGCTTGTAAAACGGCCGCGCCACTATCTAAAGAAACACTGCGCTCGTTGCTACTGCCGCCATATACCACAGCCACTTTCCCAAATTCACTCGCATCTTTTACTTTACTAGGAGCGACATTTAAGAATGTATCTTGGCTTGATTGTTTATTTTCCACACCGTTACTCTCAGCTTTTGCAGCAGCTGCTAGGGCTGCCTCTGGATTGGTAATATCGGTGTTCGCCCCAACATTGATATTATTATTATCGATACTTTTATCCATATTATTTTCATTTTCTTGGTTATGAGTAGTCATGAGTCTCGTTCCTAAAATTCGTTTGCGGCTTATTTGATATATAAATTATTGGCGGCCAATTCGATCGCTATTTGTCCAACATTACCTGCACCTTGGGTAATCAACATGTCATGCGCTTGAAGCAAACGCTGCATGACTGGTGCCAAATTATCCTTATCGATAATCGTCGGTTCAACGGCACCGCGCAAACGGATACTACGTGCCAAGGCTTTGGTATCGGCACCAGCAATCGGGCTTTCACCAGCAGGATAAACGTCCAATAACAATAACTCATCGACGCTTGAAAGCACTTCGACAAAATCATCGAAACAATCACGGGTGCGGCTATAACGATGTGGCTGGAACATCATCACTAAGCGGCGCTCAGGGAAGCTTTGACGAGCCGCTTTGATGGTCGCGTCGACTTCTCTTGGGTGATGACCATAATCGTCAATAAGCAAAACATTGCCATCATCGATATCTACGGAGGCATGCTGCTCAAAGCGGCGACCAACGCCTTCGAACTTCTGCAGGGCGCGCTTAATCGCTTCGTCATCTACGCCTTCGTCGGTTGCCATGGTAATAGCAGCCAGCGCATTATAAACATTGTGTACACCCGGGATATTCAAGGTTAGACGCAATGGCTCATGGTCGCGGCGCAAGACGGTAAAGTGAGTTTTTGTGCCTTCGCTGACTAAGTCAACGGCTTGTACATCGTTAAAGGGTTCAAGACCAAAGGTTAATACTGGACGACCAATATCATCAATCATGGAGTACAATTCAGGGTCGTCACCGCAGACCACCGCCAAGCCATAAAACGGCATATTTTGTAAAAACTGGATATAAGCGGCTTTTAAGTTGTCAAAACTATTGCCATAGGTTTCCATATGGTCTTGATCGATATTGGTAACAATCGCCGCCATCGGATGTAAAGATAAGAATGACGCATCAGATTCATCGGCTTCGGCAACTAAATAACGGCTGCTACCGAGCGCGGCATTTTTACCTGAGGCATTGAGTTTACCGCCAATCACATAGGTGGGATCAAGCTGTGCTTCTGCCATCATGGTTGTCAGCAAACTGGTGGTGGTGGTTTTACCATGTGCGCCAGCAACGGCGATACCATGGCGATAGCGCATCAACTCACCGAGCATATCAGCACGGCGTACCACTGGCAGACGCGCTTCAAGCGCCGCTTTGACTTCAGGATTACTACGGTCGATAGCAGACGATACGACGATAACATCGGCATTGGCGATGTTTTTGGAATCATGACCAATCGCAATAGTAATACCAATCTGCTCTAAGCGCTTAGTTACTAAGCTCTCAGCGATATCAGAACCACTGACTTCATAGCCTTGATTGTTCATAACCTCAGCGATACCGCACATCCCCGAGCCACCAATACCGACAAAATGCAAATGCTGAATACGGCGCATTTCTGGTATTTCAATCAAACGCTTAGTTAAGGCTTTAGCAGAGGTTGGCATAGGGTTTTCTCTTTATTGTAGACAAACAAATTTGGTTAATAATAAGTAATAAAAATTATAGGTAATAAAATAGCGATTAAGACAATCAGCTTTTATAAGGCCTGCCAGATAATATCGGCTACCTGTTGGCAGGCATGGCGGTTGGCAAGCGCATGACCTTTTTCTGCCATCTCTAAACAAGCACGCCTATCTAGCATCGCAAGCTCACTACTCAAGCTTTTGGGCGTCAGCTCGCTTTGTGGCAGCAAGATTCCCGCTTTGTGTGAGGTCAAGGTGCGTGCATTTGCCGTCTGATGGTCATCAACCGCGCTTGGTAGCGGTACAAATATCGCAGCAATGCCGACGTTTTGAATTTCAGTTACCGTCAAAGCACCCGCCCGACAAACCACAATATCAGCCCAATTATACGCCGCTGCCATATCATCAATAAATGGTTGTACCGTAAACTGATGGGCGCTTAACGCTTCACTGTCATACGCCGCTTGCGTGGCGGCCTCATTATTGCGTCCACATTGATGACGGACCTCAAACGGACGGTCAATCAACGCCAGTGCTTTTGGCAACGTCTCATTTAACACTTGCGCACCGAGCGAACCACCAACCACCAATAATTTAAGCGGCGAGCTGTCATTGACATCGTAGCGAATACTGGGTTCGGCAACACCGCTAATGGCATTGCGCACGGGATTACCCACCGTTTCTATCTTGCTATCATGCTGGCTATTGGCAAAGGTATTTTCAAACGCTTGCAATACCTTGGTCGCCATCTTGGCCAAATAACGATTGCTCATACCTGCAATGGCATTTTGTTCATGGATAATAAGCGGCGTTTTAGTCAAACGCGCCGCAATACCGCCGGGCGCAGTGACGTAACCGCCAAAACCAACGACCACATCGATTTGATTGCCACGAATGACCTTAATCGCCGCCATCGTCGCTGACAATAACGTCACGGGTAGCTTAAGCAAGCGCCCCAATCCTTTGCCGCGCAATCCTTGCATATCAATCGCATGAAAAGGATAGCCAGTGGGTGCAACCAAGCCATTTTCCATGCCATTTGGCGTACCGAGCCAGTGAATAACAGCACCGCGCTTGGTCAATTCTTCGCTAACCGCAAGTGCTGGAAATACATGCCCGCCTGTACCAGCAGCCATCATTAATATATGCGGTGTTTTCATGAACGCCTGCCTATCTTTTCTTTATTTATATGAAAGACTTATTATCTTTTGACTGTATTATTTATCGAACCAAAATGAGCCTATAAAAGCCCGCATAGTATAGTGTAAATCACTGCCTGATAGACAGCACTTTATGCAGCGCAAATAATAAAAATCCAAGCCATGAGTAATCGCGGCTTGGCTTTTATAAATACGCTTAAAAAATCATAAAAACAGCGCTTTTAATAACGTTTTGTCGCTTTTTTAAAGGCGCTATTAAGCAATGCGGTTTATCAATATATCTTAGCACACCGTCTTTTAAGTATTGTGCACATAGCTTAGTGATAAATTACTGTATCCTTACCGCTTTGCATACATTGTTTTACTTAAGAGACATTATTTAAACGTCATTATTTAAATGGCGTTATTTAAACGGCAGTACTTAAACTGCTAACTTCTTCTCGATAGCGATAATAAAGTCAGTTGCAATATCAGTACAGCATTGGTCATCAATCTCACGCACACAGGTTGGACTGGTGACATTAATCTCAGTGATACGGCCACCGATTAAGTCTAAACCGACGAACATCAGCCCTTTTTCTTTAACAATCGGTGCGACGACTTGGGCCACTTGGCGTTCGATATCGGTAAGCGGCATCGCAACACCGCTACCACCTGCCGCAAGATTACCGCGCGTCTCACCTTTCACCGGAATACGCGCCAAGCTATAATCGACCACTTCGCCATCGACGATTAACACACGCTTATCACCTTCTTTGATTTCCGGCAAATAACGCTGCGCCATAATCGGTAGCGTCTCAAGCTCGGTTAAAATCTCCAGCGTCACGCCGATATTTGGACTGTCAGCAGTCAAACGGAAAATACCCGTGCCGCCCATACCATCTAATGGCTTGACGATAACGTCTTGCTGCTCAGTAATAAACTTGCGAATATGCGCCTGTTTACTGGTCACAATCGTCGGGCTCATATAATCGCTAAACCAAGTAGCAAACAGCTTTTCATTACAATCGCGTATCGCTTGTGGATCGTTGACCACCAGCACGCCTGCGGCTTTAGCATGGTCAAGCATGTAAGTGGCATAAATAAAACGCATATCAAACGGCGGATCTTTACGCATCAAAATCACATCATAAGCGCTGACCGGTGCTGTCGCTTTATCCCCCAAGGTATAAAAATCATTCGGGTCACGCTTGACTGTCACCGGCTGGGTATCGACCATCAATTGCCCACGATCCAACCATAAATCATGAATCTGACAGTAACCAAGGCTATGCCCACGGTCTTGCGCCGACCACATCATCGCAAGGCTGGTGTCTTTTTTATAATTAACCTGCTCGATTGGGTCCATGATGACGAGTATGTTTAATGATTTATTTTGCTTTTCTTGGCTCATGATAAGGCTCACTTACGTTATAGTATTAATCATTTAAAATAGTATTAATCGTTCGAACAGACATCAATAACATGACTCAAATTTCACCCAATATGGCTGAAACATAGCAATGACTGCGATAAATTATACGCCGTACTGGGCGCGGTAATGCTGCATTTTTGCAAGTTGAGTCGCATCTTTATTTGGGCTACTTTCTGCTAGGTAACTGATTAAATCATCGATATCAACCAACGCGCGCACTGGTACTTCTAATGTTGCAGCCAACTCTTGAATAGCAGAATGCTCCGCCAAACCCTTTTCTTTACGGTCGAGGGCGACGATAATACCGGCAACGCTTGCGCCCGCTTGCTCTAAAATCTCCACCACTTCACGCATCGCCGTGCCAGCAGTAATCACATCATCAAGCACCCAAACCGCCTTGCCTTTGACATCAGCGCCAACTAAATTACCGCCTTCGCCATGGGTTTTGGCTTCTTTACGGTTATAGCCCCATTTAGCATTGATACCATGATGCAGCCATAATGCTTGCGCGGTTGCTGCGACAAATGGAATGCCTTTATAAGCAGCGCCAAAAATAACCAGCTCTTGCTCATTTGTACCATTATTTGCCATTGAACCTTGTGCAGCCATTTGTTCTGCCACTTTTTCAGCTAGGGCATCGGCATAACCACGCGCTAATAACGATAACATCTCACCCGACGCCAACAAACCTGCGTTAAAAAAGTATGGGCTAATACGTCCAGACTTTAAGACAAACTCACCAAACTTTAGAACCTGATTGTCTAAAGCCAATTGGATAAATTGATGCGATGAAAATGAAACATTATTAGCAGCTTGATTATGAGGCGTTGCGGCATTAAGCATAGGGTCTTCCTATCGGCAAAAAGAAAATGGAAAGTTAAATAATGAAAAGTTGTGAAGCGCATTATAGTCGTCGTGCTTTAACTTGACCAACCATTGATATTATAATCTTGCATATTCGCATAACGCGTCAATAACCCACAACGTGATGAGATATTAAAGTAGCACTGACCATCGCTACTGACTTGTATATCCCAGCCCAAATGATAGGCGGCAACGATAATATGCCCTGTAAATAAGCGCACTTGGCGATAGGCGTGGCGCTGTGCTGGCTCAAAAACAATCTGACTGAGCAAGTAGCTGCGCAGATGTTGACAAATTTGCGCCGCGCTGTAGCTATGATTGATGGTTTTGCGCGTACTGCATTGCTTCAAAGCATGGACGGCGACGCTACAGGCCATAAGATCAGTCGCCAAACTGCCCTCGCCGCTGTCAAATTGTTGTGGCTGCAATACCACTTGCCAATCGTCAGCATAGATACTATTGAGTAGCTCATCAGGATTATAACGTTTGGTCAATGCTCGCAAAGATTCTGACGCTAAAGGCTTCTTAATATTCTTAGCAGTATTTATATTATCAGTATTTATATTGTCAGTAGCCAAAAACCCATAACGCCTCAGTTTTGGATACGCTTGCAGCGCGCGCTGGATATCCGCCATATCAAGCAAAGTCATGTCTGTTAATGAAGCTAATAACGGCTGCTCGCTATGATTGTGATAAAAACTCTCGGGCAGCTCAACCAGTTTTGCGGCACTGAGCAGTGATAAATGCTCAGCCAATGCTTCTGAAGCCATCAATGCCCATTTCGATAAGCTGTCTGTATTGGGCTGATAAAAACGGGTCGAGCTACCATATAAGCGGCGCAGCTGACTATTTAAGCGCCGTGCAGGCTCTGGAATATCAGTCAATGGTCGTGCAGGGTCCAATGGCAAACGCTTTGGATCAAAATTAGGATGTACAATCGCTGGCTGCTGACTATTTGCTAAATTCGCGGACTGCTCAGCATGACCTTCTGCAAGCTGATCCTCTGCTGCTATAAAGCTAGCGTTGGACAAACGGTCATCAGAAGTAGAATGCTGGGTCATTAATTTTTCCTAAGCTTGCAAATTTAAAAGATATAAAAATAAAAGATGTAAAAATAAAAGCAATCAAACGGTCATTTTGCTCTTGATGTTATTGGCGTTGCTCTTCTTTATTACGTTGATGTTGCTCTTGATATTGCAAAATATCTCGGTAGCCTACTTGCCAATCAGGATAGTCCAGCCAAGCTAACGGAATGTTGCTGTGCAAGCGCTTACCCGTTACTTTCGCTTTATTGTCATCAATAACAGGCGGTACTTCATCTATCTGCTCACTTAACCAAGTGCCGAGCTCAAAAGTGGTGACGGGCGCATAATCAGTAGCAATATAAAGCGGTTTTGGCGTGTCTATGGTCATGACATTGGCGATAATGGTGACCAAATCGCGATCCATAATGCGATTGCTCCAGTGCGCTGCTGCCACTGGCTCTTTTTGTGGCTCGCGGGCTTTACGCAGACGCATGAGGCGCTTACGTCCGTAAATACCACTTGGGCGAATAATAATAGCCTTAGCACCAAAACCTTTTTGCAATGCTTGTTCCGCTTGCAATATCACTTGCGAGGCTTCACGCTCTGGCGTCACAGGCGCGGTATCTTCATCAATCCATACGCCATTATCTTGACCATAGACACCCGTTGATGAAATAAAAACAACGCGCATAAGATTGGGTAGCTGGTCTGCCAGTGTTGCCAAATGCTGGCTGATTGCTAAGTAACTATCATGATAACCGCTGGTCGAATACTCATCAGGAGTAACAATAATTGCCAGCGCCGTAAAGTCTTGCAGCTGCTCAGCGCTTAAAGTTAACGCATCGGCTTGTAGAAACTTAGCTTTAGGATGTAGGTCATAATGATGACGCTCACGACGTGCCAGCCCCGTGACGTTGAAACCGTCTTGAGCGAGCTTATTGGTGACGGGTAAACCGATATCACCTTGACCAATAATCAGTAAATTTTGCGTACTCATCATATACCCTTTATTTAAAAACTGCTTCTGATGACTGTCTATGCTAATGACTGGCTAAGAAGGTTTTTATAATTTAATAACAAGCGCTAAAAATAGCGTCTATACGACAGCTGTATGTCTTCCTTGGCATCGATACGATCTTGCCATTCGTAGTTGGCATTGATACGTAACGCTTGTTTTTTATCGATATCATATTGTAGCCCTAATGTCGATATCGGCTGCCAGTAATGACCACGGGCATTAGACTCGTCGCTGCTGCCATGATACCAATATGGCAGTTGTAATTCAGCCTGCGCACGTAACTGATTGTTAATCTGATAACGGCAACCGGCATTGACGCCTGCGCCGACACGATAGCCTTTATTAATACCGCGTCCTGCTTGCGCCGTACCTGCCAAAAGCGTATAGCATAGCTGCGGCGGCATCTCGCCTGTGCCCGCGCTAGGTGTGCCAAACGCCCACGACCAACCGGTCTCATAGCCTAAACTACCAACTAGATGATCGCTGCCCTCTTGCTGCGAGCCGTCATTTACACGGGTCGCTTCAATACTGGCGCCCCAGGTTTTGCCTTTTTTAGCAGAATTAACCGGATTAAATGAGCGCCCTCGCACCAAGGTCACATTTTGCAAGACCACACTACTTGGCTGATTGGCTTTGTCATTATCGGTGTTATATAAACGTAAGGTTGCAGCCGCGCCTTCTAAATCAAAGAACTGCGGAAATCCTGAAGGACGATCGAGGGTATCGTGATAACCTGCCCGTAGACCTAAATCAATATAGTTATTATCACCGCGCTGCCCTAGCCCAATAAACCCAAGTTGCAGCGGATGCCTGTCTATAGGATTGTTATCCGCTACTGCAATACGCCGTGGCAATAGCGTTTTTCCGTCGGCGGCTATGCTCGAGGTTGGATTCAACTGGGCAGATTTAATCTCATTTAACGTCTGCTTGGCGCTATTATGATAGCCCAATTGCTCACGCTGCTCTTTAACCTTGTTCAACTGCGCTTGGCGTAAGGTGCTATCAGCAGGCGTATAGTTGGTGCTGGCAAGTAAGCCTTCGCTATTGAGTAATTGCACGACATCTGAAGGAATTACGGCATAAGGCAGGCGACTTAATAAATGCTGCTGCGGACGTACCACGTCAATCAAGCGTAAAATCTCAGAGGCACAGTTATCAGTGGTGAAATAATACGGCAACTTCAAATCTTTGGTTTCCCAAACATGTAGCATAATCTGCTGCACTTCCGCTGGGGTCAAATCCAATTGATAGGTCCACGCATCACGCTCATCTTCTTGCAGATACTTCGCCAGCTTCTCTGGATAAGGGTCAATTTCAATCAGATTGTCATAACCGCCGGTCATCGATTTGATGGCATATACCAAAAAACTATCGGTTGCATCGCCGCCCACCGTATAATTTAGCGCCACTGCATGATGAATTTGGCTTGGATCGGCCACGCTGGCTTTAGAATCAATACGCAATAACGTATGAGCAAAGGCTGAAATAGGATTGTCCAAATATTCCTGCGCAAACATAATAGACAGCTGCTCAGGTGCTAGCTTTTGCATCCAGTCATTCAGGTCCGGACAGTCAACTTGTAAACCGCTCTTGTCGATATTGAGTGTATCGGTCAGCCATTGGACGCGCGCTGGGAAACGGCATAGTACTGAGTTTTGTCCCGAGTTTTTAGTCGCACGATTGGATGCACTATTACTAGCAGTGCTATTATTTGGGGTCGTAGCCATTTCTTCAGCAAGGGCAACCAGCAAGGCATCAAGCTCGGCCGCTGAATCATGCTGTCCATTTTTACTTAAGAAAAATGCTGCATCATCAACGATACTGCTGTCTTTTTTCTTGCCGATTAAATTCTTTTGATCATCAAAGAAATATAATAAGCGTCGCCATGTTATATGTTGGGCAAGGTTTTTTGTTTTTGCTTGCGCACGCCATGATGCTAATAGCTGCTGAGCGTTCGTCTCATTATTATTAGCACTTTGATGGTTAGATGTCCGAGAAGTGACTGCGGTATTTGAGACACTATCTGGCTTGATGGTATTATTTGATTCGGCAACAACCGGCTCAGAATAAGCCGTTAATATTGGCTCGGCGTTTTGTGATTTAGCAGTCAATGTATTTATTGGCTTAGCACCAGTAGTTTCATTGGCATCCAGCGCCAACTCCCCTGTTGTCACAAGCGATGCCGGCGTTGGCAAAAACGCCTGTGCTTGTGCGGTCAGCAGCAGTCCAGCTATGGTGAGCGGCAAACGTGCTCGCCTGCCAATGCTTGTTGGCGTACAATCTATCGCCAAAAGGTTTGAATGTTTTGAATATATGGACATGAGTAATATCTCGTACTGTAGGAGTCATACGCGTATCGCGTGATTAAGTCTATCGAATTGTCAGAGTTATATTATAAATTACTGTTTTGAACGACTATTTTTTTAGTTAAATGCGCCGCTTATCCATAAAAAACTTATAATCATCAGCATTTACCGCGCACTTATTATCACATTATAAAAGAGAGTATTATGTCCACAGCATCGTCAATGACTATTCATACCGGTCGATTATCAGCGGCGACTTGGCTTGCGTCACCCAATTATAATAAACGATCGGAAAATATCGCGATTGATGCCATTGTTATTCACAATATTAGCTTGCCGCCCAATGAGTTTGGAGCTTGCGATACTGACGGCTTACATTACGTCAAGGCCTTATTTACCAATCAATTAGACTGGGAGGCGCATCCTTATTTTCAAAGCATTAAAGGTGCAGAAGTTTCAGCGCATTTATTTATAGAGCGTAATGGCGCGATTACCCAGTTTGTCAATTTTAACGAGCGCGCGTGGCATGCCGGACGCTCCAGCTACTTGGGTCGCCCTGAATGTAATGATTATAGCATTGGCATTGAGCTTGAAGGTTCAGATTTTGTGTCCTTTAGCGCCGCCCAATATGAAGCGCTTGCCAAAGTTATCGTTGCTATCTATGACGCTTATCCAAAAACTCGCCGTCATCTCACCGGTCATAGTGATATCGCGCCCGGTCGCAAAACCGACCCCGGTGATTACTTTGAATGGAAAAAGTTGCGTGAGATGGTTGCTCACCATTTTGCGAGCAAGTCATAAATTTTGCGAGCAAGTCATAAATTGACCAGCTAAATTGTGATAATAGTCTTATCGAAAGTTCTGTAGACAGTGGATATTATTCCACATTCAATCCATTTATCAGGACAATGAAAGTGCTATAATCCGTCAGTTTTTTGACAACACTACATCAGTAAACAACCATCACTACACAACCTTCATTAAACAAATTAGCAGAATAGGTTCTCATGGCAAAAAGTCGGTTATTTCGTTCAACCATGGTGGTCAGTAGTATGACCATGCTGTCGCGTATTTTAGGTTTGGTACGTGATATTGTGTTATTAGGCGTGTTTGGCGCAGGTGGTCTGATGGACGCCTTTTTGGTCGCCTTTAAGATACCCAACTTTTTGCGCCGTCTATTTGCAGAAGGGGCTTTTAGCCAAGCGTTTGTCCCTGTACTGTCAGAATATAAAGAAAAATACAGCCTACAACAGGTTCAGATTTTAGTCAGCCGCACTTCAGGAGCGCTGCTGCTGGTGTTATCGATGCTGACGGTCGTAGTGATTTTAATCGCCCCTTGGGTGGTGACGCTATTTGCCCCAGGCTTTGCTAACCAGCCAGATAAATTTGCCATCACCGCTGAGCTATTACGCCTGACCTTTCCTTATTTATTATTTATTTCTATGACCGCTTTTGCCAGCGGTATTTTACAAAGTTACGGCCGTTTTGCCGCGCCAGCCTTTGCGCCAGTGTTACTCAACCTATCTATGATTGGCGGCGCGCTAGTATTTGCGCCTATGTTTGACGTCCCTATTATGGCGCTTGGTTATTCTGTCGCTATCGCAGGTTTGCTCCAGCTATTGATACAACTGCCACAGCTCTCGCAGCAAAAACTGCTGGTCGCACCGAAGATTGACTTTCAGCATGAAGGCGTTCGCCGTATTTTAAAGCTGATGCTGCCGGCTATTTTTGGCGTCTCTGTCACGCAGATTAATCTATTATTAAACACTATTTTTGCATCATTGATGATTGGCGGTTCCGTTTCTTGGCTTTATGCTGCTGAGCGTATGAGCGAGTTACCACTCGGCTTAATTGGCGTGGCTATCGGTACAGTTATTCTACCAAGTCTATCGAAAAGTGAAGCGCGAAAAGATGATGTTAGCTTTAAAAAGACCATCGATTGGGCAGCGCGCTTAATTATTTTGGTCGGTGTTCCAGCATCGGCAGCACTATTTATACTCTCTGACGTACTTATGCAGGCGCTGTTTTTACGTGGCGAATTTACCTTACGCGATGCACAAATGAGCTCCTTGGCGTTAAAAAGCATGGCGGGCGGCATTTTAGGTTTTATGTTAATTAAAATCTTTGCGCCCGCCTTTTTCGCCCGTCAAGACACTAGAACGCCAGTCAGAATTGGTATTGTTTCCGTTTTTGCCAATATGGTATTTAGTGTCATTTTTATCGGTATATTTTACTTCTTCGATATGCCGTTGCATGGTGGCTTGGCATTGGCAACCACGGGTGCGGCATTTGTGAACGCGGGTTTGTTATATTACTTCTTGCATAAGCGTGATATTTTCCGCTTTGGTAGCCATTGGAAAAAATTGTTTGGCCAGTTTGGAGTTTCTACCGCCTCTATGATTGCGGTGCTTTATGTCATGCTGCCCTATTTCCCAACCAATGATGCCCAGTGGAAACGTATTGTCGCGCTACTGATTATGTGCGTCGTCGGTGCGGTGGTTTATGGCGTTGTGCTATTGGCAACAGGGTTCCGTCCGCGCCAGCTAAAACATGGTTAAGGATTAATTATTAAGCACTAGGCAAGGCTTTAACTTACCAAACCAAAACAAGCTTAGTATGAGAATTGACAGTGAACGCTGCTGATAGTTGCCATAATTACTGTTTAATGAATAAATGAATTTTGGGGACTAATATGACGACTAAATCATCAGCTTCACAAACAGCTTTATCAGCAACCTTGTTACGCTTACCAAATATACTGACTGTTGGCATTTTGAGTACCGGACTGCTTTTAAATGGTTGTAGCAATAATGATAAGGGTGAAACTGAGACTGCTGCCAGTAATAATGAAGAGGCTACAGCGGTCGCGCAAACATCTGAGAACGACGCGAGCCAAGTAGAAGTAACAGGCACTACTACTGATAGTAAACAGGCAGCAGATAGCACAAAAGATGAAACCACGATTGCTAGTAATAATCTCAATCCAGTTACCGCTGCCGCTAAGCAAAAAAGCTTAGTAACCAATCCGACCCAAGACGGGACGCCGGAAGATACCGTCAAACAAGCTCTAGACAGCTTATATTATGGCGATGTCAAGCAAGCTGCTACTTACTATAAAGTAGATATGGCAAACTTCGAAGAAGAGCTAGCCAAGACCCAATCGGCTTTTCAGCAAACGGTTGATGGCGTGACTTTTACTGATACTACATACAACGATGATAAAACCCGTGCCACCATCACTGGCGAGTTGATGCTAAGGGGGCAAAGCGAGCCTACACCCTTGACTTATGAGCTACAAAAGATCGGTGGAAAATGGAAGATTTTAGGATAGAACACCTATCTGCTAATATCTAAATTTTCTTCATTTGGCATTATTAGCTGTATTATTTGTCATTATTAGCTGTCATCACCGCTTTACCAAGCATCACTACATCGGCGATAAACCCCTGCATATCGCAAACCTTTGGCATATAGCCCCATTGCTCGAAGCCAAGCTTACGGAACAATCCTAAGCTTGGTTGATTATGCGCAAAGATAAGCGCCACCACGTTATGAATACCTAAGCTCGGCGCTTGCGTCAGCATCCAACGTGTCAATAAGCTACCCAGTCCTTGACCGTGATAATCCTGATGCAAGTAAATACTAATCTCAGTGCTGATATGATAAGCCGGTCGTGCATACAAATCACTAAAGCTGCCCCAAGCGACGATTGGCGATACTGTTTGCCCCTTACCTCCACCGCCTACGGTTTCTGCTTCTTCGATAGCGCGAACAATATAAATAGGTCGCGTGGCACTATTTACATGCTCCTCAAACCAATCCCGACGCTCTTCACAACTGACGGGCGTAAGATTGGCAGTTGCTTGCTTACCGGCGATACTTTGGTTATAAATGGTTAAAATTGCGGGTAAATCTTCTTTTTTGGCACGCTGTACCGTAAAGCTCTCATTGAGCTTATTAATTGCCAAGACAGGTGCCATCGAATGAGAGACTTTATGACAAGTAGCGACGGAGATAGCAGCAGACATAGCGTTTCCATGATTATTAATATAGTCAGTTCAAAATAAAAGCGATACGTTATAGCTATGTGCGACTGGTATAAATTTTCCTTGCTTGCTGTTATCACAGAGGCTACGAAAAATTCATTCCAGTCGCACTGTATCAACTTTAAAGTGATTCTACTATAGTAAAAATGAATGATAAATAACGGCTAATTAGTCATTAATGTCTAATACTTAAGGCTTAGCCGTTGCACCTTTTATCTAATCTAGCTGTACATATCGGAAGTCAGCAGAAGTAATTAACAAAGCAAGCAAGGTAAGGCAGATAAAACCATACCTTTTCAGCTGTTAGCGTAGTTGTTTAATTATCAGCAGACTATAGGATGTTAGTATGGCTATTTTACTTTATAATGACTGATTTTAGACACATCAATCTTTGGTAGAGGTGTGTTTTTTCTTTTTTATCCGGTCTTATCTATCATAGCTGAAAATTTATGAACACCTATTTTCTTGAGCAACTGATGGCATCGCCAAGCGCTTTGTCTGCCAATACTAGCCCAGTAGATTTAGCGCCCTGCGTGCTGACTATCGGTAATTTTGATGGCGTGCATTTGGGTCATCAAGCGATGCTTGCGCACGTGCGTGATATTGCCAAGGCGCAAAATATTGGCTCGGCAGTCATGATATTTGAACCGCAGCCGCGTGAGTTTTTTGCGCCAGCTACCGCGCCTGCCCGCCTCACCAATCTTGCCGAAAAGCAGGCTTTGCTGGCAGAGTACGGCATTGAGACTTTAATTGTCGCAAGCTTTGATGCGGAATTTCGCTCGCTATCAGCGCAGGCATTTGCAGACATTTTGGCATTACGTTTAAATGTACAAGCATTGGTATTGGGTGATGACTTTAAATTTGGTCATGATCGTACCGGTGACAGTCAGTTTTTGCGTGATTACGGCTTAGATGTGACTAATCTGCATACCGTGATCGACGATAAAGGCAAAGGCGCGCGCATTAGCTCTACACGTATACGTAACCTATTATTGGCCGGTGACATTGATGCGGCTAATGCCTTATTGGGTCGCGATTATTCGATGACAGGCGTCGTCGTTGGTGGTGATAAAATCGGTCGTACCATGGACTTTCCCACTGCCAATGTCGACTTAAAACGCATAAAACCTGCTCTACATGGCATATTTGCTGTCGATGTCGTCAGCCTTGATGATAATGGTAATGTCATAGCAAACGGCTTAACCGCACTGACAGATAGCGAAAACCCAGGGGTTGCAGGTTTACGCCCGCATAGTTTATTTGGTACTGCCAATATTGGTATTAGGCCGTCAGTAGATAAAGAGCATGATTGGCGCTTAGAGGTACATTTTCCTAAGCTACAAGCAGACTTATACGGTTTAACCTTGCAAGTACGCTTCTTGCATTATTTACATGGCGAGCGCCATTACGAGAGTTTAGAGGCATTAAAAGCAGGTATTCATAATGATGTTATCGATTTACTCGAATGGCGCGCTAAGCAGTCGAATTAAACTAGTAGTTATGAGCCTATAAAAGCGTAATATATAAAAAAACCCACAGCGTGAATAACGTCTGTGGGTTTTTATTTAGTCTAATATTTCATTATCTTTTAAGCATCAGGATGCATACGCACGTTTAAATCATCGATAACTTCTACCCATGCCGCATCTTTATTCCATTCTTCTTGCAAAAAAGCACGCTGATTGTCATTCCATACCGCCGCTTCGATTAACTTCTCTTCTTTTGCCAGTTTATTATTTTCGACAAAACTGTCAATCGCTTCATCCGAGCTATCAAGCCCTAACTGCGCAAATAATTCATTCATATTGTATTCAGGTTCACCCAACATAGTCTTTTCCTTAATGACAAAAATTTAATAATGATTTGATTGTACTTATTATTTAAATTAGCCACTTTATTGTAGCAAGCTTGCTGCTAATAGCTGTTAATCAACGTTTAGCTAACGTTAGCAATTGTATTGATGGTTACGCAAGACACAAAAAAGCCCTCTATCGTAGAGGGCTTTTCAGATTAAATTCTATATAACAGCTTGAGTAGATTGCCTACTTATGGAAGCAAGTGTGCTACTGCATCACGCTCTTCGCTAAGCTCTTGCTCAGTTGCGGCCATTTTCTCTTTTGAGAAATCTGATGACACGTCAACGCCTTCTACGATAGACCAGTCGCCGTTAGCGCAGGTTACTGGGAATGAGTAGATTAAGCCTTCAGCAATACCGTATTCGCCGTTTGAGTAAACGCCCATAGATACCCAATCGTTCTCTTCAGTACCTAGTGCCCATGTACGTACGTGTGCAATGGCAGCGTTGGCAGCAGAAGCGGCAGATGAGGCACCGCGAGCTTTAATAATCGCTGCACCGCGTTGTTGTACTTCTGGGATATAGGTAGCTTCGTACCATTCGCGATCGACTAAATCTAGTGCTGGCTTACCGTTTACAGTTGCAGACGTTAGATCTGGATACTGAGTAGATGAGTGGTTGCCCCAGATAGTCATGTTTTTGATGTCGTTAACAGTGCTGTCTGTTTTCTCAGCCAACTGTGCCATGGCACGGTTATGATCTAGGCGAGTCATAGCAGTAAAGTTACGTGGATCTAAATCTGGTGCATTACGCTGAGCGATAAGTGCGTTAGTGTTGGCAGGGTTACCGACGACCAATACTTTTACATCACGGCTTGCAACGTCGTTCAATGCTTTACCTTGGGCTGAGAAAATCGCAGCGTTGGCTTCTAGCAAATCTTTACGTTCCATACCTGGGCCACGAGGACGTGAACCGACTAGCAAAGCATAGTCTACATCTTTGAATGCAACGGTCGCATCATCAGTTTGAACGATACCGGCCAATAATGGGAATGCACAGTCTTCTAACTCCATGACCACACCCTTTAGGGCGTCAAGTGCTGGGGCGATTTCAAGCAATTGCAGAATAACTGGCTGATCTTTACCTAGCATCTCACCAGATGCAATACGAAATAACATAGCATAGCTGATATTACCAGCGGCACCAGTGACGGCAACACGTAAAGGCTGTTTCATTGACATTGAATACTCCCTAATTATAGATTAGATAATTCATGATTCTGATTGAGGATGATCGTTTTAGATAGCGATTTACTCGCTGAATATAGCAGTCATAAACCGAGAGCTAGTGTAGCACCTCAGCCTATTAACCGTCTAGAGAAAGCGCGAACGTGATTGATAACTATGCGGGTTATATTGTTACATTTTATACGAACAGATGTTTTATCTTGCGATAAAAAGCTATAAAAATAAAGTCTTAGAGGGATATTCGATGTGATTAAAGAAAAGATTCAATAGGAATTTTAGCAGCATTATTTAAGAGAATTTAATACGATTATTACATAAGTTGTATTACCGTTAAATACATAACACTGCCGTTTTTGTTTATGGTCATTTTTGCTTATGGATAATCGCGCCCTAATTAATAGTCACGCACTGAAAAGTTAAAAGGATATACTTTGTGGTTCATTACTGATTATGACTAATGCCTACTTGCTGCTTACTTGCCGCCTGAGATAGTAAATTTACTGCCACAGTTATCGACGACGTTGCTACAAGTGCCAAAGGCACTGCCTTCATAACAAACATGGACGTCAGTCAATACCATTTGACGACGCGCACCTGCCTGACAAATCAAATCAACGCTATCCGCTGACATACCACTATTTAAGCGGGTCATTTGTCCCACAAAACGCGATTTTAATACCGTATAACTGTTGCCCGTATTCAATTCACTCGGCAGTTTTAAGTCGCCGGCATAGTTGGTGATTTGACGAAAATAATTACTGGCGCTCAGCGGACTACAGACGCCATAGCGCTGCCATGCTTGGGTACGCACCGTGGTATCAGGCATGATACGATTGACGACTTTTAATTGTAGTGGCGTCAAATGTGGCTCACTACCACGCCCGCAGCGCTCGCCATAGCCCATATCTAAACCTGAAACGGTTAGCGAATAGCCTTCTAAACACTGGCGCATACGCGCGCGCGTCGGTTGTAAGCTGCACAGCGCTGGCGTCATCTCAATCATCAGCACACGCTGTCCCGTTTTGGTAGCACTTGCCGCTTGCGCTGGCAATACCATAGCACCCTGCAACAAAAGTAAAGCCGTAATAGCTATCGTAGCATTAGCAGCATTGCCTTTACTTTCATACTTTTTGCTGATCAAGCATTGATTAAAATGCTCCGATAGCCTTGTCTTTGACATCGAGCCCACCTTTGTCTGAACACATAACTGACGCCTAGCTTGCGACAATATAGGCAGATTGAAATATTTTTTAATCATAAGAGGTTAAAGCATTTAGCAATGAAGAAGATAGCTTCTAGAATTGGTTATATTCGGCATTGAGCCAGTTTGCTTTTAAAATATCAGCAACCTAAGAATCAACCAACGAAAAACGCAGACGGTAATTAGAGTCATGGTAGCAAATTGCCTTTTTTAATCTATAGCAAAAACGTAAACAGTGCTTAAAAAGCAAATAACGGACTTTAAAAGGGCGATTTAAAACCCGTCATATATCAGCGCTATAAAAACCGTACCTATAAAAGAAACGCCTATAAAAAAACCACTAGCAGCAAGCTGATAGTGGTTTTTTAGGGTATGGAAAAAGCATTAGAATGCCGCAGGAACCGTTCCCATACGCTGGCTGATAGGCTGATCACGACCTAATAGACTGCTATAAATAGTAGCGTTTTCCATCACGTGTTTGACGTAATTGCGGGTTTCAGGAAAGGCAATAGACTCGACATACTGGTCCGCGGCGAGTGAGCCATAAGTCGGCTGCCAACGTTTGGCATTATTTGGACCGGCGTTATAGCCCGCTGTTGCCAAAACAGGCTGGCTGTTCAATTTGCCAAAGATATCACCCATATACCATGTACCATAACGAATATTGGTATCGCCACTATTGGCACGGCTGGCGCTATAAGTCTCGCCTAAGTTACGCGCAATATATTTTGCCGTATCAGGCATGACCTGCATCAGACCGCTGGCGCCAACGTTTGAGCGCGCCGATGCCACAAAACGGCTTTCTTGACGCATGATGCCATATGCCCACGCCGGATCGATACCCGCCGACTGACTGTGACGGACGACCGCCGATTGGTGCGGCATCGGATGCGATAAAGCCAAGCTGTCTACCCTATCGGTATTATCAACAGCATAAATCGCTCGATCGAGCCAGCCCATATCATACGCTTGGCGCGCCGCAGCAATAATCAAATTGTCATCACGATTATCACGCGCTTTTTTCACCGCCCAATTCCACTCACGGTTGGCATAGGCGCGACTGGCATCGGCATTGTATAAAGCAAATGCCCGTGCAAAGTGTGGGTTTTGCATGACGCGCGCGCGGTCAGCGGTACTGACATTGGGTAAATTACTACCGCCTAAGCGACTGGCATCAAAACGTTGACCGACCTTATCCTTTGCCATTAAGCCATAATACTCATTACTTTTTGCCAAGTTTTGATACATCTTTTTGGCGGTATTGCGTTTGTTGGCATCACTCGATTGCTCATAAGCACGAGCCAGCCAATATTGCCATTGATTGGTTTTTTGCGTTTCGGCGTCCATTTTTGAGATGGCTTCGACCACATCATCCCAACGACTAAAACGAATCGCTGCCATGGCATAATATTCGGCTTCTTCAAAGCTAAAGTCATCATCTAAGCTATTACGGAACCAGTCAACCGCTTCGACATTAAAGCCGTCATCGGTATTATGATTCATGCGCTGTACGCCAAGAATACGATAAGCATAACGACGGGTGTCATCATTTAACAACTTCGCTGAGCGCTGATTGTCTTGCTTAATATCAAAGTCTAATTGTAGCGCCGCCTCACGATAGGATTTTTCTGCCAAGCGCCCCATCGCATATAAATACAAGTATTGATTGGTTTGGGTGTTTGCTTCGCGGGCAAAGCGGCTAAAAAATGATGATGGATTCAGCTGAATTTCACTCAACGACGAGTAAGGAATAGGCGTACCGAGACGTGAAGACAGCGCCATAATATCGCCCGTTTTACCTTTACGCAGCATGCGCTTGAGGCGTGACACTCTATCTTGGTTGCTAATCAGGGCGTTATTATTCATCTCTAGCGCCAACTGGTCACACAAGGCTGGCTGCTTTTTGGTGGCCAGCCAAACGTCAGGCTTTGCGGCCATAGCACGCATGCTATCGCCGCCATTATTAAACCCAAGCGCAACCGCACAGCGCTCGCTATCGTCAGCATTGGTAATCAAATTTGCCACTTGGCGTACGGCGGCATAATCATTGGAGCCCGCTTTGGTTTCCGCAAAGTCGGCCGCCAGTTTTTCTGCCATTACCGTATCTGGATATTGACGCACAAACTGCGATACCGCCGCTGGGCTTTGCGAATTCAAATCGACATTCATACGCCAATAAGTCGGATACATGGCAAACAAGCCGCCACTCATCGCTTGCTCGTAATTATAAAGGGCATTGACATCACCGCGCTCGGCTGCAATCGCCGCCGCCGTAAATGAGCCCACGCCATTATCTGCTTGATAGCTGCTGTTTGACGGCGCACTCTGTGGTTGATAGTTATCCGGCTGATAGCTTTGTGGTTGATAGCTTTCTGGTTTATAGCTTTCTGGCTGATACTTGCCTTCTTGCGGATAACTACTATCACTACCCCAAGTGAGTTCGGCACAAGCGACTTGCGACAAGCCCATGACACCCATCGCCGTCGCCAAACCCAAGGCGCTGGTTTTTAGCGCCGTTTTTTTCAGGCGGTCAGGCGTAATATTTTGGCGCTTGGCATTTTTATCCTTAATACCTTGAGCAACTTGCGGCTTTGTCATACGAATTCTCTTTATAATAAGTCTAAATAATTTGGCTAAATAAATTGTTTCAATATAGGTTTAAACGATAGGTTTAAATGATGTTTTCATCCTACTTAAAACGCTCATTTAAACAATAGTGCAGCTATGGTTACTTTCATCATACTATACTCGTTGCACATTCAACCATAAGCTTTACTTTTCGTTAATAAATCGGATAGCCCTGCGTAACACAGAGGTGCTACGACGCTTAAAACAGTGACAATCGTAATTAATAGCATTTATTGCTGAATAATACTAGGTAAGCATTTGATACTATTATAAATAATCTAGCATAATTATCCCGATAAGCGTACGCTAACTTTTCACATTGGGTCAGGGTTGTGATAAAATGCGCCACCAGTTAATCGCCTACCCCGCTATATTTTTAGTCAATCATGGACTTCGCTTATGAGTGTTACTGTATTTAATCCCCGCATCGATGACGCTGCTGTTGACACAACGGTTACTGCGCCTGCCGTTACGGCACTCAAAGCGCCAAACTCTATCCAAAAACCAATCGCCCAAGCACCAGTCAATGGCGCGCCAAAAAAAGTCTTTGTTACCACCCAAGGCTGTCAGATGAATGTCTATGACTCTGGCAAAATGCTCGACGTACTTGGTGATTCACATGGTATGGAAGTCACCCACGATATCGACGAAGCCGATGTTCTATTAATGAATACCTGCTCAATTCGCGAAAAAGCGCAAGAAAAGGTCTTTTCAGAATTGGGTCGCTGGCGCAAATTGAAAGAAAAACGTCCTGACTTAGTCATCGGTGTTGGCGGCTGTGTGGCCTCACAAGAAGGCGATAATATCCAAAAACGCGCGCCTTATGTTGATATGGTTTTTGGTCCACAAACTTTGCACCGTTTGCCAGAGCTGTATGACCAATCGCACGAGCAGCGTGAAATCTCACCTAAAAATCGCATCGGTACAGTGGATGTGTCATTTCCAAGTATCGAAAAATTTGATTTTCTGCCAGAGCCAAGAGTAGAAGGTTATAAGGCTTTTGTATCCATCATGGAAGGCTGCTCAAAGTATTGCTCATTTTGCGTCGTGCCTTATACCCGCGGTGAAGAATTATCACGTCCGCTTGATGATGTATTGGCAGAAATTGACAGCTTAGCCGCCCAAGGCGTGCGCGAAATCAACCTACTCGGTCAAAACGTCAACGGCTATCGCGGCGAAAAAGACGATGGCAGTATCTGTCGTTTTGCAGAACTGCTGCATTATGTCTCGCACGTCGATGGCGTTGAGCGTATTCGCTATACCACCAGTCACCCGCTTGAGTTTACTGATGATATCATTGATGCTTATGCGCAATTGCCAGAGCTGGTATCACACCTGCATTTGCCAGTTCAAAGTGGCTCAAACGCTATCTTAGCGGCGATGAAACGCAACCATACCATTGATGTTTATATCAATCAGATTAATAAGCTTAAAGCCATACGTCCTGATATTCACTTATCGAGTGACTTTATCATTGGCTTCCCCGGTGAGACTGAGCAAGACTTCCAAGATACTTTAAACCTAGCAAAAGAATTAAATTTCGATCACTCTTACAGCTTTATTTATTCAAAGCGTCCGGGCACGCCAGCGGCAGAGTTGCCGGATGATGTGAGCTTTAAAACTAAAAAAGCGCGCTTGGCAGAATTCCAAAAAGTGATTATCGACTCAACGCTCGCTAAAACCCATGAGATGGTCGGTACGACGACTCGCGTCTTGGTCGAGCAAATCGCCAATCGCCATCCTGATTGCTTAATCGGTACAGCCGATAATACGCGTACGGTCATGTTCCCTTATGACGTTGATAAAATGGATGAGTTACTCGGCAAAATCGTTAGTGTACGTATTACGGATTTTGTCAGTCCGCATATGGTGAAAGGTGAGCTGGTTGAGGTGCTTGCTTAAGTTTTTAAAAAAAATAAATCAATAAAAAAGCCGTTTACTATTAAATAGTGAACGGCTTTTTTGTCGTTAAAGTTTAAGGCTAGAATGAGTAATCATTATTCTGACAACCAGTCCGTCTGCCGCAATTGCTGCTTGGTCTCACGGCGACGTTTTTTGCGGACGATATCAATATCTTCTTTCTCATGAATACCACCTTTTTTTAACAGCGGATCAAGCGCTAAATAATTACGCGGTTTGACAGTGCCTAGCGAGTCTTGCACACCTGTCACATTTTGACGTTCTAACTGTCGTTCAATTTGTTGGGCCTTTTTTAAGGTTTGTTTTAAGCTCATATTGTTACCTGTTCTTTAATTCTTCTGAGATACCAATGCCGAAAATTATCTTAGCGAGGAAAACGAGCGCAAATTGTACATTCAGTACATTAAGCGAATTTGACGACGCTAAGATGATTTGCAGGTTTGGTATTAACCTTTAATACACATGACCTGTTTCAGCGTATGCACCACTTCAACTAAGTCGGTTTGGTTGGCCATGACCTGATCGATGTCTTTATATGCGCCCGGTATCTCATCAATGACGCTTTTGTCTTTACGACATTCGACGCCATCGGTTTGCGCTTTTAACTCATCGATAGTAAAGGCACGCATGGCTTTACCTCGGCTCATCTGTCGACCTGCGCCATGTGAACACGAACAAAACGATTCCGCCTCCCCAAGACCACGTACGATAAAAGACTTGGCACCCATAGAACCGGGGATAATCCCCAACTCACCTGCATAGGCACTGATAGCGCCTTTACGAGTCACATAGACTTGCTCACCAAAATGGACTTCTTCATTGACATAGTTATGATGGCAATTAATAGCTTCTTTGGTGAGCTGAAATCTTGGCAAGCCTGATTGTGGTGACTGCATTGCTTTGATGACTAGACGCATCATCTCACGGCGGTTTTCTAGTGCGTAATCCTGTGCCCAGCCTACGGCCTCAACATAATCGGCAAAACTATCAGACCCTTCAGCAAAGTAAGACAAATCCCGATCTGGCACATGACCAAAGCGCGATTGACGCTCTTTTTTGGCAAGATTAATAAAGTAGCGACCGATGCAATTACCAATGCCGCGACTACCAGAATGCAGCATGACCCAGACATCATTGTTTTCATCCAAGCACAGCTCAATAAAATGATTACCACCACCCAATGTGCCGAGCTGCTTTGCCCACGTGCGCTCAAAACCTTTAAGCATTTTGAGTAAACCTGGGTGCTTATCAGTAATCGGTTTTAAGCGTTTGCCTAATGGATCAAGCGTTGAGTTTTTAGCTTGAATTTGCTTGTGCATGTTGAAGCCAACTGGCACTTGCTGCTCAACTATCAAACGCAGTGATTTCAAACTATCAGGCAAGTCGCTTGCCGTCAGGGACAAACGCACCGCGTTCATACCGCAGCCAATATCTACACCGACTGCGGCAGGAATGATGGCGGACTTGGTCGGAATCACACTACCAATTGTGGCGCCTTTGCCAACATGCACATCGGGCATCACCGCAATATGCGAATGTACAAACTCCAACTGGGCTACATTGCGTAATTGCTGCATCGCACCTTGCTCGACATCTGAGGTGTAAATCTTGACTGGTACGCCATATTTACGATTTTCGTTTAATACTAATTGAATGCTCATAATTTATTATTTCCATTTTATTATTTTAATAACCATGCAGAGTATTCTTTAATGCTACTTATCTTTATAATTTTATACATCACTTATCCATCTCATTTAAAAGTAGCACTTAATAAGAAAATAAATTATAAAATATAGACAATAAAGTACCGTATCTCTATTAATTAAAAAATTAATAGAAACTCATGGTTAATTTATGATGGACGTTTTCAAGATAGGTTTTATGATACCAAAAAAGACAGCATAAATATTATACGCATAGATGGTCATCCACTAAATAATAGTGTGAGCCACCATATTGGTCACAATAGTAACGTAAAATGTTAGATAAATAGATAACAGCAAGCGCAAAAATGCTTAGCACTATCACATTGCTATTTTGACACGGAATACTTAGAAGAGGAATCGAGTAGATACAGAAGGCCAGTCGTTGATATCAGTAAACAGGATATCACTCAATAGCTTATATATAAATTCAGCCAAACCTTTTCGAAGTCGTCATTGCTGTCATATAGCTTACACATTTAATCTTTAGAAACGTCTTGATATTTAAATAGGACACGATGATTCCTCCGTAGGTTGTGGCCAATGTCAGAGCGACAATAGCAGATTGACTGGGATGATTTATTACTTATAAAAGATAAGCCTTATAAATCAATGAGCTAATAATAACGATTTAAAAAATAAAGTCAATAATTAATTTAACTTATATATAAATTTTATACAAAATATACATATGATTAATAATATCACTTTAGACATAGACCCCAGTATTTTTTAAACCATAAAACCATTTAATACTTCAGCCAATAACGCCGCGGCAATTAAGAGAAAGATTACCCCGCACGCACGATTTAACCACGCTAAGCGATTGCCAACATCTAGCCAACTTGCCAGCTTTGTACCGCCCAATGTATAAACGATTTGCCATATTGTCTCGCTTAAGAACAACCCTGCCGTTAATAAAATATATTGCGGCCATAGCGGCGCACTAAAATTGATGAATTTGGGGAAAAACGCGGCAAAAAACAAGATCGCTTTTGGATTAGACAGCGACACCCAAATACCGGTACGAAATAAGGTCATATTGCTCGGCGATACTTTGACTGCCGCACTAGATAGTGAGCGCGGCTGCGGCGTTGTTTTATCAGTCACAGCTGACATCGTATCAGGATAGTCAGCCGCGACCTCCTCGCCCATTTCGCGGGCATCGCTCATCAAACTACTATCACCAGCATCGCGCCACGAGCTGATGCCCAAATAGATTAAATAGGCGGCACCCACAGCTTTGATAACAGTTAGCACCCAAGGCGATTGGCGACTGATTACATCTAAGCCAAGTAAGGTCGAGAGAAGCAGTAAAAACAAACCCAAACTCAGACCTGCCAGTGTCCATAAGGTGCGCTTCACGCCATAATTCATACCATACTGGAATGCCAGCAGCATATTCGGCCCAGGGGTCGCTGAAATAAAAAACGTACTTGCAAAAAATACCGCAAACAGATGCCAAGACATCAACGAACCCCTACTTTTTATTAATAGAAAATTTAAATGCTTAATGGTTAATACTTAATGGTGAAAAAATAAACACCGCCATAAAGACGGTGTATTTTATGCTCATGTATATTGCAAAAGAACTACTTGCTGCTTATTGTATCAATTGCTGGCACAGCTGTTTAGCAGCTTTTGTAAAAACTCATCACAGCGTACCATCTCACTCAGCGCCACATACTCGTCGGCTTTATGTGCCTGCTCAATACTACCGGGGCCGCAGATAATCGTTGGGATGCCCGCATTGGTAAACTGCCCGCCTTCCGTCGCATAAGCAACTTTATGACGGGTATCATCGCCCGTCAGTGCGGCTATTAACGCTTGTAGCTCGGTGCTGTCGCTATCGGTCATCGCTGGTACACTTTCTTCTTGCAGCAGCTCAATGCCGGTATCGGCCGCACGTGCTTGCATTTGTGCGTTTAGCTCTGCAACTTTTGCCTGAATTGGTGCGAGTATATCGTCTTGCGTCATATGCGGTAGATTACGATAATCAAAGGTAAACTCGCACAGATTGGGGACAATGTTGGTCGCGGTGCCACCTTTTATCGTACCCACCGAAAGTGTCGAATAAGGCACATCAAACATGGCATCGTTATCACTGCGATAGCTCATCTCTTCTGCTAATTCATCGACATACCCAATCAGACGACTGGCATAACTAATGGCGTTAACACCCTGCTTCGTCAATGACGAATGCGCCGACTTACCATGGACACGGCAACGGTAAACCGCGATGCCTTTATGCGCCACCACCATCGCCATATTGGTTGGCTCACCAACGATACAGTAGTCAGGTGTAATACCGCGCGCCTTTAAATCGGCTAATATCAATGGCGCACCCAAGCAGCCAACTTCCTCATCAAATGACAATGCCAAATGTAATGGACGACGCAATTGACCTGCGTTAGATAGCTTTACCGCTTGTGGTAATAGCGTCAACGCACAGGCAATAAAGCCTTTCATATCGCAAGCACCGCGTCCGTATAGCTTGTCGCCACGAATGGTCGCTGTGAACGGCTCTGATGTCCATTCTTGTCCATCGACAGGCACCACATCGGTATGACCCGATAGCACCAGACCATGATTCACATCGTCAGCGTTTGCCCCTGCTGGCACCGTAACAAATAAATTGGCTTTATTTTTAACGTCATTAAAGGTCAAATCTACTGTTAAGCTCAATTGCTCACAGTAAGCTTGTACATCTTCAATCAAAGCTAAATTAGAATGCCGACTGACCGTATCAAAGGCAATCAGCCGTGTTAGCCAGTCGATACTGTCGGTAGGATAATTAGCAGTGGGATAATTGGCAGTAGGATAACTAGCAGTAGCCGTTGCTTGCTCTTTACCTTTATTGTGATTTATTAGCGTCATAAGACATCCTTATCGTACTACAAGATAAAAAGACCCAGCTTTTTAATGAGCCTTTTTTAATGAGCTTTTTTGAAATGAACGCTGTTGCAGGGCTTTAATTTCTCCATCTAAGCCAGCAATCGGACCATCTACTGGTACATTCGGCGCAACTTCTTGAATGGTTAATGAATTGATGGGCGATGTCGATGTTACGCCCATCTCATCCATCCATTCGCTTAGCTGCCTTGATGAGCTGATATAAACAATACGCCCAAGTCCTGCCCAAGCATGCGCGGCAGAGCACATAGCACAATGCTCACCCGAAGTATAGACCACTGCTTTTGCCCGTGCTTCAGGGGTCATATTTTGAGCAGCCCATTTTGCCACGGCAATTTCAGGATGGTAGGTTGCATCAACCGTATTAGCGCGATTACGATCTTCACATAATATAGTGCCATCACCATCGACCAATACGCTACCAAACGGCGCATCGCCTGCCTCTAATGCTTCCTTAGCAAGCTCAATGCAGCGGCGCAAATAAATCATATCATTATCAGTAATCATCATAGTTTCCCTCCTGTTATTAAGAGCCGATGCTTGTTAAGAACCAATGTTTATTAAGAGCCAATGCTTATTAAGAGCCAATGCTGGCTCTTAAAATTCATCATATCCTTTTAGCAAATCCTAGCATTGATGATAAGTTAATTTTTATGACAATTGGTTTTTATGATAGTTACTTCTTACGATGGCGTCTTTATTATGACGGACGGTTTTGATTCATCACATCAAGCACTGGCGGCATCGGTTTTGGCAACTTCCCTTCTGCTTGTAGCTCTTTGGTGGTTTTGGCATCGATAGCCAGTCCAGCAATCAGGGCAATATCTTTCACCGCTTTACGCTTACGAGTAGCAAAGCTCACTGGCACCATGCGTGCAAACTCATAAATATGCAGATAAGACTCTTCGCCACCTTCAAAGTCTTCGTCATCTTCTAAACGAATCCCGCCGATTTTAGCCAAATCCGACAACATCTCGTTTTCATCGCTACTCAGACCACAGTCAGTAATACCAAAACCAGTCATAAAACCATTTGCCCACTGTTTCAGAGCAATTACGCGCTCGTACAAGTCATGTTCATCATCTGGTACCAGCGGCGTATACGAATAAGCATCGTCTTTGTCTTTTAACTGAAAGACGGTATCTTCCGCTTCTTCAGTCAACAAGGTTAGTGCTTCGTCAGGTAATGGCGCAAAACTCAGCTCCTCAAACACCTTTGCCCATACTGGCTCATCAGGCGCATCACAGGCGGTCATCAGCCCTGTCATCAAGCCATGTACCTCGCTGATAGACACGTCAGTCCAGTCATCAAACGCAGTCAGCCATGTATTCCAGCCAGAGATATTATCATTCATAATAGAGGTCCTAGTTATTGATTAATAGTATTAAATATGGATAAACGCCGCACGATGTTATGAATAAGGCGGCGATTGATAGCAGTCAAGAAACAAAGCGGCATACAATTACTTTGTTGATATAGATATTATGCGGTCACCTATGGCATTATTAAACGCAGAGAACAAAATTCATTCACGCTTACTTGTTAAGGATAAAAACTGACTATGTATGACCAACTTAGAATATTAGAAAAAATGGTACTCGACATCAAAAAACAGTATCAGCTTGTCAGTGCTGAACTTAGCAGCCTCAAGCAACAACCAATGACTGACCCAAAGGAGCTTGCCGCGCTAAAAACCAAACTCGACAGCAGCTATACAGAGCGTGACGGTGCCAAAAAACAATTGAGCGATTTAGATAAGCGTTATCAAAACCTTGCTGAAGCGCATCATATGATAGGCGAAGAGCAAGATAATTTGCAAAAACAGATTAGCCAATTACAACAAAAAAATAATGAGCTGCAGCAGCAAAATAATGAATTAAAGCAGCAGTACAGCGATATTAAACAGCAAAATAACGATTTGAGAAAGAAAAACGAGCTGGCAGCTGAGCGCACGCAAGTGGTATTAAAGCGCTTAACCCGTATTGATCAAGCAGAAGGCTAAGCAGAAAGTTAGGAAAAAAGTTAGACACCGATGGTAATGAATCACGCTTAACTTGCCTATTTTTGCTAATTAATTTTTATTCATTAAATCGCCAAGTTTATCATTACCATATTTATAGCTGTGATAGTTAATTACTCACTTTACTGACATATATTGTAGGATTTATCATGACCGATGACCGCGCAAACCCTGTAGACAGTCAAAAAACAATGCCAAATAATTCGAATACTGATAGTAGTAATACAAATAGTAATAATGCGAATAGCGCCAGTGCAAATAGTGCGAGTGCAAATAACAGTACGGTAAATAGCAGCGCGGCCAGACCTGCTGCTAAAGCTGCAAGCGCTCCTGAACCGCAAATTAAAAAGGTCGATGTGGCGATTGCTGGCGTGACCTATCCGATTTATTGCCCCGTGCATGAGCAAGAAGAGCTGCACTCAGCGGTTTCTTATATCAATAACTATGCGTTAGATCTCAAACGCGATGCGCCAAGCCTCAGTCAAGAAAGCCTCTTAGTACTGTGCTGCTTGAACCTGTATGAAAAAATCCATGCCAACCAAAGAAGTGAAGAAGATCGTCTGCAGCAGAGCAAGCAGTCTGAAGCCTTATTAAATAAAATTATGAAAGACGCCCATTCTATTTTATAAGCTTGTACCGATATTAAATTGCTATTCTAAAAAGATAAGCGCTTAACTCATTGAAGCTAAGCGCTTTTTTAAATGTAAATAATATCTTATTTACTTATGCTTTACGATTTATGGCTTACAAATTAGGCATCTGCTTGATAAGTCTTACCGGCGTGAAAATCCGCTTGATGCTCATAATTGCAAAAGAATAATTCTTTATTACTGTCCATATCATTACCGCTGTCACTATTTACCGCTAAGTCTGCTGCTGAATTCTCTTCCAAAGAAACGGGCTTGGTCTCTAACACACCACGGTATTCAGCCAAACTATTGCCACAAAAATTGCACTGACGCGGCGTGGTCACATCACCCTTTTTTGGCATCATACTTTTGGGTGCGCGTGGGTACATAAACTTATAAAAGCCCCACATCACAGCCCAGATAATAAGAATTACAATAATAACAGCCAACACGGCAGTGCTCCTTCGAATAGGGTCTAAGACATTATAAACTTAACGCTGCAGAATAAGCGCATAAAAAACTGGCCACATGGAGCCAGTTTTTTAAGTCGTTAATAAATCAAAAGCATAAATGCTCAGCGTGTCATTGGGCTATGACTTTTAAACTATAACTGTCGAACTATAATCAACCAACTATAGCTGCAGCTCACTGATATCAGCAACGGTTAAGAATAAGGCACGAACTCGCTTAAGTAGCGCTAAGCGATTGTTCTTTAGCGTAGCATCGTCACTATTGACCATCACATTATCAAAGAATTGCGTCAACGGCTCATCTAAGCTAGTAAGCGTTTGCAATACTTGCGTATAGTCAGCTTGCTCAAGTAATGGTTGTACCACTGTCTGCGCTTGCTTCACACTCGCATATAAATTTTGCTCAGCAGATTCAGATAGTAGAGCTTCATCAACAGTGTCAGCAACGCTCACTTCTGACTTGGCTAAAATATTGGCAACACGTTTGTTTGAATCTGCCAACATTGAAGCTTGTGACACTTTACTAAAGCTCTGTACGGCACGGATACGCTGATCAAAATCAAGCGGCATATGCGGATTGATTGCTTGCACTGCTTGAATGGTATCGACGCTAACGCCTTGCTCGGTATACATGGCACGATAGCGTGAATTTAAAAACGCCATCACTTGGGTAAAGGTATCGCCCATTTTGGCAATCTTGCTACCATCGCTCGTGCTATAGCCTTTAATTGCTTGCTCAACCAGAGCCACTAGATTAATCGGTAACTGCTTTTCAATGAGAATACGCAAAATACCAATCGCTGAGCGACGTAAGCTGAACGGGTCTTTAGAACCCGTCGGTGCTTGGTCAATGGCAAAAATACCAACCAGCGTATCTAAGCGGTCGGCCAATGCTAAACAAATACCAATCGGCGTTTTTGGTAACACATCACCGCTGAACTTAGGCAGATACTGCTCTTCCAAACTTGCTGCAACTGCTTCTGGCTCACCATTTAAGCGCGCATAATACGTGCCTGCGATACCTTGCAATTCAGGATATTCACCGACGAGGGAGCTTGCCAAATCTGCTTTGGACAAAATCGCGGCACGTACCGTTTCATCAACATTAATATCGCGACCTTGCTGCTGCATTAAAGTAGCGATAAAAGCGGCAAGTTTCGCAATACGCTCAGATTTTTCCCAAATCGTACCTAGCTTATCTTGAAAGACGCGCGTTTTAAGGCTTTCTGTCAGCGCAAATAATGGCTGCTTTTGGTCTTGTAAGAAGAAAAACTCGGCATCGGCCAAACGTGGACGTACGACTTTCTCATTACCTTCAATAATTTGATTGGGGTCTTTTGACTCAATATTGGTAATAAAAATAAAGTACGGCTGTAGCTTGCCCGCTTTATCGGTCAAGCAAAAATACTTTTGATCGGCTTGCATGGTCGAGATAAGCGCTTCTTGCGGCACTTGTAAAAAGCGCGCCTCAAAGTTTGCTCGCAGCGCAATCGGAAAATCAACCAACGCGGTTACTTCATCTAATAAATCTTGCGGTACGATAGCATCAGCATTGACTTCATCGGCCAGTGCTTTAACTTGATTTTTAATCAGCATTTGACGCTTATCAAAATCAGCCACCACTTTTAAGCCATCGAGCAGTTGCTCATAATCATTGGCGTGCGCAATAGTATAATAGTCAGGGCTATGGAAGCGATGACCACGGGTTTGCGTACCCGTCTGATGTCCTTGGATAGTGGCCTCAATAACCGTACTATCTTGCATCAATACCGCCCACTGTACCGGACGTACAAACTCATTGCGGCTTGCGCCTGAACGCATGCGTTTAGCAATTGGCAAATTATCAAGCGCCGTTTGGAATATCGCAGGTAGCAGCTCAGTGGTCGCTTGACCATCAATGACTTGCTCATAGCCGACATAGTCACCTTTATCGGTATTGATGGTTATCAGCTCGCTGGCTTCAATA
Organism: Psychrobacter sp. UBA2769; assembly: GCF_002352555.1. Classification (NCBI taxonomy): domain Bacteria; kingdom Pseudomonadati; phylum Pseudomonadota; class Gammaproteobacteria; order Moraxellales; family Moraxellaceae; genus Psychrobacter; species Psychrobacter sp. UBA2769. Next base: position 174,878 of record NZ_DEIR01000010.1, on the reverse strand, counting down.
CCTAAACCCTTGGCAAAACCCATTGCCGCGCGGGTTGGATTGCCATCGCTATCAAACGCCGCTTTAATCGCCGGGCCGCGCTTTTGCTCGCTACGGTCAGGTTGCTTATCGCTGATACCTTGAATCTGAATCGCCAAACGACGCGGAGCAGCAAAGGCTTTGATGCTATCAAACGTGATATCAGCTTCAGTCAATTGCTCGGTGACACTGGCTTGTAGCGCGTCACGTAAAGGCTTTAGGCTTTTTGGAGGTAATTCTTCACACCCCAGTTCAAATAGAATAGTACTCATGGGATGCTCCTATTTATTATTATTAGTAGTTTGATTGTTTTCAGTAGACTGACTAGCGTCTGTAACGTTATCTGTTACCGATTCTTCTTTTGGCAAATACTTATCGAGTGCAGCTTGACGATGCGCCTCATCAGCCAATGGGAAGCCTAACTTAGCGCGTGCTTCGACATAACCAATGGCGACTTTACGTGCCAGTGTACGCACTCGCAAAATAAAACGCTGACGTTCGGTCACTGAAATCGCGCCACGAGCATCGAGTAAGTTAAAGGCATGCGAAGCTTTTAACACCATCTCATAGGCTGGTAATGGCAACCCTTCAGCAACCAATTTATCTGCTTGCTGCTCATAAAAGTCGAACATCTGACCCATCATTGGCACATCGGCGTGCTCAAAGTTATAGGTCGATTGCTCAACTTCGTTTTGATGAAAGACATCACCATAAGTGACGCGACCAAACTCACCATCTGCCCACACCAAATCATAAACGCTATCGACGCCTTGTACATACATCGCCAAGCGCTCAAGACCGTAGGTAATCTCACCCGTCACTGGGAAACACTCAATACCGCCCACTTGCTGGAAATAAGTAAACTGGGTGACTTCCATACCATTGAGCCAAATCTCCCAACCAAGTCCCCACGCACCAAGCGTTGGCGACTCCCAGTTGTCTTCAACAAAACGCACATCGTGCACCAGCGGATCGATGCCAATGGCTCTTAATGAGTCTAAATACAGCTCTTGGATATTGGGTGGATTGGGCTTAAGCACCACTTGAAACTGATAGTAATGCTGTAAGCGGTTCGGGTTATCACCGTAGCGTCCATCGGTTGGACGACGTGATGGCTGCACGTAAGCGGCATTCCAGCGCTCAGGACCTAAAGAACGTAAAAATGTCGCAGTATGAAAAGTACCCGCGCCGACTTCCATATCATACGGCTGCAAGATAACGCAGCCCTTGTCAGCCCAATAATTTTGTAGGGTTAGGATGAGATCTTGAAACGTCATCGGTTGAGAGTCTTTTTCTTGTGTCATCGAGGTTGTCGCTTGTGATGTCATAGTTTGGATTGTCATAGTTTGGGGCATCGTAATAAAGCCACGGTGGAATTAGTATTATGAAATAAAATATTGATAGCGCTCGTATAGCCTATTCGGCAACGACTCTATTTGCCTGCTCACCTTACTAAAAATTGACTATTTTATCTATATTTACCGCAATTAAATTTATCTCACGGGCTTAAATCGTCAGTTATACGCCTTGTTTATCGTTAAACTGTCCGGATAGGCGTTATTAAGCCTATAGATATAAAAGTAAGATAAAAAAATACCCAAATGCAGAGCATCTGGGCAGGAGGAAAAGTATGTCTTTGCTATCCTGATGAGTCAGGCTTTTTGTTTTTTCGGGGGCTATTGTTTTTTTATTGGCCTTATTTTTTAAATATTGTTTTCTATGATTACTTTACTTTCATTGTACGTTAGAAACTTTGTACTTTAGAAAATTTAGACTCTAAAAAAATCTTACTGATACGATTGATTGCTTGCCTTTGGCATGATTATCCATAGGATAATATAAATCAAAATACCTGGTACTGCTGCGCTCATCGTTGAGATAACAACGAATAGCAATCTCACCCATGTTGGCGACCAGCCGACATATTCTGCAATACCGCCCATCACACCTGCTATCATGCGATTATTTTGTGAGCGATGTAATTTTGCTAACTTAGCCAAATCAAATACCTCTCTCAATATTGGTTATATTTATTTTATAGCTATTATTTATCATTATTTTTGAATATTATTTTTCAAAACTATTCTTAAATTCATATGAGTCTTTTCAACTTACGAATCAGTATAGCAACTATTCCTATTCTATCTGTTGAGGATGTAGACGTGCTTTGTGAATTTATGCTACTCAAGCTTGCCCTAACCTCTCATAACTGCTCGTAAACCCCTGATTTTAAATAATTATTTCAAAATGTTTCATAATTGACTTTGTTGCTGCTACCTTACAATTCTTGTTACAAATTCAGTAATCGTCGATTGATAACAGCTCAGTGAATCTTATAGATTTACTAGCAAAAATTGCGAATTATCTTCAATAATGACAAGAAAATGAATGGCTTGATGTTATTTCTTATCAATAAAAAACTCATAAACCACTGCCAATTTACAATAACCTACCTGTAAATCTGTTTAAACCTTTATACCATGCTGATAAATAACTAAAACAACGACTGTCGATTAATTGTTTTTAAAATAATAAGGATAGCTATGTACGACTCAGGCTTAATGATTGGACATTTTGAACCGCTACATCTAGGACAGATGCGCAGTATATTGGCAGCAGCAGGACAAGCAAAAACCTTAAATATCGTAATTATGGCGCATCCAGCACCGCATCCAGACTTTAATATTACCTTGCAAGATAAAGCGCGTTGGCTCCAGATGGCGTGTGCTGATTTGCCCTTTATCCATATTCATACCACTGATGAGATTGAGCTGCCACTCCATGAAAGCTTTGCTGATGTCAGCATAGATATTGCGGCCAGCAATGCCAAGCTGCAACGCTTGAGTGATGCATTAGCGTTGCCAGCAGAGACGGTATTGTTTGTCGCAGAAAATCACCCATTGGCGCAAAGCGATGTTTGTGAGCAGCTAATCATGCCAGTGCTCACCACGCCTCTACAGCCTGAATTCGACTCCTATGCGATTGCGCGTAATCCGGTCGTGCATTGGTCGGCGCTGCATCCACAAGTGCGCGGCGACTATACCAAAACCGTTGCCATCGTTGGCGGTGAAAGCTCAGGCAAGACCACCTTGGTACATAAACTTGCCAATTATTATGGAGCTAGCTTTGCGCTAGAGATGGGGCGGCTATACGTCGGTACAGATTTGGGTGGTAGCGAGATGGGCTTGCAGTACAGCGACTATGGTCCCATTGCGCTCAATCATGCCCAAGCAATCCGCGCTGCCGCCGCTAGGGCAACAGCGCCCGTTACCATTGTTGATACTGACTTTGTCACCACTCAGGCTTTTTGTGAAGAGTACGAGGGTCGTAGCCATCCTTTTGTGGCTGCTTGTATCGATGAGTTTCGCTTAGACCATACGATCATGCTCGATAACAATACGCCATGGGTTGACGATGGCATGCGCTCATTGGGCACGCCTGAAGCACGCGGACGCTTTGAGCAGCGCTTGCTAGATATTTTCGCCCGTCATGATATTCAGCCGCATATGATTGATAAACCCGATTATGATGCCCGCTATAAGCAAGCTTTGTTAATTATTGATGAGTTTATTTATGGCAAATAACAGTATCAGAAAACGAAAATAAAAAGAACGAAAGCAAAAATGATTGCTAGAAATAAATGATTGTGACAAATATTAGCGATGGCAAAAACGGCATACTAAAACATACTAAAAAAAAGAAAAAAACTATTATAGCTTTTATACTTTAAGGAAAAAGGCGTTATGCGTATACAGCTCCTAGACAACATCACCGGAAAATGGGCGATACAATGGATTGTCATCTGGTTTATTTGCGGCGTGCTTGCTTTATCAGCAGGCTTTTGGCTGACTACTGAACATACGACCCTTGACTGGTTTTACTTAGCCGTGTCATTTATTGGTTTGATTTGCGTGGTGTCATTATCGTTTCGCAAAAACATCATGGGTAATGGTTTTGGGATGGCAGCGACCGCAGGGGAATTTGTCGTCCAAGCAACCTCTGGCGCAGTCGGTTTGATGCTCGCGCCGCTCTTTAACTTTTTTAGTCATCTTTATGGGATTTTTTATTGGTCAAAGCATACTGATGCCGATGGCGACATGGTGCCCAAATCTGCCAGTCGCTGGATTTGGCTACTGACCATTGCTTTTATGGTTATTGGTTTGGCGCTATTCCCTACCGTGAATGATTTACTTGCCAGCTATGGCTATGCCGTCGTTGAAGATGATAATAGTAAGTTTTTAGGGCTTATCTCTTTCTTTTGGATTAACGTTATTGCTTTTGTACTGTCTATTACCGCGCAGGCAGCGATGATTCTGCGTTATTCATTCAATTGGTGGTTATGGATTTTATCCAATTTCGTTTGGCTGACCGTCAACTTAATGTCGGGCAATTATATCTTTGCTATTCAAACCATGGTTTATCAGGTGAACTCGTTTGTCGGACTGTATGAGTGGTATCGTAGTGAGCAAGATTCTGTAGAATTGGCAAAACCCGTACGTTAAGGGATAATTTTAGTAAGTGACGAAAAATTGAAAAACAGGCAAATGAGGTTAAAAAGATAACAAGCTTTGACTGTGCGGTTTACCAGATAAAATGGCAGATTGGGCCAATTAGTGCTACAACTGGTATTAATGAGTAGAGTTTTCCATTTATCTGCTGACTGTTATTGCTTAACCGTCATTTATTTACTAACAGGGAGGTTAGTATGTCTCGTACATCGCAAAATCTCATGTCTAAACGCACACTTGAGCAATGGCTCAGTGAGTATTCTGTCAGCCATCAAAATCTAGTCAATAAAAAAATCCATTGGTTATGTGTTCCGGCCATTTTTGTCAGTATATTAGGCATGGGCATGTCGCTCTCCGTCTGGTTTACCTTGGTGATGAGCGCCTTGGTATTAATATTCTATATGCGCTTATCAACGCCGCTGTTTTTGGCAATGGGTATTTTTATTCTTATTTGCCTATCAGTAATGACGTTATTACCATGGGGTTTTAAGGTTTGGGCAGCTATCTTTGTTGTTGCTTGGATTGGACAGTTTATCGGTCATAAAATTGAGGGTAAAAAACCATCATTTTTTGAAGATTTACAGTTCTTATTAATTGGTCCAGCATGGGTAGCTAATAGCTTGATGGGTCGTAAAAAAAGCCAATCTTAACTATCTACTCTTGCCATTATCTTTAAGCTCAATATTTAAAAAATCCTGCTCTAACCATTTTAACCAAAAAAAAGCGCCACCCAACGGATAGTCGGATGGCGCTTTTTTGGTTCTGCTGCTTTTTCGCCTTAGGTATCAAACACGACCGTTATTTAGCACATGTTTGATACGCTAATATAAAACATACTATTTGCCAAATACTTGCATACGATCTGCAACGGGCTTAAATTCTTTGTCGCCTGCTGGCTGCTCAATCGCACCGAATACCATTTGAGCATTTAGTTCCCAGTGCTCATCGATGTTCCATTCGTTGGCCACTTTTTTATCGATGATTGGATTGTAATGCTGTAAATTGGCACCGACATTGATACTTGCCAAGGCAGTCCAAATCACATACTGGTGCATGGCACTGGTTTGATGCGACCAGATTGGAAACTTATCTGCATATAAAGGGGCGGCTGCCTGCATGTCTCTGATGACGCTATGATCTTCAAAGAACATAACCGTACCAGCGCCCGCTTTAAAGCCATTCATTTTTTGCTTGGTGGCAGCAAATTGCTCTTCATTATCAACGATATCACGTAAGGTATCTTCGGTCATTTGCCAAAGCTTGTTATGGTCATCGCCAAATAAAACCACGATACGCGTTGATTGTGAGTTAAAAGCTGATGGCGTATGCAAAACCGCATGCTCAACCAACTTGACGATTTCATCGTTTGATACTGGCAATTGATTGCTCAATGCATAGATAGAACGACGCTTTTCAGCCAATTGCTGTAATGTTTTTAGGTCTGACATATATATTTCTCCATATGATTAATAGAATTTCAATCCAATGAAAATAACCGTTAAACCAGTAGGGACAATGAATTATCTAGAAACCCCTACTCTTTAATCTCAATTATTATATGGACCTTTGAGATAAATCCGTACTTTACTTTTGTAAAAAAACTTAATGATACATATCTATTTGAAAGGCAGTTTAACGAATAAAGCTTACCGTTAAATTAACCTTTAAAGACATTAACCTTTAAAACCTTCAGGTAACTCTGGCGCTGGTAAGCGCTTCATATCAGAGTCGACATTACCAAAACGCTCATGACCGTTATTCCAGTCGATGATAGATTGCTCAATCTCTTCTTTATTGTCCGCGACAAAGTTCCACCACAGTAATACTTGGTTATTTAATGGCTCACCGCCGATAAACATCACACGGGTGCCTTTTTTGGCGACCAGCTTAATACTTTTATTATTGGCAACATCGCTATCATGGAAGCGGAACAATTGATCTTGCTCACAAATCTTGCCTTCAGACTCGATTTGTCCTTCTGTCACCAAGATTCCGTATTCAAAGCCCGGCTCTAAGTTAAGCGTGACCTCACCGTCTTTAACGAAATAGACATCGATACCAACCATTTTTGAATATTGAATGGTTGGCGCTTCATAACGCTCACCTGATACGCTGGTATAGCTGCCAGTGGTCAGAATCATCTCGACACTATCTTCACGCCAGGTTGGTAGCTCTGGATAATGATGGAAACTACGCTCGATTTGCTGATCCGTTGGCAGTGCAATCCACAGCTGTACCATGCTCAAACCGCGCGCCGCATCTGCTGAGCCACCGGTATCTGGGAAAACGCTTTGCTCAGTATGACTGATACCTTGGGTTAGACCGGTGCCCGCTGTCATGACGTTGACTTGGTTTTTGGTAATCACTTGCTCATTACCCAAGCTGTCTTTGTGCAGCACTTCACCATTTAACATCCAGCTAAAGGTTTGCAAGTTGGTATGCGGATGGCGACCGACTTGCATGCCTGACTCATCTTCGCCAAATTCAGCAGGGCCAGCATGATCTAAAAAGCACCAAGCGCCGATGGGTTTTTTGCCTGTATTGGGCAATAGACGCGCGATAGGAATACCGCCTACATCGGCCAAACGTGGTTCTAGGGTTTCGATACTCATGATTCACCTCTTATTATGTGATACGGGATGTGATGTAAAGATAATGGGCAACACGCTATAAAGCTATAGAAAAATATCTTTTATAAAAATAGTATATAAAAAATCAAAGTAGCGCGGCAAAATGATGTTTTTATTTCTACCACGCTTTTTTTACCACGCTACTTTGAACTCAACATGCTATTTTTAACTTAAGTGCACCTTAATGTCAGCACCTTTTAAATTTAGCAGCTTTTAAACTTAGCACTGGCAATGCTTAAAAGCTCATTGGTACTTCCATTAGCAATACTTTAGCATCTTCTTCTACGTCCATCGTAAAGTTCTTAGTATCCCAAACACCAAGGCCATCGCGGGTATCCAAAGTGTTACCGTTTACCTCGACTTTACCGCTAATGACAAAAATATAAACGCCGTTATTAGGGTTTTTTAGCTCATAAGTTTGGGTGATACCTTTATCAAAATCGCCCATGCTAAACCAAGCATCTTGATGAATCCATACCCCTGCATCGTCCGCATTGGGTGACAATACTTGATTGAACTCGTTTGGCTTTAGGATATCGTCCATACGGATTTGCTGATAACGAGGCTCAACGTTCATTTTATTTGGGATAACCCAAATCTGTAGGAACTTCACCGCTTCGGTATCGTCGCCGTTCATTTCACTGTGCGTGATACCATTACCCGCTGACATCACTTGGATTTCACCGGTTTCAATGATGCCATTATTACCGATGTTATCGCCGTGACCGAGCTTACCGGATAAAGGAATACTGATAATTTCCATATCGCGGTGTGAGTGCTTACCAAAGCCTTGACCTGCGATGACAAAATCATCATTGATAACACGTAGCGCGCCAAAACCCATACGTTCTGGATTGTGATAATTGGCAAAGCTAAAGGTGTGCTTGCTTTTGAGCCAGCCATGGTTGGCATCGCCACGAGAATCTGCTGCATGATAGATGGTTTTCATAATGTATCCTTAACTATTAGTAAGTTAAACGGCTTTAGAATTTGACATTCATTAACTCGTTTAAACAATGAAATTATTATAATTGTTGTCCACTAACAGATAAACAACGATATTCGCAATTAACTATTCTCATTTTTAGAACAATATTGTCATAAAGGTAAGGTAATATATTTATAACAGAACCCTGTATACTCATAACAGTACAACTAGCATGAGCTGTTACTATGGCCAAAGTTACGATAAAAAGTTATGAAAGAAGTAACGCGAGCAGGTGTAAATTAAGTCTAGAAGATATTAATCATACGATATAAGGAAATTTAACTATGTCAGATATGGCAAAGACAGATGTGGAAAATAAACAACCATTACATTATAAAGTTATTAATAATACCGAAAAGAAGCGTTTTGAGATTCATATCGATGACAAAATCGCTTTAGAGGATTATGAATTTTTCACCACGAGCGCCGGCGAAAAAGGCATTGAATACAAACATACCGAGGTGCCAGCAGAGTTAGGCGGCCGTGGTATTGCAGGGTATCTGGTCAAATATATTTTAGATGATGCGGCGGCGAAAAACCTGCGGGTGAAACCAACTTGTTCTTATGTAAAGTCTTATATCGACAAGCATCCAGAGTACCAAGACAATTCAGTATTTCATAATGCTACGCCTTAAACAATGAATAGTTAAATATAAGCATATAGCTAAATATAAGCATTTAATCGATAAGCAAAAAAAACGCCATATCTGCAGATATGGCGTTTTTTATGGACGATGCTTTCTAGTATCTATAATGTAAGCGCTAGAATAATTCAGTTAAAAACGCTTAGGCAATATGCTCTAAAAACCCTGTATTGCGCGCCCTCATTGATAAATACAGCACCGGCAATACAAACAAGCCCACCGCCCAAAAACTCAGCTGCATATATAGCAGTGCGCCCACTAACGCCCCCACTAAAAAGCTAAATACCAATACTGAACTGTGTGCCAGTTTTTTGCCATTATCCGCTGTGCGATTGACCAAATAATCGGTCAGGTTGATACCAAGTTGCGTAGTATTACCGGTCATCAATACCGTCGGACTCATATGCTTAATCACTGTCTTGCTGGCAGTATTACGAATCGCCAGCGCAATCAAACCTAATCCACCCGTTATCGCCACGGTTATATCACCGGCATCGACAAAGGGTTGATAGTACAGACCGGCAATCATAAAAGCGGTTAAGAAAAACGCTTCCGCTAGGAACAAATGGCTCAGCGTTAATTGTTTATTTTTACTATGGTCAATAAATATCTTCGTGATCATAACCGTTAAAATAAATAACGGTAAGGCGGCAAGCTTAATCCATAGACCCGCCTCACCCTTGACCAAGCCACTGCCCGCCATCACCAAGTTACCTGTGACATGAGCGGTGAAGAAACCAAACAAGGTGATAAAACCAATAGTATCAATTGCCCCGCCAACCACGGTTAATAGCACGGGCGTTTGATGGCGCTGCCAAAAACTTGGCGGCTTTGAATGTAACGGCTGTGAGTCAGGTGAAGCTGATTGATTGCTATCACCTTTACTAGCAGCTTCATTATTAGTATTCGCAGCATTATTAGAGAGTGAGTTAGCCACCCGACTTGCCTGCAAACTGCACAAAATCAGTCACAAAGCCTTGTAAGAATTTTTGCGTGCGGGCGCTAACACTGCCATCTTCATTTAAGCTATCGGTTGCACGGCTGAGATGGATTTCTGGATCGACCATCAGTTGCGCCGAGAGCATTTGCATGCTTTTGCGCACATCAAGCCCACTATTGATACCACCAAAACTCCCCGGAGATGCCGTAACTACGGCAACTCTTTTATGCGTCCAGACACTTTCTTTATAGGGACGCGAGCCGATATCCACGACGTTTTTTAACGCCGCAGGTATGGTGCGATTATGCTCTGGGGTGACAATCAATACCGCATCAGCGTCTTTTAGCTGCTGACGGACACGCTCATAACTTTCAATGGTTTTATCATCATAATCTTGATTATAAAGCGGCAAGTCTGCAATGTGGACTTCCTTTATAGTGACGCTGTCAGGCATCTGCGACACGATATATTCGGCAAATTTACGATTGATGGATTCTTTTCGCAAACTACCAATAACTAGGGCGATGTTGACTGATGCGCTCACAGCAACTCCTGAATGATGATAAAACCGTATGGATTGAGCATTTTACTATACTAAATTCTGCGCGTGTTGCTGTGATCAATTGAATAGGCACCTGCACCATGGGCAAAAATCATCAAGAAACCACCCGCCATCGCGATGTTTTTCATAAAGGGGTTCATTTGTGATTCATCAATCCAGAATTGGTGGAATAGCAATGCTGAGACAACGCTAAAGCCTGCCATCAATGTAGCCACCAAGCGCGCTTTAAAGCCCAATAGGATGGCGATACCACCAAGTAACTCAACAGCGATGACCAAAGGCAATAACATACCTGGCACGCCCATCGATTCCATATAACCTTGAGTGGCAGCGTAGCCGGTAATTTTAGTAAAACCTGAAAAGATAAAAATCATTGATAAAAATAGGCGACCAATTGGGGCGCTAAGCTCTTGTAATTTGTCCATGATTATTCTCCAATAGTATGAAATTTCTAAACATAACGTGTTTATTTAAAAGACTTTTGTTTGATTAGGCAACGACATTATTGTAGTCGTTGCTTATCAATAGATAAACCGTGATAATTACAAATATGAGTTCTTATTTAGAGATCAATTAAGAAATGGTTCTATTGATACAATGATAAAAACAGTTAGTATTTAATAGAAGGTATCAGCCGCCACAGAAAGAAGTATTTTTCGATACTGCCTAACGTCCAATACCATACCTCCAATACCATGATTTTTTGCTACACTTATTGTGTTGGTATATAAGATATACTTAACGCTAGCTTTTAAATTAAGCGCTTTTAAACCAATATCAGTCTTTGAGCTGATAATTAAAACAGGCAGTATAGTTACTCGACGATATACTGGCTTTTACCTACTCACTTAACAAAAGGATTGATTTATGATCACTGTAAATTCTATTAAAAAAACCAATCGTGCGCTTGCTTTTGCTGCTATCGGTACGCTTGGTCTGCTTAGCACACTAGGTCACGCTGCGACTTATGAGCTTGACCCACATCATACCGCCGTGCGCTTTTCTGTAGACCACTTCGGTACCACGACCAATGCTGGCGGCTTCTATAATCTATCGGGTATTCTTGAATACGCCCCTAAAGAGAAAAAAGGCTTTGTCGGTATTACGATTCCTATGGGCAGCTTGAGCACAGGCATTAAAGCTTTTGACGGCCATCTAAAATCTGCGGATTTCTTTAACGTAAAAGAATATCCAACCGCTTATTTTAAATCGACTAAATGGGAATTTGATGGCGATAAAGTTAAAGCGGTCAAAGGTGATTTAACCCTGCTTGGTAAGACCCATCCAGTGACTTTAAAAGCCACTAAATTTAACTGCTATGACAGTCCTTTATTAAAAGCTGAAGCTTGTGGTGGTGATTTTGAAACCACTATCGATAGAACCAAATGGGGCATCAATACCTTTACCGATGGCGGTATGATGAAAGACATCAAACTGGTCGTTCAGGTAGAAGGTAGTAAAAAAGCAGACCTTAAATAAGGGTAATTTAGCCATTTAAGATAGTGGTTTTAGATTGACCACAGTCTCGACTATTTGGTTTTTTGATAAAAGGCTGGGTTTTTAACTCAGCCTTTTATCTTTTGTATCGTTAATATTAAATAAAATAGACATATTAAATATATACTTAGATAAAGAAAACACTTGGAAAATAACCGTTTTATATCATGGTCATCATACGATATAGCAAAATAATAATAGCTAAATAACTATAATGAGGTAGCTAGGATGGGACAATTAGAAGACATGGCGATGTTTGTGCGCATTGTCGAAGCAGGCAGCATTACCAAAGCTGCTGAACAATTAAATATTGCCAAATCCGCCGTTAGCCGTCGTCTTAAGGATTTAGAGACACGTTTGGGCAGTCAGCTTATTAGCCGAACCACGCGCCAATCAAACTTGACCCAAGCCGGTGAGCAATATTACCAAAAGGTGAACAATATACTCAGCGAAGTTGACGCCCTAAACGAAGAAACCAGTGGCGCGCCAACGCGTATCGAGGGCACCTTAAAAATGACCGCGCCATTGTCATTCGGCTTGATGCATCTCAATGATGTCATCGATGAATATGCCAATCAGCATCCCAATTTGAACTTTGAGCTCGATTTTTCTGATCGCCATGTTGACTTGATTGAGGAAGGCTATGAGCTTGCCATTCGCATCAGAGAGCTACAAGATTCCAGTTATCAGGCCAAACGTTTGGCACTTATCCGTTACGCACTTTGTGCCAGTCCAGAATATTTAGAAAAGATGGGAACGCCTGCGACCCTAGAAGACTTACAACAACATGAGTTTTTGCAGTATGGTCTTGGTAAAACAAGCACGCTTACCCTGACGGACGCGCAAGGGAAAAAACACAACCACACCATTGATGCCAAAATCAAAGCCACTAATGGCGAGTTCTTGGTGGACTTAGCGGTAAAAGGTCAAGGTATTGTCTTTATTCCAACCTTTATCGCTTATAAACGGTTGGCCAAAGGTGAGCTTGTGCCTATTCTTGAACAATATCAATTACCCACACTCAATGCCTATGCGGTATATCCAAAAAACCGCTTTTTATCGCAGCGCTGCCGCTATCTCATTGATTTTATCGCCGAGCGTTTCGGTGATGACCCTTATTGGGATAAATTTTAATAGGCCTAACTTAGTAAACTGAGCAGTTTTTTAAAGTCGCTATAAATCTTAAAACAATACTGTTAGTATTATTTTAAGATATCCATCAGTCATAAGGAAATGCATTATGGATTTGCAAGCACTCGGCATGAAAGCCATTCACGACTTTGATGACGTTCGCCAAAGCCCGTTACCACAAGAGCGTCTAAAAGCAGCGCGTAAGCAAGCAAGCGCCTTTAGAGAGCGCTTTATGGATGAAGCGCCGGTACAGTTTTATCAAAGCGCCGACATGGTGCGTGTTCCCTACCCAACGTGGTACGCCTACAGTGGCGTCTATACCCAAAGCACCTATAAATTCCCCTACATTCATATCCTCAACCGCATTTTTATCATTCAATATCATGATTTTTTGGGTGAATTAAAAACATTGCTATTCTCTCCTTCTGATATCGAAGCAGACCGTGAGACGCCATTTTTTAAACGTCTAACAGACAAAATGCCTAACTGGTCACCACTTGAAAGCGTGGTTGCACCTATCATTCGTGACGTCACTGGCGCCTTAGCTGAAGTCGGCTTGTCTCCAGAAGATGTTGATTATATAAGCTACGACCATCTGCATACCCAAGATGTACGCCGCTGGTTAGGGACTAAAAGCATTGGCACTAAAAATGTAGGTGGAAAAGATAAGCCTGCCTATTTTCCTAACGCCAAGCTATTGATTCACGAGCAAGAATGGCTAAGCACTACTTCTTTATTACCCGTGCAAGCAGATTGGTATTGCCCAAACGGCATCGAAGGCATCGATGCTGATAAAGTAATTAAATTTACTGGTAGCATCCAATTGGGCGAAGGCATCGCACTCGTACATACCCCCGGACATACCGAAGGCAACCATTCGTTAGTTGCACGCGTCCCAGATGGCATCAGAGTGACTTCAGAAAATGGCGTGGGCGCCGATGCTTATGCACCGATGAACTCAAAAGTGAATGCCATCCGCCGCTATGCTAAAGACACAGGCGTAGAGGTTATCCTAAACGGCAATACGCTAGAAGGTAGTAATGAGCAATATATCTCGATGGTCATTGAAAAAACCATCGCTGGTCCCTCAAAAAACCCTGACTTTCCCAATTGCGCCTCAAGTAGTGAAGCGACCCCTTATTGGTTGATTCCCGGGCATAAAGTCAGTCATTTAATCGGCGAAGCAAAGTTTGGCAGCTTGCAGAACAAATCGGCAAAAAGTCACTCATTGCAGAAGGAAAGCGCTTGATGGGTTATTTTACTAATAAAACTGTCTATATCACTGGTGCTGCCTCTGGTATTGGGCTTGAGACGGCTAAGCAGCTTATTCAACAAGGCGCTAACTTGGTACTGTTTGACGTACAACCGTTTGATGAGGTGCTATCAACCTTGCAAGCTATTAATAAAAATAACGCTTCGATTATCAGCTATGAATTGGACGTCACCGACGCCGATACAACAACTCAAAAAATCGCCGAGGCGGCAAGCAAACAGTCACCTGATATTGTCATGCACTTCGTTGGAATTACAGGTCCTTGGACGTTTGATGAGATGAGCCAAGCACAGTTTGAGCGTGTTATAAATATCAATTTATTTGGTACGCGCAACGTCCTCGCTGCCGTGCGTCCATTCTTGTCACGTGGCGATCAAGTCATGGTCACCGCTTCGATGTCATCTTTTACCGGCAGTTATGGCTACAGCTCTTATAGCGCCTCAAAGTTTGCTATTTGGGGCATGATGCAATCGATAAGCTTTGAGTGGAAACCTCACGGTATTGATATCACTGTTTTTGCACCGCCACCGATAGATACGCCGCTCACCCAAGCGGAAGTCGGCGTCATGGCACAAGCGGGTGTTGGTATGAAAAAGCTGGCAGGCGAGCTAAAAATTGAACATGCCGTTAAATCTATGCTAAAAGGGGTAGAGAAGCGGCAGTTCCTAGTCGTACCCGGCGTGATGGCAAACTTAATTAGATTACAGCTGCGTTTCTTTCCGGTCAGCTGGGTGAATTGGATAGGCAATAAAACGGTGGCTTTTTCGCTTAGAAAATAGCGTTTTTTAAAACTGGCTTGTATACATTGAACTTTCACAAGTATTGAATGTCAGTTAGTCACTTAAAAATTCACAAAAAAAAGCGTCACCCGATTAAATATCTGGTGACGTTTTTTATATGACGAGTTTTCTACACTAGCTATTATCGTTAATCTTAATTTTAGTCTAAGGTTTGCACACCGCCACCATTGACAAATAACGTCTGCCCACTGACCCACTCAGAGATAGGCGCCGCAAAATATAGCATCGCACCAGCAATATCATCCGCTTCGCCTAAGCGCTTGATAGGCGTATGCGACAACATTCTTTCTTCAATCTCAGGCGTCAATACGCTCTCTAACGCCGCAGTGCGCGTGGCACCCGGACCCACAGCATTGATACGCACCTCGGGACCGAAATCATGAGTAAGGTTCGCCACCATATGATTAACCGCCGCTTTTGATGCTGCATAACCACTCATATCTGGACTCTTATTGACACTCGACATCGATGTGGTGATAACTATTGAGCCATAGCCTGATTTTTTCATATGTGGCACGCATAACTGGCATAGACGCCACGCGCTAAAAACGTTCAATTCAAAGTCGCGACGGAAATCATCAACAGAGATTTTAAACGGATTTTCTTGACCACCGCCACCGCCGCCTGCATTACTAATCAAGATATTGATACTACCGAATATCTCTACCGTTTTATCGACCATCGCTACCAAGTCTTCATCTTTTAAGATATTACACTCAACCGCCAAGGCTTTAACGCCGTAGCTTTCGATGTCTTTGGCCGCTTTATTAGCATCTTCCAATTTCAGGTCTGCAATGACGATATTTGCGCCAGCTTGTGCCAAACGCAGTGCCGTTGCTTTGCCAATACCATTAGCACCGCCCGTCACAATCGCTGTTTTTCCTGTTAAGTCAAATAGCGCATTAAATGATTTGTGCTCAAAAGCTTGCATGGTTAATCCTTATAATAATTATTAATGGAGGCGATATATCGTTTGAAAATTTTTAATAGTTAATACATCAAATAAGTATGCCAATTCAAAATCAAATGAATGTGTCAAATCATCCATGTTGTGTAACGCTGCACTTTGTCACATGCGCTTTGTCATAGCGTTATACGTTAGCTTGCCAAATTTCAGGCATAAAAAAAGCCTCACTTCTTATTGAAGTGAGGCTTTAGTGCTTTTGCAAGCCATATTTGGAGCGGGAAAAGAGATTCGAACTCTCGACCCCAACCTTGGCAAGGTTATGCTCTACCACTGAGCTATTCCCGCTAATTATCAAATCGCAATGTTGTTAACAACGACTACGTCTCGATAGGCTGGCTATTTTAGCAAATATTCTGAGAGTGTCAATACCTTTTTTCAAATCTTTAATCAAAGGTATGGTTTTTAAATTTATCTTAAGAGAAAAACAAGCATAGAGTATTGATTCTAAGTGCTATTTTAATTTACCTCATTAAGATAATACTTTCAAATAAATAGAGAAAATAATAGCAGTCTCAGCATTCTGCCCGCCTAACCTTTGCTTACAACATGCTGACAACGTTAAAACGCTAACAAAATATAATTTTTCTATAGAAATAAAAACGCTTGCGCGCAAACGATAAAGCGGCTTTAACTGCTGTATCCACTTCCATCATTTCTTGTGCGAACTACTTACCTTTTAACAGCACTTACTAATACCACTTACTAACAGCACTTACAATCCTACCGCCTATTGTTACTTTTTCTGTCTAGGTTTTAGGTTGTTAACATTATTATACTTATGGCTAATGACAGTTGGAGTAAAATTCCACTGTTTTAGTAGACGGGCAAACGGTAGCAATACTTCAATAATAAGCTACCCTTTCATCTACTATTCTAATATTGGCATTGTTCCACTTTATTTTTTTCCATTTACAGCGAGGACGTTTATTATGAAAAAACTGCTTACCACAACAGTTATGGCGGCATCATTGTCGGCATTGGCCATGACCGGTTGCTCTAGCACGACTAGCACAGGTGCCGTCGGCGTTGACCGTCAGCAGCTATTATTAGTCTCAAATGAGCAAGTATTGCAGCTATCGGCGCAAAGTTATGCCAAAACGCTGCAAGAAGCAAAAGCGCGCGGCTTACTGGATACCAATAGCGCGCAGCTCAATCGCCTAAAAAATATCTCGAACCGTTTGGTCGGTCAAGTCGGCGTCTATCGTCCTGATGCGGCAAAATGGCAATGGGAAGTTCATACCATTAAATCTAATGATTTAAACGCCTTTGTGATGCCCGGCGGTAAAATTATGTTTTACTCAGGTATTATCGACCGCTTGAATTTAACGGACGATGAAATTGCCGCTATTATGGGACATGAGATATCGCATGCCCTACGTGAGCATTCACGTGAGCGCTTATCACGTCAATACGCTACCCAAACTGGTATTGGTATGGCAGCGAGCATCTTTGGTCTCTCACAAGGGCAGGCAGAGCTTGCTAACGTCGCTGGTGACTTAGGTCTTAGCCGTCCGCACAGCCGTACGCAAGAAGCAGAAGCTGACCAAATAGGTCTTGAGCTGATGGCACGTGCAGGCTACAACCCACAAGCTGCGATTACTTTATGGCAGAAAATGCAACGCGCCAGCCAAGGTGAGCCACCACAATTTTTAAGCACTCACCCAACCAGCAGCAACCGTATTGCGCAATTGCAGTCATTGATGCCTAAAGTGATGCCGCTTTATCAAAAGTCACGTCGTTAATGGACTATGCTTAAATATTAAGTATCAATCTAATGACAAGTACGGACTAATGGTAAGTAATGATAAATAAGAAAAGCAGAGCGTCATATATTGCGCTCTGCTTTTTTATGCGTGCTGCTAAAATATTTTATAGTAAACTGACTATCGCACGGCGATAAACGGTCAGTTAATGCAGCATAGCGGCACAGTGAACTGTGTCTGCTATAATGGGCACAATCAGCCATTTAAATGGCTAAGCCCTATAAGATAAAGGATGATTATGACTACTAATACGCCTACGACCAATACGCCTACTAACACTCCGACCGCCGATGCCCTTAATAATGAGCTACAGGCTTTGCAAGCGCAGCATATTGAGCTGGTAAATGAATCGATGAATCATGCGGGTTACTTTGACGGTAAAGAAAGCCATTTTAAACTGACCATTGTCAGTGACGCCTTTGAAGGCAAACGTTTGGTTGCGCGTCATCAGCTGGTATATGCTCTGGCAAACTCGCTACTGACCTCACAAGGTGGTCAAATCCATGCCTTGGCTATTCATGCTTATACGCCAACAGAGTGGCAAGGTCAAAGCCCTGAGAGTCCACTGTGCGCTGGTCAAAACAAAGGTTAGATGGCGGTTTTATTGTTTGCTATTTTTAAACAGCTACCATTAAACATTGTAATCAAATACTAACTTCCAATAATATAAATAAGCTGGCAAACGGCACCTTTAAAGGAAATTCTACCCAATGAAACATTTACATATGCTCATGGCAGTACTGTTGATTGTGGCGTTTTTATATCAAAGCTATCTGGTATTAAGCGCAAACAAGCAAATGCCATTGGCGCTCAAAATCTCTACCCATATTCTCTATGCCGTTATTATTCTTTCAGGGGCTGGTATGCTCATGCAATTAATGAGTGCCAATGCGCCCGTGCAATGGGTTTTTGCAAAAATCATCTTGCTCGTTGCAGCCCTTAGCGCCAGTATCAAAGCCTTTAATAACAATGCAACACTGAGCCAAAGAAAAACCGGTATTCTGATTGCAGGTGTGGCTTATATTGGCATCGTGGTGCTTGCCTTTAGCAAACCGGGTAATTTGTTTTAAGCGTTGCTAAACGATATATTTTTCAATATCTTAATCGCCACTTTTTTGCTATCTTAAATAACTACGCTTTCTAAAATACCCTGTTAAAACGTAACATTGTTAATTAATACCAAAACAGATATTGATTGACAGCAGGCATTAATAAGCACGGTAAACATCCTCATTTAGCTTATGGAGACATTATGAAAACTCTTACTGCAGCAACACTACTGGCAACAGCTGGCGTTTTTGGTCTCTCAGGCTGCGCCTCAACGGGTAATATTACCCCGCAATATGTGCCACCAAGCACCTATCAAAGTTATGATTGCCAAGCGCTTAGTCAAGAATATAATCGCGTCAATCGCTATGTCGATGCGGCGCGCAATGAGCAATCAACCCTATCCGCCTCAGGCGTCGGCGTTGGGGTTTCCGCTGGACGCTGGGGTATCTCACCTAATATCAGCTTTGGCGTTGGTCAAAGCAACAATACTAAAGCGCGCGATGCCAAGCTATCAAGACTGTATGGCGAGCGTGATGCCATCATTCAGTCTGCCCGTATCCAGCGTTGTAGCTTTGCCAATGGTATTAAGATTTATGGTGAGTAATGCTCGATAGCTCGTGTTTAAATGGCTCGTGTTTAAATAGCTCGTTTTTAATAAGTCACATTTGATAGTTTATTATTCCGATGACATTAAACGCTGTTCAAAAGAAAAAAGCCAATACGCGATAAGCATATTGGCTTTTTTATGTCTAACAATCAGGAGTAAAAACTCAAGCAACGCTTATGCGTTTAAGCTTTTTACCCACTGCACAATTTGATCGCTAGGTAAGGCACCAGACTGTCGCGCGACTTCTTTGCCATTTTTGAAAGCAACCATCGTCGGTAAGCTGCGAATATTATAAGGAGCCGCCGCTTGCTCGTATTTATCGGTTTGTATTTTGGCAAAAACCACTTGCGGCAACTGACTGGCCGCCGCTTTAAACTGCGGTGCCATCATCAGACACGGCTGACACCAACTCGCCCAAAAATCAACGATGGTCAACACCTCATTTTTTTGAATGACTTTACTAACCGTTTGGGCGTTTAGTTCATGTGGACTGGCCGTTAATAATGGCTGACCACATTTGCCACAGTTCGGTGCCGCATTTAGCCGTGTGGCGGGTATACGATTGGTTGCCTGACAATGCGGGCAGACCAGATGAGAGTTTTGCTCAGTCATTATACAACTCCTTTATACATAGCTTGGGCGCGTATCTTAATAGAGCGCCCATACTCAATGCTTGTGAATGGATTATTCGTAAGAATCTTAATCACACTTTTTTTTGGCTTTATTCCATTATGCAAACTTACAATGCAAGCTTATAAGACAGATTAGCATTAGGATAGCCACTACTCGTATTGTGCCTGCGTAACTTTCT
This sequence comes from Psychrobacter sp. UBA2769, assembly GCF_002352555.1. NCBI lineage: Bacteria > Pseudomonadati > Pseudomonadota > Gammaproteobacteria > Moraxellales > Moraxellaceae > Psychrobacter > Psychrobacter sp. UBA2769. Next base: position 154,689 of record NZ_DEIR01000010.1, on the reverse strand, counting down.
GCTCTATTTGTATTTAGCTATTTATCAGCTCTTTTTTTATTTCACTGAAATTTAATTAGTTACTAAAGCGCATTAATCGGTACTTTTAGATAACGGGTGCCATTGTCCTCTGGTTTTGGAAAATGACCGGCATCAATATTAAGTTGTACAGATGGGATAATCAGCCGCGGCATCTCTAAATTGGCATCGCGGCGCTCACGCATCTCAACAAACTCGGCTTCATTAATACCGTCTTTAACGTGAATATTACCGAGCTTTTGCGCTGCTACCGTCGTGGTTGGGCAATGCTTGCGACCTTGACTTGGATAGTCATGGCACAGATACATCAGGGTCTCATCAGGAAGTGCCAGCAGTTTTTGGATAGACTGATACAGGGTCTTGGCGTCCCCTCCTGGAAAGTCGCAGCGCGCCGTACCCACATCGGGAGCAAATAGCGTATCGCCGACAAAGACCACGGTTTTTTCATCGTCAGCGGCAAGATACGCCATATCCGCACGCGTATGACCGGGCACATACATGGCAGTAATCGTAATGCCGCCAAGTGTCAAGGTTTCGCCATCATCGGTCAAGATATCAAACTGGCTGGCATCGGTACGAAAGCTGCTATCAAAGTTAAAAATTTGCTTAAATATTTTTTGCACTTCAGTGATATGTTGACCGATGACCAGTTTGCCGCCAAGTGTTTCTTTTACATGTATAGCGGCCGATATATGATCGGCATGGGCATGGGTTTCTATAATATAAACCAGCGCCCAACCCTGCTCACGCACGAACGCTATTACCTTATCGACACTAGCGGTATCCGTACGTCCTGACTTGGCATCGAAATCCAAAACAGGGTCGATAATGGCACACACTTGCTGCTGCACATCAGCCAGTACGTGGGTGTAGGTCTCTGTGTCGCTATGTAAGAAGGAATGAACTTGCATGGCTACCTCTTTGTTTTTATATGAATGTTTTATTATTTAATGAAGTCTTACGTATAATAAATACTTGTTTATAATATTTGAATGTACATAATACCTATCTTGCATACCACTATAGCAACCAGCTAACAATTTATCAATTTATATAATGTAAATAATGATAACTTGCTATAAATCGCGATATCATTGATAATTAACTATATATAACCATATCTTAGCTATAAACTTTGCCTTTTTTATCTATATCTTAAATAAGGAGTTCGCTCTGACTACTTCAACTTCAGCATTGAGCACGTCTACTAATCACACTGGTAAACCTGTATCTGCCAGCGTAACAGACTTTGCACCCAAAGACCTTGCTGAGCAAATGCAACATGCATCTATGCAAGCCAGCCAATTATTAAAGTCGCTCTCGCATCCTGATCGCTTATTACTGCTATGTCAGCTGACTCAAGGTGAATACTGCGTCAGTGAGCTTGAAGACTTAGTCGGTGTCGGTCAGCCAAGCTTGTCGCAGCAGCTTGGTATCTTACGTAAAGACGAGCTGGTGACGACCCGCCGCGAGGGCAAGCAAATCTATTATAGTATCGCAAGCGACGATGCGTTATCGGTACTGCAGTTATTGTATGAACGCTTTTGTGCCAAAACAGACGCATAACTGGTCATTTAGCTCTTAGCTGTTCTTAAATTTATTTATTGTGATGACCTCTTGCTATGCCTTCTATCGCCGCTCGTCTGATTCCTGCTTGGTTACGTCAGTACCAGCTGTCTGCCCTGCCGACTGATGTCATCGCGGGATTGGTCGTTGGGGTGCTCGTCATTCCACAAAGCTTAGGTTATGCGGTGCTAGCAGGATTGCCGCCTGTCTATGGACTCTATGCGGCTATCGTACCCGTGCTGGTGTATGCGTGGATAGGCTCAAGTAATGTGCAAGCTGTGGGACCCGTCGCTATCACCGCGATTATGACGGCAAGTAGTTTGCATCCTTACGCCAATGAGGGCACGCAGCAATATATATTAATGGCCAGTTTATTGTCATTGATGGTTGGGACGATGTTATGGCTGGCAGGTCGGCTTAAGCTTGGCTGGATTATGCAGTTTATCAGTCGCGGCGTATCGGCGGGTTTTATCAGTGGCGCGGCGGTACTGATTTTTGTCAGTCAGCTTAAATATCTGACGGGGATTCCTATTGCAGGTAATGGCCTTATCGGTTATTTATCGAGTATGCAGATGTATGCTCGCCAGCTGCATCCGCTAACCTTAGTTATTGGCGTCATTGCTTTTACGCTGTTATTTGCCAACCGTTATGCTAGCAAATGGGTTTGGCGCTCTTGGTTGTCAGCCTCTTATGCTAAGTGGGCTGAGCGTCTATTTCCGCTGATTTTGCTTGCTCTTGCCATCGTGTTAAGCATGAGCTTACACTGGACAACGCACGGCGTGGCAACGATTGGTATTATTCCACAGGGGCTACCTACTTTTACCCTGCCGTACTTGCCAGATTTTCATGAAGCGCTCAACCTATTACCAAGCGCCGGTTTAATGGCATTGATTATCTTTGTTTCCAGCAGCTCAGTTGCTAGCAATTATGCACGCCTGCGCGGCGAAACCTTTGATGCCAATCGCGAGCTTACTGGTTTGGGTCTGGCCAATATGGCGGGCGGATTCTTTCAAAGCTTTACGGTCGCTGGCGGCTTTTCACGTACCGCAATGAATGCTGATTCAGGTGCCAAAACGCCGGTCGCAAGTTTAGTAACGATACTGATCATGATTGCAGCGTTAATCGCTTTTGGCAATTTATTAGCACCTCTGCCCTATGCTTTATTGGGCGCGACCATCATGGCATCGATTGTCGGTCTCATTGATATGGCGACTTTAAAGTCCGCATGGCAACGCGACCGCTTAGATGCGGCAAGCTTTCTGGCGGCATTTATCGGTGTGCTGATATTTGGGCTAAATACTGGCTTGGTCATCGGTTTGATGGTGTCGTTTGCCAGCCTGATTTGGCAATCGAGTAAACCGCATGTCGCCGTCGTTGGTCAGCTAGCGGGCACAGGGCATTTTCGCAATATCAATCGTCATGATGTGGTGACGTTTAGCAATTTATTGATGCTGCGTATTGATGAGAGCTTATTTTTTGGCAATAGTGAATCCGTGCATCGCAGGGTCATACAGGCGACGCGGCAATATCCCGAAGCGCATGAGATTATTCTTATTATGTCAGCGGTCAATCATATTGACTTGACCGGCCAAGAGATGCTTATCAGCCTCAATCAAGAGCTGTTGAATCAAAAAAAGCACTTAAGCTTTAGCTTTATCAAGGGACCGGTCATGGACATTATTGAAAACACACCGGTCATAACCCATCTATCAGGACAGGTTTATTTGAGCACCATGGACGCGGTCAATGCGCTTAAGGATGTTTAATAACACTGCATTTATGCAGCTCAAGTTAAATTATTCATGACCGTTATTGTCCGTGACAAAACACCCGTGACAAAACCTTAATTATAAAACATCAATGACAAAACAGAGATATGATAAAAGCTGTGTTATGCTAAATTACTATCAGATTTAAAATTTACTGTCTCTAGAAATACCAGAAATTCTAACGCCATTTAATATATGCGACTTAAGCTACTTATGACCGATGATTTAACCATTTATAAGCAAATTTACCCAAGCCAATGCGTCAAGATTGCCGAGCTTGGCTACCGCTCTGTGCTCAATATTCGACCTGACGCTGAGACAGAGACGCAGCCCAATAGCTGTGACTTTACCAGTGCGACGGCAAAGGCTAACCTCACCTATCAGCATTTACCATTTGATGATGAGCGTTTAAGCATGGCGACTGTCGAGCAGTTTGCAGCCTTTTATCGCACCATGCCCAAACCCATCCTGATGTTTTGCGGCACGGGTGCACGCGCCAAATTGCTGTATCAAAGTGCGCTGATGCAAGGCTTGTTGTAAAGAGCCGTTATATTTTACTTAAGTGCTTTAAGCTAATCACAAAATTTTCATTTTTACGCTAAAAAATAACAAGGAGCTCTTATGAGCCATCAAGTTAGTATTACCGGACAAATCACCCCTGACCAAGTACCTATGATTGCTGAAAATGGTTTTAAAACCATTATCAACAACCGTCCAGATGGTGAAGAACCAAACCAACCAACCAGTGCTGAGATTGAAGCGGCCGCTAAAAAAGCAGGACTTGCTTATAAAGAAGTGTCTTTTGCCGGTAGTGAGCTTAATCAAAACCATGTCGAAGAGTTTGCGGACTTTTTTAACCAAGCTGAGCAGCCAATGCTGATTTTTTGCCGTACCGGTAACCGCTCAACGGGTATTTATGAGGCGGCAAAGCGTATGGATTTATTAGACGATTAATACGGATTTAAATATAATCGTTACTGCTTGAAAAACGCCCGTCCAAACTTTGGATGGGCGTTTTTTTGCATACCACTAAACTATTGACTGGTTAATTTTTAATATTGAAGCCATAATAAAATTCTACTGATACCCCTTAATAGGACTTTATGATGCAAAAACCGTTACTCATCATCGGCAATAAAAATTATTCGTCATGGTCATTGCGAGCTTGGCTACTACTCAAGGCATTTAACATTGATTTTGATGAGCAACTGATTGAGCTGTTTCATCCATCAGCGACAGCCACTCTCAATGAGCATGCGCCAACAAGCAAAGTACCGGTTTTGGTTTATGGTCAAGACAACGATAATAACAGCGATAAGGTCACGGTCTGGGATACCTTAGCGATTACCATTCACGCCAATGACTATCTGACAGACTTAGATGTTTGGACAGGACTGAGTAAATTTCATACTAACAGCAATACCAGCAACAGAATAAACAGCGCTTATTGCCAAAGCATTATTGCGGAGATGCACTCAGGTCTAATGGGCATTCGTAGTGAGATGCCAATGAACATTCGAGCTACCGCGAAAATACAACCAAGCGCTGCTTGCTTAAAGGATATCGCCCGTATAGAAAATATCTTTGCAGATTGTTTAAAAAATCGCTCGAAAGACAGCTACTTGTTTGGACTCTTCACGGCTGCCGATGCTTTTTTTGCACCTGTGGTTCTACGCTTGCAGACTTATGCGGAGGCCTCAGGCATACCATTGCAACCAATAACCAAACAGTATTGTGCAACGATGTTAAGCAATCTTCATCTACAAGCTTGGCAAGAAGCGGCACTCAATGAAACGCGCATTATTAAAGAAGATGAAGCCGGTGAATTACTCTCGGTAGCTGGTGTATTAGCAGATTAAAACTATATCAAATGCAAAATCAAACGTTTGCTAAATTTTTAATAACGCTTAAGATGATAGAAACACAAGGACTGTGATTTCTTTAGCAAGTTACTTTTAATACGCTTTCAATATGTTTTCAATATGTCTTTGATACGCCTCTATATTTAACAAGGAATGTTTCATGAGTAATAATGCGTTGGCGCTATTGCCGCTAGCACTTGCCTATATTATGTTTACCTTAGGAACGGGGCTTAAGCCAAGTGATTTTAAGGTCATCGTTAATCACCCAAAAGCGTTTATTGTCGGCTTAATCAACCAAGTCATTTTTGTGCCTTTGGTTGCGTTAGCGGTCGTCTTAGTCATGTCGCCGCCACCTGCTATTGCCTTTGGTATCATGCTGATTAGCTTTTGCCCAGGCGGTGTGACCAGCAACATGCTCACTTACTATGCTAAAGGTAATGTGGCGCTGTCAGTGGCACTCACGGGCGTAGTGAGCCTGTTATCAGTGGTGACACTGCCTATCTTAATTACGCTAGCTTTTAATCACTTTATGCAAGATCAAGCAGGCTCTATCAGCGCACTAAAAATCGGCGTGGTGATGTTTTTACTGACTACCTTACCTGTGACCCTAGGTATGCTCGCGCGTTATAAATTTACTGACTTTATGGTACGTAGAAGCGGCATTCTAAATGGCTTAGCCAGTCTGTTTTTTGTCTTAATCGTCTTTGCTGCTATTGCGACCAACTGGCAATTACTACAAGAGCAATTGGCGTCTATTGGGTTTGAGCTGGTCTTTATCATTGTCATCTTGTTTGGCTTAAGTATTCTGACCTCTAAAGCCATGAAGCTCAGCTGGTTTGATACCAAAACCATCTCGATAGAAACCAGTATTCAAAACAGCACAACTGCGATTACCTTGGCACCTATCATTATGGGTGTCAGCACATTACCGGTCATCGCCCTACCTGCTGCGGTATATGGTGTGTTGATGTATGTGGTTGCGCTGCCCGTGATTGCTTTGATTCGGAATAAAAACTGATTGTATAAGCACAAAAAAAAGCCACCTCATTTGAGATGGCTTTTAACACTAACGGTAGAGCTAAATAACTTACTGCATAACCAAGTATTCAAACGCTGATAATGCGGCTTTTGAACCTTCGCCCATCGCAATATTAATCTGCTTAAATGGCACAGTGGTCACGTCACCACAGGCAAAGATGCCTTTGCGGTCGGTGCGGCAGCGTTCGTCAATCTCAATCTCACCAAAGCGGTTTAGATCAACAAAGCCTTTGACAAATTCAGTATTCGGCACCAAACCAATCTGCACAAACACTGCTGAAACATCAAGCTCTTTGGTTTCACTGCTGCTACGGTCTTGATAAACGATAGACGTCACTTTACCATCTTGCGCCTTGATTTCTTGAGTCGCTGCTCCAGTGATAAATTCAATATTGGCTTTTTCTTTGGCTTTATTAATCAATACCTGATCCGCTTTTAGCTCATCGGCGAATTCAAGGACGGTCACATGCTTAACGATACCTGCCAAGTCTAGCGCCGCCTCGATACCTGAGTTACCGCCACCGATGACAGAGATGTCTTTACCTTTAAAGAATGGACCATCACAGTGCGCGCAGTAAGCAACGCCTTTACCGACGTTTTCATCTTCACCCGGGACACCAAGCTTCCGCCACTGAGCACCAGTCGCCAAGATAATACTGCGCGTCTCAAACGTCTCGCCAGTATTTAGATGAATACGGTAGTTTTCAGCTTCAGTTTCGCTAATTTCTTTGACGCTGACATGCTCTTTAAGCGTAATATCATATTCGTGCAAATGCTTTTCAAAGTTCGCCGACAGCTCACTACCGGTCGTTAAAGGTACAGAGATTAAGTTCTCGATATCTTGCGTGTCTTTCACCTGCCCACCGATACGGTCAGCGACCATAGTGACTTTTAAGCCTTTACGCGCGGTATAAATCGCTGCCGCCACGCCAGCAGGACCGGCTCCGATAATTGTCACATCTTGCTGCTCTAGCTGTTCAGCATCGTCATCAGCTTCGCTCAGTAAATCAGGAAATTGCTCTTGCAACTTCTCAATCAATTTAGCCGTGTCAATCAGACCATTAGCAAACGGCTTACCATTTAAAAACACTGCTGGTACGCCTTGGATGTTATTGGCTTCTACTTGCTCTTGGAATAATGCGCCATCGATCATCTCATTACTGATGTCATCATTGAGCAAGGCAAATTGGTTCAGCGCTTGCACCACTTCTGGGCAACTGTGGCACGAGAGCGACACGTAAGTCTGAAACTGTAGCGGCTTATTAAAACGCTTAATCAGCTTTTGAATACCTTCATCAAGTTTTAGCGTATGACCGCCAGCTTGCAAAATCGCCAAAATCAACGAGGTAAATTCATGACCTCCAGGGATGCCGCTAAAGACAATACCGGTATCGGTCAATGCACCATCGATATGGCTGACTACTTTAAAGCTAATCGGGCTTGGCAAGCTGTCATCGGTAGCTGTACTGTCAAAATTAATCTTATCCGTGGTGCCAGCGATTTTAGTCAAAAAATCAATCAGCTCAGCGCGCTTGCTATGTTCGCCGCTACCCAGTACAAAGGTAATTGGGCGAGTCATGTTTTCACTGTAGCTTTTGACTGCATCTAATAAACTTTTATCTATCATGTTTGTTCCTCATTATTATTAAATATGTAACGCCAGCTACGATGCTGAGCATTTAAATAGGGTTTGGTGATAAGTTAAGTCGCTGATTTAGAACGCTAAAAATACCGGCCTTACCACCTTTGATACGTCTATTATCAGGGGTTTGCAGGTTTTGGGCAAGCTGATAAACTCAAACCTTACGTTTTATAAAATATATCATAAACCGATATTATTATTTAAATTCAAAACCACTGATAAATAGAAGTCAATGATAGTCGTAGTATCTGGCAAATTTTTTCGCTACAATCGAGTGAAGCGAATAAGAAAAACTCTTATTTGTCCCATGGCAGATTGGCGGTTATCGCAGTGTATTAACAGCCCTTTCTGCTGCTAGTAAGTCTATGCACTTTTGAGCTGAATAACGATTTGGCTCAATGACATTCAAGTCTCACAATCATAGCAATTCATCACAGCACTCTTAACTAAAATGCGCCGATGCTTTGATAAGCTTGCGCTTTATAACAAGGATGACAACATGAGAAAGACTGATACATGGCAAGACAACAGAGATATTATTGCTGAGCTTAAGCAAAAAGACAGTCACTTTGCGACTATTTTTGACGAACATACGCAGCTTGATCAGCAAATCAATCAGTTGGATAAAGATTTGGTCAAACATGCCAGTCGCGATGAAGAAATTGAGCAAATGAAACGGCGAAAGCTGCATTTAAAAGATGAGATTTACAAAATAATCGATAAAAATAAATTACAATCTCACGCTTAACTAGTGGCTGGTTTATACTGTTAGATATTATTATAAAGTCTTATAAGATTGAGACAAAAAAAGACCCCGTTAACATCAGTTAACGAGGTCTTTTTTCTAGCACTTTATTTAGCATTATCAATCAGCAATTACCGCTTTAAATAATACTAAAATCTTAATCTAATAACTTTAGTCTAATAAAAGAAGACTTAGATTTTACCAACTAGATCAAGGCTTGGTTTAAGAGTTTCTTGACCTTGTTCCCAAGCTGCTGGGCAAACTTCGCCGTCGTTTTCACGAACATACTGTGCTGCTTTCACTTTACGTAGCATGTCTTTTGCACTACGGCCGATGCCGCCTGCATGGATTTCAGCAACTTGAATCAAGCCGTCTGGATCCACTAAGAATGTACCGCGCTCAGCTAGACCTGCTTCTTCAATCATGACGTTAAAGCCACGAGTGATACGACCAGTAGGATCGCCGATCATTGGGTAAGTTACTTTGCCGATGGCTTCTGAAGAATCATGCCATGCTTTGTGGGTGAAATGCGTATCGGTTGATACTGAGTACACTTCTACGCCCAAACCTTTAAGCTCTTCGTAATGAGCTGCCATGTCTTCAAGTTCAGTTGGGCAAACAAAGGTAAAGTCAGCTGGGTAAAATAGGAAGATTGCCCAGCTGCCTTTTACGTCTTCTGAAGTGATGGTTTTGAACTCACCGTTTACAAACGCATCTGCTGAAAACTCTGGGATTTCTTGATTGATAATAGACGCCATGATTGGCTCCTTTTTTTGATTGATTGTTGTTGAGTTAATGGATGTTTATTGTTGGTTATTTCTACTAACCCTTTGCTTAACTGGGCTACCTGACAAACTATACGCGAATTCTATGGTTAATCCAGTTAAAAGTTTTTAATGTGATGTTTTGTTTTATTAAACTTGTTAAACTATTCTATCTGCTTTTTTATCCGTACATCGGCATTAAATTGCTATAGTACACAAGATAAACGAGTAAAACAAATTGCGTTAAAAACCCATTAACAGAGAGGTTTTATGATTACCTTACGTCAACTTGAGTTTGCCTTAGCGGTTGCCAAACATCGTCATTTTAAGCGTGCGGCAGAAGACTGTAATATCTCACAATCAGCGCTGAGCTTGGGTATCGCCGAGTTAGAAAAACAACTTGATACGCAGATTTTTGAGCGTAATAATAAGCAAGTCTTGATTACGCCTATCGGTGAAGATATCTTGACGCGGGCGCAGCGCGTGTTTTCGGAAGTCAATGATTTGACCACGCGCGCGCATAGCCATCAGTCACCGCTTGCTTACCCTATGACCGTCGGAATTATTCCAACGATTGCCCCTTATTTGCTGCCAAAAGTGTTGCCTGCGCTACGTGAGCACTATCCAGAATTTCGTATGACCATCGTTGAGCAGCAAACCGAGCGTTTGCTTGAGCAAGTGCGCTACGGTCATATTGATACTGCGATTATTGCGCTACCGTATGCAGTCGATGGCTTGCATACTTTTGAATTTTGGAGCGAGGACTTTTTTGCCGTCTTCCCAAAAGATGATGTCCATGCCAAACTTAAAACCATCAATGCTGATGAGCTAGCAACGGCCAATCTGATGCTATTAGGTGAAGGACATTGCTTGACGGATCAAACACTGACGGTCTGTCATTTTGACCGCGCGCAAATGAAATCGAGTTTTTCTGATGCCAGCTTAAACACCCTTATTCAAATGGCACTTGCCAATATGGGGACGACATTAGTGCCAGAGATGGCATTAGACCAGCTACATCTGCAAAATCAAAATGCAGTTGCGGTGCCACTAGCCGAGGAAGGACCGCATCGTCATATCGCCTTTGTCACTCGTTTAAATTATGCCCGCGTTGATGATGTTAATTTATTAGGTAAGCTGTTTAAACAAGCATTTGAAGATGCGGCTAGTAAGAAGTAAGCATTTGCTAATAGATTGCGGTCATTAAATAAAGGCTAACTATGGACGGGTTGTCACAAATAGAGACTGAGCTCGGTAAGCTTTTCGAGTGGCATTTAACGGCTATTAATAATGCTATCGAGCCAGCAATATTAAAAGCACTTTGGCAAGATATCGCCGTGCGCTATAACGAAAGCCAGCGCGCTTATCATAGCTTGCAGCATATTCAGCAATTATTTACACAGTTTGAACAGATTAAGCATCATTTAAATGAGCCGCATATTATCGCATTGGCACTGTTTTATCATGACGTGATATATGCGCCGACGCGCTCAGATAATGAGCCTAAAAGTGCAGAATATGCCGTCAAGTCCTTAAGCCCTTATCTAAGTGCTGAGCCGTGCCAATATATTTACGCGCTGATAATGATGACGGCTAGCCATCAAATTGCCGACATTGATGAAGGGTCAGACAAAGCTAGAAAAAGCGATGCCGCCTATTTACTAGATATGGACTTAAGTATTTTAGGGGCATCTTGGTCTGAGTATGAGCAGTATGCGCAAGCTGTCCGCCAAGAATATGCGCATATCTCAAATATAGATTATCGCGTTGGACGCCTAGCAGTATTAAAAGGATTGTTAGCGCATCCAACGCTTTATCTGACTGATTATTACTATGCACGGTTAGAAGAACAAGCTCGAGAAAACATCAAGCGTGAGATTATTTTGCTTGCATCTTAATAAACAGCTCACTGCCCTGCCGTGCGGGATGTGAGTTATAACTTGTCTCCATAATTTCAATATCAAAATAAGGCGCAAAACGCTGTTGGTATTCAGCTTTTGTACCGCCAAACGGTGGCTCGTCTCGTCCAAAGTCTTTATCAAACAGCAAACCAACCAGCTTACCATTCGGTTTCAATAATGCTGCCATCTGCGCTACATATTCATCACGGCGCGCAGGATTTATCGCACAAAAAAACGTCTGCTCAAGCACCCAATCAAACTGATACTTCTCAGGCGACAATTCAAAAAAGTCGGCACAGATTAAATGCTCAGCTGGAAAGTCAGGATAGCGCTTAGCAAATGCTTCAATCGGCGCAGGGGCAAAATCAACCAAAGTAACATTACTAAACCCTTGCTCATGCAGATAACCGACCTCGTAAGCATTACCTGCCCCTGGCACTAAAACAGCCTGACTTTTAGCAGATTCAGGCAATTGATCAATATAAGCTTTGAGCGGTGGCGACACCTGTCCCATATCCCAGCCGATACTGTCTTGCTCATAACGCTGCTGCCAAAACGCTGCTTGATTGACATTTTCCATATGACATCCCTGTAGATAAATCTATTATTTAAACGACATAATTTGTATCGTTATGATTAATCATATCAGTCTTATGGCGCTTGTTGACAGTACTTGTTGATAATACTTGTTGATAGTACTTAGGTGAAGGGTTTAATCTAACTGTCCCGCCTTCCCTGCCAGCATATTATGCCAATGCTGATAATCAGGCATCGCGGTCGCCACCGTTTGCCAAAAGGCGCGACTATGATTGGCATGATGTAAATGACATAGCTCATGGACAATCACATATTCGGTACATTCGATAGGATAAGCGGGCAGATAGACAGACAACCAAATTCGCCGTGCACGGGTATTACAACTGCCCCAACGCGTATGCATTTTTTTCAGGCGTATCTCATTGGCTGTCGCACCGACAATTGGTTGCCATTTTTCAAACAGAGAAGGTATGACTTCAGAAAGCTGTTGTCGATAGTAAGTAATTTTTTCATCATGATTTAAGGTAAACGATTGCTTTATGCCCCATAACAGCAGTGTGCTATCGGCAGTTGAAGACTCTTTTGAAGACTCTTTTGAAGGGAGTTGTCGCCGCCTATATTGCTCTAATACTTGGCCGTGATTAGCGATTGCCCAAGGTACGCGTTTCTCTATAGCGAGTGCGGCTTGCGCTGGGCTAATAAACAATGGCACAGACACCATTAATTTATGCGGTTTTAAGCGAAAATTGATATTTTTAACCCGCTTTTTACTGATATGTAGCTCTATATCCGCTTGCGCCAAACGTTGAATAGATTTTTCTAATAAAGATGACTGGTATGCAGGCGGCATATTCATGCTCAAAGCGCTTGCAAATGATTGTCAAACGACATCATATGACATTTGCTGTCTTTAAGAATACGGTCGTTTTTCTCTACAGTATCCAATTGTGCCGTTGCCAAGCTATCAACAGTTAACGCCGTTAACTGACCTTGGCCATCACTAACAATAAAGCCTGATTGCTCATCACGACTATCTGTCTTATTAGTGCGCTGACTAAACAGTACTGCTGTCCCTGCACAATCTGGCAGGCTTACATCATCTATCAAGGTGCGATTATTTAAGTCATAAAGCGCTGCACAACCCCCAATCGGCGTGGTCACGCATAATAAGTTACGCTCACTATCAACCGCCACACTGGCGATATATTGATGGAAGCGTTGCCATTGGTTATTGGGCATAATAAGGGCTTTAAAATCACTATCACCGCGTTTATGAGTCAACACTAGCGGCACATTGATATGCTTTTCACCTTGAAACTGAATACCTATCATCACCGTTCCATCGTCATGCATGGCCAGGTGACGTACGCTCATTTGATTGTGTTCAGGCGTAATCTGCTCAAGCAAAGCACCAGTATGACGATTAAGGTAAACCAATGATGGACGCATACTGTCTAAATTTAACTCTTCACGCGACGCTTGCTCGGTTTTGATACCACCATTAGCAATCACCAACGTTTCGCCATCAGGATGCATAATCAGCTCATGAGGACCGATACCATGCGAGTCAAATTCTGCTATTTTTTTGTAATTATCATCAGCATCATAGATACCGATTTTACCATCTAAACTTAGGGTGTCATTTTCAGTCACATAGAGCAATTTACCGTCTAGGCTATAGCAAGCATGCCCATAAAAATGCCGATGAGTAGATGCTTTAATAGCAAAATTTACTTGTCCGCTCGTCGTGTCTAATACCCAAAACTTTTCACTCGGACGCCGACCCATGACCACGACATCGCGATTTTGGTTATGATTAGCATTTTGGTTGTGGTTAGAAAAGTTACTTTCGCGGTCAAAAATCGGCTGAACAACAATATCGTGGACACGTTCAGGCATAGTCGTTTGCCAAACGATTTGTCTATCGGCATCGATACCGACCACACCAAAGTCATTTTCATTATGACAGGCATCAGCGCCATCATCATTTGCTAATACGACACTTTTTGGCATAGAAGCAACACCGCCAACCCAATAAACGGGGCGCGGTAGTACGGTGGTGGTATGTGCGGCGCTAAAGTCAGCTGGGCTATTATGAGTAGGGTTTTGATTATCCTTTATTGGTAAACGATAAGCCTGTTGCCATGCAACTGTTACCTGCTGATAAGCGTGACGAAACTGCACGAGCTCGCGTTTTGATGTTGCGGTTAACGACTGCAACTGCGAGCGCATACCTACTACATAGTCCTGCAAGCTGGCATCAGGGTGACACTGCTTACGATAACGATGATGGATACCGACAAGCGCAGCTGTACCCATGACAGCAGACAGCATGGTCAATGCGGATGTTACTAGCAGCTCATTATTAGGCTGCTGCTGTTGTGACTCATTTGCTGTTTTAGTATCGATAGAGTGCATTTTTTTAATCGCCATCAGTACTATTAAAGCCCACACGGATACCGAGCGTCGGAATCAATTGGCGTTTAATAATGCGCGTAATGGTCGTCAGCTTGTCATACAGCTCTTGCTGGGTAGCTTTATCGGCAGTCGCTAAGTCTTCTGGCATTTGCGCCAATAATGTGGTCGCATCAGCAAGTGCGGTCGATAGATTATCCGCCACTGCGTTTTCATTATTGCCACCAAGAATAGCGGTTAAAACGGGATCGGTCATTGCTTTATTGAGCGTGGCCAATTTAGCATTGATAATCGCGCGGCTTTGCCCTGCGGTCGCAGCTGGCAGGTGACCTTTTTTCTTACCGGTTAAGCCTAATGGCTGATCAATGGCATTGGACTTCATGGTCTCAACCAATGACAATAAAGAATTAAACCATTGGTTTAGCCCTTGATCACTCTCAGCGGTTTTATCAATCGCTAATAAAGTGATTGAGTTTTGCTGCCAGTTTTTCTCAATATCTTTAAGGCGCGTGCTTAAGGCACTACTTGCGCTCATCACATAAGCACATTGACCAGCATCCAGACTGTCATTGGCATATAACGCTTCTTCTAATCCTGGTATACCTTGCACAATAGCACTCTCGTTAGACAGTTGCTCAGCGGTGAGCTTAGGATTGGCAGCAATGAGATCGGCAACACCACCATGTACCAGACCGCGCTCATCAGGATAATAATTGATATATAAATTACTCATGCTTGCCGTCGCTGGTCCGAAATTAATCATCTCAGCGCCAGCCCATGCTTGTGCGAGCACCAGCCATTGGGCGCGCAGCGCTTGCAGCGCATCACCGCTCACGGGCGCTTGCTGACAAGATTTCTTTGCCAAATCATGCAATAAATCACTCTGCTTTGCGGCATCTGCATAGGCTGGAATGACAATGTCATTTGCCACGTGGGTCAGATAGGTTTTTTCGGTATCAGGACTAATATCTACTGCTGCAACCTTAGCGTCATTACTGTCTTTTTCAGCAGCAGCCTTAGAAGTAGCACCCTCTTGCGCGACTTGGCTATCTACCTCTGGTACTTTATTTTCTTCCGCAGGTTTGACACAGCTAATTAGAATACCAGCACTTAGCGCTGATAATGCCATTGCTAAAGCAGGGTTTATTTTCATAGATTTCTCAGTATTTGGATGAATATTGATATAAGTAATTATTTAACTTTGTATTTCTTACGTTGAATGACCATCGCTTTTAACGCTCATACGCTTATTTTTATAATGACTTTAACAACGCATTCAACTCACTGCGTCCTTGTTTATCAAGCTTAAGTACTTTTTGCTTCTGCTTTTCCGCTTCGCCGCCATGCCAAAGTACCGCTTCCATCAAAGTACGCGCGCGCCCATCATGTAAAAACGTCGCTTGTGGATCGACGGTTTGCGCAAGACCAATGCCCCACAAAGCAGGCGTGCGCCACTCATA
Source organism: Psychrobacter sp. UBA2769 (assembly GCF_002352555.1). NCBI lineage: Bacteria > Pseudomonadati > Pseudomonadota > Gammaproteobacteria > Moraxellales > Moraxellaceae > Psychrobacter > Psychrobacter sp. UBA2769. Next base: position 138,972 of record NZ_DEIR01000010.1, on the reverse strand, counting down.
AGAGTTGGCTAAAAACTCAACCTGCAAGTCTTTTGATGGCAGCTTACCCGCAATGGTACGATCAGCCAAGCCATCGCCCATGTCATGCAACAATAAATCGGTATAAGGATAAATCACTTGTCCGTGCTGCTCAAGATGGTCATCGTCGGTTTTTGGCAACTGATAACGCGGCGTATGGCAGCTTTGACAGCCCATATCATAAAAGCGTTTTTTGCCGGCCAATACCAGCTTGTCTTCGGCATTGCGGCGATGCGGCACCGCCAGATTACGGGTATAAAATTCGACGAACTTTGCCACTTCATCATTGACTTCGACGGGCGGCTTACCATTACCTTGTTCATCAGCACCTGTTGCGGCATTCACACAAGCGGTCTGCGCTGGCATACAAGACTCATGCGGACGGATATTTGAGGTCAGCCCCATATCCTCATTAAACGCACTTTGGTTTTGAGTAATCAGCTTGGTTTGACCAGCTTTCCAGCCAAAGCGTCCTAATGCCACTTTACCCGTTTGTGGATCCATGACCATATTAAATTTACCGCTAATGTCGCTATTAGCGTTATTTACTTTGACTGCTTGTTTTTTAATATCATCGTCTGGAATCTGCTCGAGTAACCCAAGCCCAATCATCGGTAAGGCCACACGCGGCGATACCATCAGCTCATTATCAAATGGACCATAACCGGGTTTGGTCAGATTAAAGGTTGGCGCACGCAAGGTCTCGACATGACCATCAGCAAAGGTAACGGGTTTATCGTTCCACTGTACTACAATTCGGGCTTCAGCAGGCACGCCTTGCACACCGCGGTCCTGCAATTGACCGCCATACATAGGATGGGCGACTTTTTCAATCAAGGAATCTTTTAGCTTTTGGCGCTGCGCTTCGGTAGTCGCCGGCATCGCAAGGCGAATCAACAAGCTATCAGCATCGTCATCACTTCTCATCGGCGCATGACCGCGACCGTCTTTGATATGGCAAGATTGACAGGCAGCAACGTTAAATAAAGCGCCAAGCCCATCACGGCTATCGGTACTTGCCGGCGCGACCACCCAAGGTTGCCTAAAAAACGCATTGCCGATAAAGAAAGAGCCTTTACGCGAAGCGGTGATATTTGAAGAAGGTTTAGAGTAGCTTTCGCTCGTGGTGATACTAATACCAGTATCGCCACCTTGTTTGATTTCTTGCGCATCAAAGCTGGCAAGCTGCTGCATAGGGACGCCCGCTAGCGCTTCAATCGTTTGAGCACGCTCAGGCGTTATATTTTGCAAATAGCTACTGTCTTGGGCTTTATTGTCGTTATTATTGGCGGTGTCGTCCGTTGGAGATGGCTGGCAGGCGCTTAATGAGAGCACGCATGTCACTCCTAGCGATAGCTTTAATAGCGAATTTTTAAATATTAAAGGAGAATAAAACGCGGTAGATTGTTTGGCGGTTGACACATTACTGCTACTCATAGGGAACCTTAGTTCTGGTATGGAACCATTAAAAACGCGTGCTATAATTTTTTCATTTTTATTTGATAAGCATTTTTAGTCAATAAATATTTCAATTCGATAAATCATTGCTGCGCTATAAAAAAACACGCTGCCAACAGCGGTCGACAACGTGTATATTATACCTAAATTATTTTTCTATAAAAATAATTCTCATTCACTGATAACGACTCATCAGGCACATAAATACAGGCTATTAAGGCTTCCTAAATTAAAACCAAAAGCACCATTTTAAATAGATGTCCTTTTAAATAAGCGCTCTTTTAAATAAGCACTATTTAAAACTGTGAACCTGCATCAGCGTCTAAATTATCAATGCCAACGGCTTTTGCTGCATTTTCGATACCATCGGTTAGCTGTTGTAAGCTTGTGATACTACTTTCAATCCAGCCGCGGCGTTTGTTTTGCTCTTCAGCAGAAATACCGTGCTTGCTGGCTTGACCTACGGTTGCAATCATCTGATCGACCTTGATGCCTTCTTTCTCGGCTTTTTCAACGATGACTTTAAACGCCGCTTCTACGTTAGCAAAATCAGTCGCAAGTTTATCAGCCGCTTCTTTATTGCCGGTATCGACAAGATAATTCTTTAGTCCATAACCGCCCACTGTCTTGCCAGCGACGGTTTTATAGCCGCCATTAAAGATATTTTGAATGCCGCGGGCATTATTAGCATAGCTCAAATGAGTCAAATCACTAAAGCATTCATGCTCATCTTCGGTAGAGCCAGTGACGAACGCCACCTGTATACGCTCAGAAGCTAGCTCACCAAGTGCTAAGCTGCCCATTTGATACATGATTTGACGCAGACCGTTTTTGTCTTTACGGGCCATCATATCGCTACGTAAGGTGTTTTCGCTATCAGGTTGCCACTGGGCTTCCATCGCGGTCAAATCATTGATCAATAACTGGGTAACCGCTTTTAGATACTGTCCACGGCGCTCGCAAATACTCGCATCTGTGTTTGTCGTATCGCCGCTGGTACATTCGCCCTCGGTCGTTATATAGTCGCTCACCGGACGATTACCTGCACTTTCACCAACGCCATTGGTATCCTGTCCCCACAGCAGAAACTCAATCGCATGATAACCGGTAGTGACATTAGCCTCACTACCACCAATCTCGTTCATCTCAGCCAGCAAGTCAGGCGTAATGGTGCTGGTATCTTGCTTGATGCTACCAACCGTGATGCTCTTGCTATTGATAATATTGTCCTGACTGTTATATTCACCCTCATAACTGTCACTAACATAGTCAATCAAGGCTTCATCTAGCGGCCAAGCATTTACCTGTCCTTCCCAGCCATCAACGCTACCAAGTGCGCGTTTATCATCAGCGGTCACAAAGCCTTCGTCGAAGCGAAACACTTCAGTCTGTGAATATGGCTGACGCGCGGCTTTATAGGCAGCCTTTGCAGCGTCAAGATTGGCTTGGGTCGGCGTGTCTACATAAGTATTCACTGCTGTTTGTAAAAGTTTGGCCGTTTCTAAAGAATCTTTATAGGCGGCGTGCGCCATATCAGCATAGCTAATCAACAATCGATCGATATGCGCCTGATCAGCAGCCGAAGACGTTTTGTCATCGCTGTTTTGGGTTGCTTGGACGTCGGTTTGTGCCTCTGACGCTGTGGTCTCATCAGACTGTTTGGTACATCCTGATACTAGCAGTATCCCTGCCAATGCAGCAGCTAAAGTAGTCGGTAAAATTTTACGGCTTGTCGCTGGGCTGATATTCATACACGTCCTCGATGAGATACATTAGATAAAATGACAAAAGATAAAGTGATAAAAGGAAAGCTTAAAGACTTATAATTTCAATAAGATAAAATCCATTTAAACCCTAGTTAAATTTAAACGCCCGTTAAAGGCTGACAAAATTCAATCCCTGCAAATTATAATGTTATTGATAACTATTATCAAATATAATTTTTTGAATATTAGACGAATTTCAAGCAAAAAAAGACCAACTTCGCGTTGGTCTTTTTTATTTGATATTTCAAATATCAGTAGCGATTAACGAACGCTGCTTGGTGCATTTACCGTTAGCTCAACGCGGCGGTTTTGTTGACGACCATATTCACTGCTGTTATCAGCAACTGGACGCGACTCGCCATAAGCGACTACGTTGATACGGTTAGAAGCTACGCCACGTGCACTTAAGTAGTTCGCTACTGCATAAGCGCGGTCACGTGATAACTTCATGTTATAAGCATCAGCACCTTTACTGTCGGTATGACCGGCAATAGTAATGGTGTTTTGGTTATATTCATTCATTGTAGAGGCAAGTTTATCAAGCGTTGGTCTAAATGATGGGTTTAAAGACGCATCATCAAATGAGAACGTGATATTACCTGGCATAACCAAGTCAATGTTACCATTAGCATTCGGTGTAACCGTCACACCAGTACCAGCCATTTGCTGTTGAAGTTGCTTAGCTTGACGATCCATATAGTAACCAACGCCAGCACCTAATGCAGCGCCAATAGCAGCATCACGACCAGTTTTGTCGCCACCTGTTGCTTTTGAGATAGTCGCGCCACCAGCTGCACCAGCTAATGCGCCAAGTGCAGACTTGTTAAGCGTCTGTTGGCCAGTGTACGGATCTGTAGCACAACCGCTTAGAGCCAAACCTGATGCCACTGCTGCAATCATTAATGTATTACGCATAATATTTCCTCTTAAGTTAAAAAAATCGATAGATAAATTTGCTTTTTATAAATATTGCTTATGACCATTATTGATCAGCAATTATTGGTCAGCAATATCGTTTAGATGTTTATCCACACTTGCTATTATTATGGCAATTGCCATCCATTTGTGTGTAATATTTTGTCACATCTATGTATGAAAAGTGCATAACTGTTTATGACTTATTGCTTAGCAACAGAGCCAATTTGCTACCGCAAGTCACGTTTACAGTCGTACACTATAATATTTTTCTGCTAAAATCAGCCAACAAAATGATTATTGCATCAACAATACTAAAACCTGACATGCAATAATAACTGAACTTAGTTAAGGTATTAAGTAGTTCACAATGATAAAAATGCTATTAAAAAGTACGTTGGCTCAATTAAATATCGGCGCTTGTTAACAGAGGCTTATTTATATCATGAGCTTTTATATGGCGAAATTATTACTAATAAATAAGAGTCCATATTAAGAATACATTAGTTATATATTTTGAGGTTGATTAAAAAATTCTAAAAAAAGTTGCTTGATTAACGAAATGAATAGGAAGGAATTGGATATGCGCTTAAATTCTGCCATACAAAAAATACACGAACGTACGCCAAAATTAGCAAAAGCCATGTCGCTTGCGACAGCAACTGGGGTCATCGCTGCCAATAGCTTTGGCGGTAGCATTCCGTTATGGCTAATGGGGGTTGGTAAAATCATCACCGGCGCTCCTATCGCCGATAAGACAGTGATTAAAATCGCTGAACACTGGATTAGTAGCAACAATGCGCTCATCGACAATATGTTGCCGCGTAAAGACTGGCGCATTCATTTGCCAGATGATGTCCATATGGACGGTAAGTACCTGCTGGTCAGTAACCATCAATCTTGGGTGGATACCAGCATCGTGCAATATATCAGTGAAAAACGCTTGCCGCTAACCCGCTTTTTTACCAAGTTTGAGCTGATTTATATTCCTATCGTTGGGCAGGCGTTTTACTTTTTAGACTTCCCAATGATGCGCCGCCACTCTAAAGAAGCGGTTGCTAAAAACCCTGCCCTTCAAGGTAAAGATATCGAAGAAGCAAAGCGTGCTTGTGCGTTATTAAAGGACAAGCCCTTTACCTTATTGAACTACTTAGAGGGCACGCGCTTTACCCAAGAAAAGCACGATAAACAACATTCACCCTATACCCATCTATTAAAACCACGCGCCGGTGGTTTGTCGCTGGCTATTAACGCCTTGGGCGCTGACATGGATGGTATCTTAGATATGACCATCGTTTATCCTGACGGCGTACCAACCTATGGCGATTTGTGGAAAGGTAATATCAAACGCTTAGGCGTCGATGTCCGCCATATCAAGATACCTGACGAGCTGTTTGCGGGTATTCAAAACGGTGGTTACGAAAACGATGACGCAGTCAAAGCACAGATGTTTGATTGGGTCGAGCACATTTGGCGTCAAAAGGATCAACGCATTACTGAGATGCTTGCTGAATTTGATGACACGGCGGTTGATAAAACGCATTAGGATTAGAATAAAATGTAATATATTTATTATTTAAATCCGTTGCTACTGTCAGCGGATTTTTTCTATAAAAAGATAATGGCTAAAATACCAAATTATAATGGTTGATGGCTTGTTTTTTGGCATGATTCATTGATAATGTGAATAACCATTAAAACTCGTTACTTATTTGGTAGTGATTGGCATAAAGCGACTCACTACTGATGCCATTTACCACTTAATAAGGTATGACTGTGTCCGCCTCTTCTACTAGCAGCGCCCCTATAGAATCAACGTCCGCGCGCAATCAGTCCTCAGACTTATCGAATAGTCCACCACCAAGACCGAATCGTCCCAAGCCCAATCGCTTGAAGCTGACCTATGATATCGTGATGATTATCGCCATCAGTATTGATTTATTATTAATCGGTATTGACGCTATTTTGATGAGTGGTTTTAGTCGTGATGCGGCGCAGTGGTTGACCCTGAGTGAGGCATTAAACTGGTATCAAAGCCATGTCCATGATTCGTTACGGACAGCTGGTGGCTTCTTTACCTTATTTTTGATTGTAGAGCTGCTATTACGCTGGGCGATTGCTATTAAAGAAAAGGTTTATTACCGCTGGTTCTTTTTCCCTTTTGTCCACTGGTATGAAGTGTTAGGCTGTTTCCCGCAGCTGCGCGCGCTGCGTTTATTTCGCGCGGTGATTATCGGACGCCGATTATATCAATTGGGTTATCAAGTATTGCCGCAGCCGTGGATTAACCGCATTAACTTTTATATCGATTTACTTTTAGAAGAGCTGTCTGACCGCGTCATCTTAACGACCATTCAGACCTTTCGGCAGCAGCTCACCGACCCTAAAATACATAAATCGTTTATTGAGTCGACCATCGCGCGCAATCGCAACGAGATTGAGGCGGCGGTGCTATCGCTGCTACGTAAAGAGCTGGCGCCAAAACTGCAAGCACTGACCGAATCATCAGGTGGTGGCACCATTATCGCCACTGAGATGGGCAATGCGATTAAAGAGGGGTTGGCCAATACACCTGAGCTACGCCGCTATCTGCGCATGATACCTATTGCTGGTAGCTTAATTGAGTCTCAGCTTCAACATGTCGGGCATAATATCGGTGAGAACGTAGTATATGCGCTTAATGAGCGCCTGCTTGACGCCGAACGTCTCGATGATTTGATGGTCGCTATTGCCAGCGGCGTCGCTCAAATCGATACCAATAACAGTGCCCTTGATACATTAATCTCAAGTATTATTGCCGACAGTTTGGATGAGTTTGAGGCACAAATAAAAGTGCAGCAGTGGAAGCATCAGGACATGCTTAGGTTGTAGCATTTTTAGTCAGAGCGGGCTTAGCAAAAACAGGATTATCAAGAACGAACTACCAAGAACTGACTTAATAAGAACTGGCTTTTAATCACTATAGTTTTATATAGCCATACTTTGATAATAAAAACGGCACCGTGAACACCGCAATACGACCATTTTTGAGGATTTATATTATGACGATTTCAGACAATGACCAGCATGCCCTCGCCTCAGCCAACGCGCCGGCGTTAGCTTTTTATGGCAAGATGCTGACCTTTTCACGGGTGCAGTTTAGCACCGATGATTTTACAGCGATTGCCAGCCAACTTGAAACCACACTGAGCAATAAGAACAGCAATATTCCGGTATTGATTGACAGTGAGGTCGAGCAAGATTTAGCGGCGTTGGTCGAGCTGCTTTGGTCTTGGGGTTTGCAACCTATCGGCGTGGTCACAGGTTTGCTTGATGCGCAAGCTCGCGAGCTACGCTTGGCGATATTCCCCGCTGATGGTAAACGTATCGAGCGTATTTTACCGAGTAAAAAAGCCACTACTCAGTTGAGCCAAGTAGCGGCTACTGTGCCCAACAACAGTGCTGACGCTACAATCACCACTGCTGATAATACGGGTTCAACAGTAGACAACCAAGCGATTGCCGCAAGCGCGATACCTGAAGTAGCCGAAACTACCTTGACTGCTGAAACACTTATCAGCGCTGAGCAAATTACTAGCCTCATCTATGATCAAATGCTACGCTCAGGACAAAGCCTCAACCATGTTGGCGGCGATTTGATTTTAACCAACAGTGTCAATAGCGGCGCCGAAGCCATTACCGACAATAACTTACACGTTTATGGCCGCGCCCAAGGTCGCTTAGTCGCAGGGGCAACAGGCGACAAAGATGCGCGTATTTTCTGCCAAGTATTTAACCCTTCATTAGTCTCCGTTGCCGGTACGTATTGCTTACGCGACAACCTACCCGAGCATGTGATTGATAAATCGGTTGAAGTACGTTATTTAGAAGGTCAAGGCTTGGTCTTTACTGTCATGGACGACGCTTAAGTTAGCTATGACACTAAGATTATCCAAAGACCTGATTTGCATTTATATTACGACATTCATATCAGCTTAGAAAATGGATAATAAAGACTAAATTGGCGGCTCAATAGCATGATTAATATTGTAGTAAGTTTACTTAACAAAACTGCGCTATGATGGATTTTTAGCTCTGCCACTATTTACGCTAAACTATATGTACAGGCTTTGAGCGCAGATACTAGAGCGTTTTTTAGCTGTCTAATCTGTTTGCTTATAGCAAGCATAAATGTGATATATCGGCTGTTTTTGTGCTTTAATATAGACTTGCTATAAGTTTTTGTATATTTATGCTAGGCTTACGCTCGCAGATAGCACATATACGCTAGGTGAATGCCAAGCAAGTGTGCTACTTTATATCTATACTGTTTTGTATAATAAATATCCCATCAATTCATAGGAGTGTGCCATTGTGGCGAAGATTGTTGTAATCACTTCGGGTAAAGGCGGTGTGGGCAAAACCACAACCAGTGCTTCTTTTGCCGCCGGTTTAGCATTACGTGGCTATAAGACAGTTGTTATCGATTTTGATGTAGGCTTACGTAATCTAGACTTGATTATGGGCTGCGAAAATCGAATTGTTTATGACTTTGTCGATGTTATCAATGGTAATGCACGCCTATCCCAAGCGCTGGTGAAAGACAAGCAATTGGAGAATTTATATATCCTACCTGCCAGTCAGACACGTGATAAAGATGCGTTAACGGACGAAGGTGTAGCAGAAGTCATGGACGAATTGTCTAAGCAGTTTGACTATATCATCTGTGACTCGCCCGCTGGTATCGAACGCGGTGCGCAGCTTGCGATGTATCATGCTGATGAAGCCATCATCGTTACCAACCCTGAAATCTCTTCTGTACGTGACTCGGACCGTATCATTGGTATCTTGCAAAGCCAAACTAAGAAAGTGGCGGAAAACCAAGGGACGGTACGTGAGCATCTTATCATCACACGCTACAATGCAGACCGCGCCGCCGCTAACGAGATGATGGATATCGATACCATCTCTAACGATATTCTAAAAGTGCCGTTACTTGGCGTGGTTCCTGAGAGCCATTCAGTACTTGAAGCCTCTAACCACGGTGAGCCAGTGATTCATTATACCGACTCTGTTGCTGGTCAATGTTATGACGATATCGTTGCCCGGTTCTTAGGGGAAGAGCGCCCATTACGTCATATTGATGTGAAGAAAAAGAGTCTATTACAGCGCTGGTTTGGGGGTTAATAATGAGTAAGAAAAAAGGATTTTGGAGTAGTCTATTCGGCACCGATGACAGCAGTAATGCTGGTAGTGCCAATATGGCCACTGAGCGTCTAAAGGTTATCGTTGCAAGCGAAAATCGTTTAAACAACCGTTTGACCGCTGACCGTATTGAAAAAATGAAACGTGAAATACTAGAAGTGGTTAATAAATACGTCAACGGCGTTCAGATTGATGATGTCAATATCAATCATCGTTCTGAAGATAGCTTAGATGTGCTAGAAATGAATATCAGCTTACCTGAGCATAAAAAGTAGAGTTGTTTACTTTATTGCTCCATAAAAAAGCCCTAAGTATCATACTTAGGGCTTTTTTTATGCTTACTTTTTATCTACCAGCCTTTATTTTATACGGGCTATCAGATTGTCTTTTTTGATAAATTGATGGTATAAAGCGGCGCCAATATGAATCAAGGTAAAGGCGATAATCATTGGCCATAAAATATCTGTATGCCAGTCATTAAAAAGTCGGGCCAAGCCTCTATCTGGTGTGACAAAGACAGGGATTTGAAATAAGCCAAAAATATCAACGGCTCTACCGCCATAGACTGACATCAGCAGCCCTGCTGTTGGCATAGCGATCAATAAAGCGTACAAGAAAAAGTGTGACAATTGTGAGAGGAGCATCTGCCATTTTGGCATAGCAACTGCAGGCGGTGCTTTGGTAAATATACGATTGATCACGCGGGCAATCATCCAAAACAATAAACTGATCCCAAACGCCTTATGCAATCCGATATAGACCTTACTATCCAAATTGCCATATAAAAATATCATGACCCAAGTGACCAGCAATAAGATGGCACTAATCCAGTGAAAGATTCGACTAGCAACCGACCACTTTGTCAGGTTTGAATTGATGGTATTCATAGCTTACTTTATCACCCCTATTGTTCATTAGCGCTCAATGATGCTCATTCATACTAACTGGCGCTGACTGATACACCGATATTGGCAAACAGCGATTGGCTGATAAAGACACGTGGTAAACACTCTCAAGGCTAATGACAAAGATTTTTATGAGAAGCCTAACCGTAAGCAAACTAGGAGTCTAAATCAACCAATTGGTGTGCTATTTTATCTAAATCTGCTACCAAGTACAGCGTATTATCAATCATCACGGTTTGAAAGAGGTAGGATAGCACATCATCTTCTTGTACGCGTTCATCAACATCATCGATTTTGTCGTCTGTCTTAATAAAATACTCAGGAAGGTCGATATCTTTGACATCAGAGATACGCGCCTGTAGTTGGCGTAGCTCGCCTGCCGTTTGAAGTGCGATGCGATGGGCGGAGGTATTACCCTCTAAGACAATCATTTTCTCTGGTTTTTGATGGCGTGGCAATAGATGGAAGACCGCGACTGCTTGCTGTTGCCACTCATAACTATCGGTATGTTCGCTACATTCCTCAACGCTCAAAATCAAACTGCTAGGAATAATCCAATCCGGTTGGTTAACTGCTGGGACAACCGTCACGTCGAGCATACCATTGTTAGTGGTCAGTAAGCTCACCGCCTCAAACGAATGCTTTAGAATCTGTTTCATAAGTCGCTCACAATAAATGAATCTAAAGGGGCGCTCACCGCCCTTTCAGTAATATACTCAGTAAGTTTTTCTGCTAATGCTGTAGGACTGCCGACAAACTGACAATAGCCTGAATCAATAATCGCTTGTGGCTGACTAGGACAGGCACTTAAGCTTGGCTCTTGCGCCCACAATTGACTGTCATTGTCTTGGATTAAATCTAAATACTGCGCACCATCGTTACCCATCCCTGAAAAGATAATATTGATAAGCTCACTGCCATAGACATCACTGGTATTTTTAAGAATTTGCCCGATAGCAGGTTTATAATCGCCTTCCCAAGCCTGGTCTAACAAGATGATGCGACCGGTTGAATCACAGACAATTTGTTTATCAATAGGCACTATAAGACATTGCCCAGTGCGCAAACGCTGCGTTGAGGTAATCAGCTGACAGCGCCACTCATTATGACGATTCAATATACGCGGTAAGGTACTAATCATGGTTTGGTTAAAGTGATGCGCCAATAAAATACTTACAGGCAGTAAAGGCGATAAGTGGTCTAGAAACTCTTTGACAGCGCTAGGGCCACCCATTGAAGCCCCTAAAAACACCACATAACGCCAGTCGTTGGCCTCATTTTTATAGGCAGTGTTTTTATCAGTAGCATTATCGACTAGCATCGGCAAAGCCAACATATGGGCAAGCTTACGCTTTAGTTTACGCTGCCACTTAGCATACTGCTGTGCTTCATTAAGATACGGTGCTTGACTGAACCCTACCAACACAGCGGCAGCTTGAGAGGCTGCCGTTGCTGTCGCCATATGATGGTCATAATCACCGTCGATTAACCAAATATCGATAGAGCCTTCATAGCTCTCAAACTTGTCTTGCAATTGCGCCCGCGATACGCAGTCAACCAGCTGTAAACCACAGCTACGTACCGTATCAGAAAAAGCCATACGCTGATGATGGTCCTCTGCAACCACCAATACCTTGATATCACTTTTATGTTTGTCTTTTAGCGCCAAGGCACGTAAGTTATCCTTCATTGACTAGGCTAGCCTCTTTACCCAATAGGGTTTCAATCTTACTAAGAAGCTGATTTTCTTGGAAAGGTTTGCCCATATAGTCATTAACCCCAATCTCAAGGGCACGCTCGCGATGTTTTTCGCCCGTACGCGAGGTAATCATAATAATCGGCAGATGTTGCAGACGTCTATTATGGCGGACTTGCGTCGCGACTTCAAAACCATCCATGCGCGGCATCTCGATATCGAGTAGCATCAAGTCAGGTGTCGTTTCTTGTAGAATCTCAAGCGCATCGATACCATCTTTGGCAAGCACCACAGTGAAGCCTTGGCGCTCTAAGAAACGTGAGGTGACTTTTCGTACTGTAACGGAGTCATCGACCACCAAGATAGTCGCTTTAGACTCTGTCGTGCTGCGCATGCTCACAGCAGGTTTTGCGACTTCTTTCACCAAGGTGACATTACGCATCAAGGCAATCAAATCAAGGATGAGCATGACTGAGCCATCACCCATAATAGTCGCTGCTGAAATACCTGATAAATTCGAGAACTGTTGTCCCAAAGGTTTTACCACAACCTCAATACGCGAGCCTGCGATTTGGTCTACCTGTAGCGCCATATTCTGCCCACTACGGTTTTTGATAATGATAAGTGGCACGCTAGTATTGGTATTGACGACCAACTCATTTAACTTATTACCAGATAAAATCTCATTTAAATAACGGACGCGATAATCGGTATCTTCAAAGTTAAGCGTCGCCGCACCTGATTGATAATAGTCGTATATTTTTTCTGGATTGATACGCACCACCCGCTCAATCTGCACCAGTGGTATCGCATAATAGCGGTCTGCTGCGCGCACTACCAAGGCATCAGAAACAGCAACGGTAAGCGGCACACGCATGGTAAATCGAGAACCTTTACCAAGCTCTGAGACGACTGATACTGCGCCGCCTAACTGACGAATCTCACTGATCACGACGTCCATGCCGACACCGCGCCCTGATATCTGTGTCACCTGCTTACTGGTACTTAAACCGGCATTAAAGATGTACTGCATAATATCAAGGTCGCTTAGGGTGCTGTCATCTGCATCAATCAGACCTTGCGAGATAGCTTTATTGCGTACTGCTTCTACATCAATCCCACGACCGTCATCGGTTAACTGAATGACAATTTCACTGCCTTCACGCAATACTTCTAAAGTGATTTGCCCACTACGCTCTTTACCCGCTTTTAGGCGTGTAGCAACGTTCTCAATCCCGTGATCGACGGCGTTACGTAACATGTGCTCAAGTGGCGAGGTAATGCGTTCTAGAATGGTTCTATCCATTTCATCATCAGCATTGATAATCTTGAGCTCAACCGACTTATTAAGCTCATTGGCTGTCTGACGTACGATACGCTCAAGCCTTGGCGTTAGACGGGTAAACGGCACCATACGCGAGTTCATCAAGCCATCTTGGAGCTCGGTTTGCGTTCGTGATAGTTGTAGCAATAGACTTTCACTATCACGGGTTTTTTCTAATAAGGTGTTATTAATATCGACCAAATCCGACGCCGACTCTGTCAAAGATTTTGACAGCTGATTCAATGAAGAATACTGATCCATCTCTAGCGGGTCAAAACCTTCATGATTGACCAATTCATCATCGATTTGCGATAAAATCTGCGCCTCAAGCTCAATCTCCATCCGGCGTAACTGATCTGCTAAGCGCTGTACGGTAGTGCCCATCTCTTCAATACTATTGGTCAAGCTACTCATGCCCATATCGATACGCGCACGGTTAATCGCCGACTCGCCCGATAGGTTAATCATATGCTCAATCAGACCACCTGAGATACGAATCATCTCGTTATTATTGGTGTTTTGCTCTTGCTCAGCAGTATTGGCCACCATCAGCGGCATCTCACTAATATCCTTTTGGATATAGGTCGATTCTTGCTTTTGTTTCGCTAAAAGAATGGCGTCACGCTGCGGCTGCAATGACTCTTTCGGTATCTGCTTTAAGCTATCTGGGTTTTTACTAAATTGCTGTAATGCCTCAATCAATAAATCAGGGGTTGGCGGATTCACCTGTTGCGACAGAACAAATACGGCATCTGCAAGCCAATCATGACAGGTAACTAATAGCTCTAAGACTTTTTTGGTAGCAGGACGGCGACGATCGACAAAATCTGTATATACCGATTCCATTTCATGCGCAAGGTCAGCAATACCACTAGCGGTCACCATACGCGCGCCACCTTTGAGGGTATGCAAGTCGCGTTGTAGTGCCTGCAATGCCACCGTATCATTTGCATCACTTAAGAATGATTGCAGATATTCGTTACGGTTGGTCAGGGCTTCTGCTTCTTCCAAAAATACTTCTAAAATATCAGGGTCAGGTAAGCCATTTGCCCATGATTGCTTGATAATTCTATCTAAACTTAAGCTATCTGCTGCTTGTTCTATACGATGAATATATTCATCTGCCAGTACTTGCGACTCGGTATCAATATGGTTTTTCGGCATCGGTACAATAAGTTGAACGACATCTGGCAATGCCTTCGCTTTTTCAAACTGTTGTAACTGCTCAATCAACTCAGGTGCAAAAAACGATTGCTGATAGCGGACAATGTGCGCCACTTGTAATGACAACGTATCTTGCACGACCTGCATAATCTCAAGCCACTGTGCGGTTGGCATTCGTCTTTCTTCTACAAACGCCTCGTAGATACTCTCCGCTTCATGAGTCAAGTCACCAATACTACGGATACCTGCCATGCGCGCGCCACCTTTGATGGTATGCAGATGACGTTGTAAGACTTTTAAAGTATTGATATTACTAATGTCGGCGCGCCATTTACTAAAGCTGTCATTGAGCGCGTCATCAAGCTCTTGCGCCTCTTCTAAGAAGATTTCTAATAGCTCGATATCGGTATCGATGGTTTCAAGCTCTAGCTCAGGCGCGGCGATACTATGCACCGAAGCATCAGCATAAACCTCTGCAGCAATATTAATGTTGGCTTCAGTTTCAGTTTCAATTGCAGCGTTGATTTCGGCATCATCAGCGACCATTTCGTCATTACTGTCATGGCGTTGAGAAATACTTTGTAGCTGCTGAAGAACTTGCTCATCAATTTTTAATGAGCTGCTACCTGCCAAGGCATCAAATAAACCGATCAATTGCGCATGTCCGGCCAGTAAAATGGCTTGAATATCAGTATCAATCGACTGTTCAGGATGATGGCTTAAATAAGCATAAGCCTTGCCCAACTCATTAAGGATGGCAGTAAACTTTGGAAACTCTTGGGCTTTATCACTTAAGTATTTTATTTGTGCCATTTGCTGCGCTATATAAGCTTGGACTTGCGCACTTTCTGGATGAGTCAAAGCGGCTTCTAGCTGCCATTCAGCATCGAGCAATTCATTGATATTATCATCCAACAATTGGTTTATCGTTGGCTTGTTATCAGCGGTGCTCTCGTTATCTTTAATGGCATACTGCTCACCAAGCATCGCTTGCAAAGAGGCAATATCTTGCTGGCTTTGCGTCTCTTCTAACGACACATCCTGCTGCTGAACGTTTTGCTTATAGTTGTCCAAATAGCCATTAATAAGGGTCGCAGACTGGGCGAGCGCCTTTAAATGCTGCGCACTCATCGGCGTATCCTGCTGCTGTAGCAGCTCTAAACTCTGCTCTATGGTCGCACTAACCTCGCTAATTGCTGTCAAAGCACTAGATCCAGAAGCAGCCCTTAAGGTATGGAATGCCCGTACAATCTCATCGCTTACCGCCACATAAGGCTCGTCTTGATGGCGACGAACAAAGTCATTAACGCTCTCTAATAACTCTTCTGCTTCTTCAATAAAAATGTCAAAAAAGGCTTGTTCTTCTTCACTTTGAGGGGTCAAAACGATGGGCGCTTCTGCCATTTTTTCATTCACAGAATTAATCGTTTGCAACATGCTGTCGATATGATTGCTATTGTCAGCATTGCTCTCATCGTCAAAACCATTCTGAGCACTTTGATTTGTACTTGGTGCAGAAGACGGTGCAGGAGTGCCTAATAACTGTTGGTATAGCGCAGGGTAGCTAAATTCATTACCTAGCTGTTTACTATAGGCCTGAGCACAAGCCACCCATAAGGGCATGATAGCAGGGTAGTCTTGGCTATCGTTCTCAAAGATGGTTAATAACTCAGGATACACGCTCAGCACATCACCAATCAGCTGCTGTATGTCCGTAGAAGCCGTAATGCTATTATCTAAAATACGGTTGAGCATATTTTCTATCGACCACGCCAACTCAGCACTAGTGTTAGCACCAACCATACGTCCCGACCCTTTTAAGGTATGGAAACCGCGACGAATATCAGTCAGCTGGGTTAAGTCATCTGGAGCAAGCTGCCACTGCTCATATAAAGGCACGATTTCATCCAAGACCTCATTGGCCTCTTCTAAAAAAATCTCTTTAATATCAGGATCAGCATCGTCAGCATCCATCGGTAACGGCTGGGCTGCTGACATAAATGGTTGCAGTGCCGCAGGGATTTCTAATTCTATCAATGATGCAGAGATATCTTTTTCCTCTGCCAACGAGTAATTAACGTGCTCAGTTGTTCCTAGAGTATCGGCATGCTCAATGTCTAAGCTGGTCTCGTCTGACAATAGAGTTTCTTCTAAAGGGTTATATTCCTCAATATCAGCGATAGAAGATATGACTTCAGATGTTTCTAGCCCTGTATTGATAGGTTGCTGGCTCATTAGGTTATTGCTTTGCACAATAGTAATAGCAGGATCAAAGCTTGGTAATTGCTGTGCTTCAAAGTCACTCAACATCGCTGGTAGGCGCTGGGTCGTTTCTGTCACTAATGCGACGACTTCATCGGTCACCGGCAGTGTTTTTTCCAACAGACGATTGAGTAGGTTTTCAATTGACCATGCCATCTCACTGATGCTAAAAGCACCAACCATACGCCCTGAACCTTTTAAGGTATGGAAACCTCGTCGCACTTCCGTTAACGGGGTTAAATCCTGTGCGTCTTGCTGCCATATCGGTAAAAAATCTTCTAAATCAGCAATAACCTCTGCAACCTCTTCGATAAAGATGTCACGAATATCTTCATCGATATCAAAGTTATCAGGCTTGATTTGGCTACGGGCGCTTAATAAAGCGGCACTTTCTGCTTCATAAGTGTTATTAAGATTATTAGCGTTATCACTATTATCACTGGCCAAATCGCTCTCTAAAACTGAGTCGATAATGTCGTCATTATTAATAGGCGCAATTTCACCACTGTCGTCGTAGCGCAGTACATTACTCGACGCTAATTTTTGCGTTAAAAAAGTATCTTTTACTGTTTCAGGTGCATCGATATAGCCAGTAAGCAACGTTGAGGCTTTATCAATATAGACATTTGCTTGTTCTAATAATGCTTGATTAAAAACTTGCTGCGCCAGATAATCGAGTAATAATTCAATCGATGTTAAACCTTCTGCCACTGCTTCAGTAACATCCCAGCTGAGTACATTAATCTCATGGGTGCTTAATTGATCAAATATAGCAGCTATTTTATCCGTCGCGTGACGGATTGATGGCAAGCCCATACTATCAAAGGCTTCACTAATTTTAGTAAAATCTGCTGAGTCTGATAATAGTTCGGTATTTTGGCGCTGAATATAGTCATTAAAGCCTTGCTTGACGTCTTCGACAGCAATACGCAACTCACGCAGCTCTATATCATTTGCATTAATTTGGCGGTTATTTTCTGTTTGTAAGCCATCAACACTATTAACGCTATTAAAACCATCAAAATCGTCATTCGTAACGACTGCAGGTTTAGAGGTAAACGACGCAGCGTTTCCTATTTTGCTAGCAATGACTTGTTCGGTATTGTAGACAGCATCGTATAATTCTTGCAGCTGGCGCTCAATTTGCGTATGTTCTTGGGTCAATTCTGCTTCTGCAGATAAACCACGCTCTATATCAGCTAGGATTGCGGCAGTCTGTGCAGCAAAAAACGTCCAACCGCGACTCTCAAGTTGGTTGTTTATGTGTTGTAAAGGTTTTAATAGTGTGTGAGGTTTATCAAGATTAAAGATAAGACTTTCAATTTGACTGAGTATGCGCGGTAAAAAACGTGATTCTACATCCGGCTGCGACACGTTATGCAATATAGATTGAGCGTTTTCACTATGATTGACAAGGTTACTTAACTCAATATAAATACTGGTTATTAAGTTATTAATGATATCCGTCGATATCTCGTTTTGCTGCGCGCAGGACTCTATTAGCGCATCTAACTGGCTTAATAACGCGGCATAATGTTTAGGTTTTGGGCTTTCATTGTCTGCTAGGTCATGTAGCCAAGTTTCAGTCAGATACCAAAGACGCTGTAAGTCTGCATCCGCTGCAGTTTGCCATAAATATTGACTGACCTTTTCTAAAACCGTCAGTATAGAGGGGGTGTTGGCATTAGCTGTTAGTAATGCTTGTACTTGCTGACGCCAAACCAATAACAATTGCTGATATTGCTCACGGTCTAAATTTGCCGCTGTCGTAACATCAGGTACTGTAATATCAAGGTATTCAATATCCATCATGCTAGCAGAATGCTCAGCTTCAGAGGCTAAGAAGGCATCTGCAAGATGGTCGGTCACGACACCGTAATGCGCTAAGACTTGTGTCAGCTCAGCCGAGGTTTTATTCAGCAAAGCAGCATGGTAGCTACCCGTGCGTGCGTAGTGTCCAAGCTCACGCATAAGTAATCGATGAGCCATCTGACCAACACGGCTTTTATCCGTACCAAATGCTACTTCAGCAGCTGTTTCTGACTCTGTTTCAGAAGCAGTTCCAGAATTTATTGCAATGTCATCTCCAAGAGTATCTTCTAGGTCAACGACATTACCTATTCCTGCTAACAAACTTAGCTTAGTCGCCAAACTTGCCAATGCAGGCAAGTTGAGCATGGTTAAGGCACCACTAACTTGATGATAGCTCTGTGACATTTGCTCATAATCAGCGCTTTTTTCACCTAATTGCCAGCCATCAGCTACCTGTGATAATTGCTGATTAAATAGTGGTAATAACCACTCAAACGTCACCATGTCATTGGGCTGGTTTTTCATAGATTTATCCTAACTCGTCTAGGCGCTAATTTAGGCACTGATTTTTTGCCACGCATTAATCTGTGGGTGCGCAATACGGCGCATGTTTGATGGACGCCAAAATAACGCCTCACCTGGAGCCAATATAATATAACCGCCTAGCGCACACTGCTCTGATAGCCGCGCTAAAATATCACGCTGATCAAACTTACGAAAATACAGCAGCATATTTTGGCAGACAATCACTTGTTGTAAATGCGGGGTTGGCGGCTCTTGATTGATAATATTATGTAAAGTAAAACGTACCTGCTGTTTTAAGGTTGGCATCACTTGCCAGTTTGCATTTACGCTATTTTTTATGGTTTGCTTAGTATTAGTCGCCACAGGAGCAAAACGTAATGCTTCAATGACGCTTGTCTGACGCAATGGCTGGATAAATTGCTGACAATGCGGCGGAATTAAAGCCTGCTGTCTGTTGTCATACTGTCCTACGCGTGCTTTTTTTAATGCTTGTTCGCTGACGTCAGTACCCAATATAGTGTAATGAGTCAGATGCTTTGCCGCCAAGCTCATTGCTAGCGACCAAGTCTCTTGCCCACTCGCACAGCCGACGCTCCATATCCGAAACAACTCATTAGCGCCAATATCGTCACTGCTATTAACATTACTGTCATTTGCTAATTGCCGCCGTTGATGCTGTAAAGCACACTCGGTGACAAATTCTATAGAAGGCTGATGGCGAAAGAAGCGACTTTCATGAATCAGTACTTTATCCAAGAATTGCTGACGCAGCTCATGATTAATCGGTAACTGCTGCCATAACTGTAGAATAGTGAGCCCATACGATAGTGCCGTTTGCGTGACGGCATTGACCAACCACTTACGCTGAACATTCGGTAATATAAAGCCGATTTCTTGCTCTATATAACGTTGCCATTGCTCTGTATCAAAAGCAGCATCCTGTCTTAAAACCTCGGCCGCTAAAGCGTCGGCTTTATAAATAAAAGGACTGTCTTGTTGCATATGATTATTCATGTGACCTGCTATTAATAGGGTTGCCTTAGATAAGGATAAGATAATAACTAGAGCAACTATTTGGTTAACATTTCAATATAAAAATCATAAATTAAGCGCTAATGACTCAATAATAAATGGCCCTTAAATACTGGCTGATACTCTTTCATCAATATCTAAGTACTCATCATCCGTCTGTTCTGTATGTAATTGCTCATCATCATTAGAAATCTTGAAGCCGGTTACTGACTCTTGCAATGCTGCTGCCATTTCACTCAGCTCACCAATAGAGCGCGCCGTTGCCATCGAACCCGATGACGTCTGCGAGGTAATATCTTGAATGATATTCATCGTATGCGAGATATGACCTGCAGACTCTGCCTGTTGCATAGCGGCGTTGGAGATGTTCTGAATCAGATCCGCCAAGGTATTCGAAACGGTTTGCACCTCTTCTAGTGCCTCACCCGCATCTTTTGCCAAACGGGCACCACGTACCACTTCAGAAGTCGTTGATTCCATCGACATCACCGCTTCACTGGTATCGGCCTGAATGGTTTTTACCAGCGTTTCGATCTGTTTGGTTGCATTGGCTGAACGCTCAGCAAGGCGCTGAACTTCGTCGGCAACAACCGCAAAGCCTCGACCAGCCTCCCCTGCCATCGATGCCTGAATCGCAGCGTTCAATGCCAGAACGTTGGTCTGGTCAGCAATATCGTTAATCAGACCAACGATATCACCAATCTCTTGCGAAGACTCACCAAGGCGTTTGATACGTTTTGAGGTCTCTTGAATCTGATCACGGATAACGTTCATACCTTCAATCGAGCGCTGTACAACTTCCGCACCGTTATAAGCAATAGCAACTGAACGCTGTGCAACCGTTGCCGATTCTGCGGCGTTATTTGAAACTTGGTCAATCGACACCGTCATCTCATTAATAGCCGCTGATACACCAGCAATTTCTTGCGCCTGGTGCTCAGACGCCTCAGCAAGCTCAACCGCATTCATCTGTGTTTGCTCTGAGGACTGCGAGACGCGATCAGCGGTACTGTTAATAACCAGTACCAACTGACGTAATTGGTCAATTGCGAAGTTAACAGAGTCAGCAATCGCACCCGTAAAGTCTTCCGATACGGTCGCATTTACCGTCAAGTCACCGTCTGCCAAATCACCTAGCTCATCCAGTAGACGCAAAATCGCAATCTGGTTACGCTCGTTTTCTTCTTGAATTTGGCGCGCACGCTCAGACTCTGCTTCCGCTTCTTGGCGACGACGCAAGGTCTCTTTTTCAATCAATAAACGTTCTGAGCCGCCACGTTGTTTTAGTAGCTGGAATAACGCAAATAAGATACCAAGCACACCTAAGACAAATACAATCACCGGCAAGACAACTGATTGATTAAAATTCGTTAAATATTGGCTGACCGATGATAATGAATTGACCAGCCAAAACAGACAAGCCACACTTACTAAAGCACAAAGCCCTAATAACAGCTTCCATTTACTATTAGCATCTGTCGTTGTTTTATTCTTACCAGCTACAGGGTTGTTTATAACATCACTCATCGTGCCTCTTCCTTTCAAACAATCGTCAAAGTCGTATCGTGACTGACTCTGAAATCATATTGTCATCAAAACAACAGTGATTAACAAAGCCTGTATGAATGCTGACATATCACTAAACCATGTCAGCCCTTGTTCTTTTATTCTTGCTTTAACAAAAACCGCTTATGAAAAACAGTTAAGTAATAAAGACCGCTATGCTTATATGGCGGCATCGGTATACTGCAAATCTTGTGCAAGCAAGCTTGGCATAAACACATACCAATCTTGCTCATCTTTAAAAAATTTGCCATGGTTATAAGGCGCAAATGGCGAGCTGGGCTCAAGCGCTTCTGGACGATATTGATCTTGAGTGAACTGCTCAATACCCAAGACTTGATCGACCAGCAACCCTGAAAACACATTATCATGGTCAATAACGATAACTTTACGTTGGCTCATTTGCGACAACTGACTAGGCACTTGTAAAAACCGCGACAAATCGGTTAAGGGTAACAAGCGCCCACGAATATTGGCGATGCCGAGCATCCAAGGCTTTACTAAAGGCACGCTGGTATATTCTGGCATGGTCAATATCTCTGATACCTGACCCATTGGTGCCACCAAACGCTGACCACCAATCTCAAACACCACACCTTGCCAGTCAAACTCTTTGCCTCCGCGGCGACCACTTTTGCGCGCGCGTGCTAAGTCTGCTATCCGTAGCAGTTCAATAAACCCTCTGGATGCCACAAGCTACTCCATTACTCTACGAATTATCTGGACCAGACCACTTTCATCAATCGGCTTAGTAATATACTCTTTAGCGCCTTGACGCTTACCCCACACGCGATCAGTTTCTTGATTTTTGGTACTAATCATAATGATAGGAATATGAGACGTGGTTTTCCCACGGGTAATCTTACGAGTTGCCTGAAAGCCGTTCATTTCAGGCATCACCACATCCATTAAGATGACATCTGGCAGGTGGTCAATGGCCATCTGACAGCCTTGCTCACCGTTTGTCGCTTCTAATACTTGATAGTTATTCTTCGCAAGCATGTCGCGAAATTTCGCCATCTCAGATGGCGAGTCGTCAATGACTAAAACAGTAGTCATAGGTGTTTCCTTTATTTTCGATGATATCCATTAGGATATATTATTGATACAAATCGATTAAAATAAGTCGCTATGCGTCAGTGGCCGCATTATTCTCATCAGGGTAAAAATAAAGCAGCAAACTTGCATAACCAACTTTCCTAAACAGCGTCAGTAAGCATAACTGTAAAAATAACTTATCTGCTGATTAGCGACTTATGATGGTTTCTTATAGTGGGCTATTTATAACAGCTTATAATAAGTTTTAAAAAACCTACCGCTATGAGCGATACTGATTAATCGCCTCAAAAAGCTCATCTTTACTAAATGGCTTGGTCAAATACTCATCAGAGCCGACAATGCGACCACGGGCTTTATCAAATAAACCATCTTTCGATGACAACATAATTACAGGCTTGCTGGCATAATCAGGATTGTTTTTTATCAATGCGCAGGTCTGATAACCATCTAAACGTGGCATCATAATGTCCACAAAAATAATATCTGGGTTATGATCGACAATCTTAGCCAAGGCATCAAAACCATCAATGGCGGTTACAACTTCGCAGCCAGCTTTTTGCAATAACGTTTCTGCGGTACGGCGAATGGTCTTTGAGTCATCAATCACCATTACTTTTAAACCATCAAAATTATTTTCCATTATCTCTGTCCTATTAATGACTATTTATTCGTAGTGCTATCTATAAGTACAGATTATCACTCTAATCTGCCAATCTAAGCTATCAATACAAAACAATAAGCGGTTATCTTAATTTATCAGTGAACGTATTTTATCTAAAGATAAACAGCAAACCCTGTATTGTGCTCGATCATAATAGCTAAATTTTCACCATCAGTATCTGCCTATTTATCAGCGCATTACCGTCAGTCACTATACGCACTTTATGGTAAATATTCTTAGCAAATTGCGCGGTATTTTAAGTGCTGTTAAGTGCTGTTAAGCGGTGATAATACCTATATCAGCGTTGCGCAATCATACTATTCAGTCATCGATACAAATCCCAGCTAACCGAACTTCAAGCCTTTTAAGCAATCTTTCATTAAAGCTTAATTATTAAAAGTAGTTCATTCTTACTAAAAGTAGTTGCTGTTACTTAACAGGATTTGATTTAGATGACAATAAAGCCAGATACGATATTTGGTGTTGCGATATTTTGGCATTATATAGAAATAGCGTGCACCTTACCGAATAATTTTATTTTGTCATAAAAATGTATCAATATATTTTATTATGTTTGTTTTAGCACAGTTGCAATGCCTTTTCCAGTCATTTAGTGAATTTATGTTCAAATAAATCAGTGTAAATTCATCGCTCTAGCGCAAGCCCTTTATTTTCGGCCTGTATTATCAGCGTTGCCTATCAACGCAATATTCAACTCAATCAATGCCCATCAGAAAAGACAGGCTAATCATTTCACCGCAGCAAAATTCACTATATAATGAAAATTCGTTGATAATGGTGACTGGTATGACAGATTCTATGTGCTCAAGGCGTTTAAGCACGATATTTTCAAGTGCGCTATTTCTAGCTTCTAGCCCTTTAAAAAAGAGCGTGTACCTCTTAAGTGCTTTGCTCATTATCGCCTGTCAACCCTCCCCTCCGACATCAGAGCCGGTCACTGCCGAAAATAGCGAGACGGTTAATACGCCGCTTTTGATTCGCGCTGATAGCATCACGATGACCCCTGACCATATCCTGAGCGTCAAGCCAACCCGTTATCAGCCAAGTCTTGGCTTAGAAGGTGAAATTGAACCTATTAAAAAGGTCAATCTGATTGCCGGACAAGCGCTGACGGTAGAAAAGGTATTGGTGAAGAAAAATCAATGGGTAGAAAAAGGCGCGCCCTTATTTATTGTTCGTCGTCAAACGTCTCAAATTCAACAGCCAGCTGATGTAGCAGTAGCGGCTACAAACTCAGCAGAAACCGTAGAAGTTAATAAAAAGGCTGATATTAAGCCTGAGCAATCGGCTGCCAATAATCAAAATACGGCAAATGATACCGTTATTAATAGTGATAAGCAGACAAAACAAGCGGTAAAAAATGATACAGAAAGCGATGCGAAAATGACTGCCGCTAACAGTAAAAAGCCAACTACAGACAACGCTACTAGCAGTGGCAGTAATGACGAGCTTAATAACACTCAAGAGGCTGCACCATCAGAAAAATCATACAACCTAATCACGGTGCGGGCGAGTTTTTCTGGTCGGATAGAAAAGCTCTACATTAAAAACGAACAGAAGGTAGAGCCGCGTCAGCCTTTATTAAAGCTCAGTGACGAGACGGAACTGCATTTTATTGCCACCCTTCCCATTGACGCTGAATCGCAAATCTCTGTCGGGCAAACGGTGAATTTTACCGCTGAAGGTTTAATAGATGAGTTTACCGGCCAAGTGAGTAAGCTGACCACCACTCAGCAACCAAAACAGCTGTTGGTTGCTGTCAACGTGGTTGATAATGAAGTCAGTCGCAACCAGATAAGACCTGATATGAAGGTGACTGGACGTGTTGACTACGGACAAATACAGGTCGGTACCACTGTCCCTAAGCGTGCCCTGCATAATGTGGATCTCACTGTGCTGCACAAGCCGCCTTATAAGCCGCTGCGGCCTTTAATCGCCAATGTATGGATTATTAAACAAGACCAGCGTTTGACGCGCCAGCCTGTCGAGGTCATTGAGTATGACCCGCTGACCAAACAATATTTAATCGCGGGCATTACCAATGACAGTTTGATTTGTTTGGCAAATTTACCGGTTGAGTCTGAAGGTAAAAAGGCCGTAGTTTCATAAACATTGAAGCAAGTAGTTACATTGTGTAGAAACATTAACAAAGCATGTCTTGTTTAATAACATCCTGTTTAGGCAATATAGCGTATGCTAAATAGCAGTGATTGAAAATTAAGGGCGCAGTACTTTTAAAGCAGCACTTTTAAAGTGCAGGTTTAAAACAGTACTTTTTAAAATGCAGATTAAACAAACTATAACAACAACTAGAGGAAAAATTATGAGTAAGCAGATTTTACTAATTGAAGATGATCCAGATTTAGCCGAGTTAATCAGTGATTATCTGACCATGAATTACTACGATGTACACCATGCAGGATTGGGTCAAGAAGGTTTAGATTTATTAGACACCAAAGAGCGTGATATTGACTTAGTCGTACTGGACTTGATGCTTCCTGATATGGATGGGATGCAAGTTTGCCAAAAAATACGTGGCAACAAAAACAACATGACCAATAAAGTGCCGATTATTATGCTGACGGCAAAAGGCGATACCACTGACCGCGTATTGGGTTTAGAGATGGGTGCCGATGATTATATCGCCAAACCATTTGAGCCACGTGAGCTATTGGCGCGTATTCGTGCCGTTATTCGTCGTCATGAGCAGCCAAACCAAGCCGACAGCCAATCAGACAGCCTGACTTTCGGTCGCTTGAGCGTCTTTCCTGACAGTCATGAGGTCACTATCGATGACCAACCGGTACGTCTAACGACGCATCAGTTTCAATTGCTGCATTATTTTGCCACCCATTCTGGTAAAGTACTAAACCGCGAGCAATTATGGCAAGCAATGCCAAACGATGACAGCTCAGACAATATTGATCGCGCTATCGACGTGCATATTTCGCGTTTGCGTGCGCTTATTGAAGACAATCCACGTCAGCCAAAACGTATTATTACCGTACGCGGTGTGGGTTATCAATTCGCAACCGATCAAGTATAAATGGCGAATGTAATTAAACGACGTTAGGTTAAGCGATAGTGCCAATAAAACCGATAAAGCGGTTATGAGCGTTTGATAATAGAGATGATTTAATGCAACAACTGGGTTTTCGTTCCGTATTTGCCAAGCTATTTGCCAGTGTCATGCTGGCACTTATCTTATTTGCGGTAGCGATGGTGTTATTGACGCAGTTGGTCCATGACAAAGACGCTGGCATTCGCTCAGAAATCTTAGCCACGCAAATCTTGGGTCAAATAGACCCTTTTTTGCATGAGCTAAACATCGCGGTCAGCAAGGATAATCGCTTACAGTCGCGCTTTATGCTGGCGGTGGTCAAAAAAAGTTTTGATATTTTTGATGAGTCTTTGCAGGCAAAGATGGGTTTGTATGACAGCGAAGGTCATTTGCTTATGCAAACCGACAATAGCGATTTGCCGTTAGAATTGCCGGCGCTGCCCTCTTTATTAGCACGCGTTTTTCCCTCATTTGCTGAAACCTCCCCAACCAAGCAAGCCCAAGTCTATAGTAGTACGGGCTATACGCTACTCTATGAGTCACGCTTAGCACCTAAAAAACCTGTACTTTCGGCGGCGCTAAACTTATTTACCGGTACCTTATTGCTGCTGATTATTATGGCAGGTGTGCTTTGGTGGATTGCTCGTACCATTACTTGGCGTATCAATCAGATGAGTCAGCAGATGGCTGAACTCGGTGATGGTGACTTTAGCGTGCGTGTCAATGCACGCGGTAATGATGAGATTGCCTCACTCGCCCGCGGCTTTAACCAAGCAGCACAAAAGATTGAACACCTTATTAATGCCAATAATCTATTGTTGGCACACGCCTCGCACGAGCTGCGCACGCCTATCACCCGTATCCGTTTACAGATTGAGATGATGGATATGCTGGCAGCAGCCTTGCCGAGCGATACCAAAGAAAAATTTGATAAACGTGCCCATGCGATCAATCGTGATCTGTCAGGACTGAATGATTTGGTTGAAAGTATCTTGCTCGTCAGCCGATTAGACGCCGGTCATGCGCTACAGCAAGTTGAACATTTAGACTTATATGACTTGGTCAATCAGGAACGCCAGCATTATCCTGAAGCAACGTTGATTGGTGAACACATCGTCATTGATGGTCAATCATCCATGCTTACCCATTTAATTCGTAACCTACTGACCAATGCCATGCTGCATGGCAAGCCGCCTGTTACTGTATTGCTTTATGGCGTGCAAACCTTAGAGGAAGCCAATGATATCCCTGACTTCCTACTGCAAACCATACTGTGCAGCAGCTTTGTCGACTATAACAGCTCCGACTTTGATTCTTATGAAGAAGTCACTCATAGCGTTAATCAGCTTGAAAACGCGCAAAACAATCAACATGGCGATAATGACTCTATTGACGTTAGTGACACAAAATCTAAGCCAACTTCAGCAGAAGCAACAGAAATAGCATTATTACCTGCTCCCGCTATTTATAAAAATGGTGAAAGCGTCACGGCGCTTACTGATGTTCAGAATGAAACTATTGAGGTTGATGGTGATAGCGATAATGATACGAGCTTAGTCACGGATAAATCACAGCCTTCAGAACTTATTGACGTACCTAGTAAGGTAAACAGTAACGTAAACACTGACATAAGCAGTGCCATAAACACTGACACAAACAGCAATGATGAGTCTAAAACTATTAATGAGCCTTCGCTTAGATCCAATTATCAACGCTTCACGAGCGATTTAACCGATAAAATTAAAAAAGTCATTTGGCGCGCGGTTCCTGAAAATCAGGAGATATCACTTCTCAGTATTGAAGACAATGCTATCAATCAAAACGCAGAAAACACCGATAAAAACAATAGTACTGAGAAAAATGACGCTAAAGATAACTCTAAGAGCAATAATAAAGAGAACGCTAAAGATAATGGCGAGACAGCAAATACACCACGTAAAGAGGGTTTGTTTAGTAAGCATCTAAAAAAAGCAAAAACCGAACCAACCCGCCCGCTACCAAAATATGCCGTGTTGGCAGTGATTGATGAAGGCGACGGCATCCCTGAAAACAAACGCGAAGAAGTTTTTAGTCCCTTTGTACGCTTACAGCAAAAGAATAAAGGCTCGGGACTTGGCTTATCCTTGGTTGCCCAAATTGTCACCGCGCACCAAGGGCGTATCCTGACCGACACTATTAATGGTCATACGCGATTTTTAGTGGTGCTACCTGTGAAACACGACCCTCATTATCATCATGAAAGCCGTGATTAATCCTACAGCTCAGTCTTAAAAAACTCAGCGGCAAAAAATTTACTGCTAAGAAATCAGTGCTACAAACATGCCTGATGATGTCATACTGCTTCTTTATTTCATAACCATTTATTCGAAATGACGATGAATTTACGCGCTACCAGTTTTGATTGCTTCGTTTCTTAATAGCGAGCAAGCCAAGATTATCCTTAAGTCATGGATGTCCATATCCAAAACACTGCATAATATGCTATATTAGCGCCCCTTATTATGGGGTTATTGAATGTTGTTTTTAACCGTGCTCTTTACGATGTAAGAGACCCTACAACCGCTTCATGACTATTAAAATATTTATTGAATTTTGAGCCCTCCATGAGTGACATGATTGTCTTAAACGATGTGACCAAAAGTTTTCTAAGCGACCGGTCTATAAAAGATAAAGACGGCAAGCCACATTGGTTTACTGCTGTCGAGCCGACGTCTTTAACTGTGCAGCAAGGCGAGATATTTGGCTTGATGGGCTATTCGGGTGCGGGTAAATCTACCCTCTTACGCCTGATTAATTTGCTTGAGCGTCCAGATTCCGGTCAAGTCATCGTCGATGGTACGGATTTGACTACCTTATCCGCTAGTGATTTACGTATCGCTCGCCATAATATCGGTATGATTTTTCAGCAGTTTAACCTGATGTCCAATCGTACTGTCTTTGATAATGTCGCCTTTAACTTAACGGTGGCAGGTTATCCGAGCGCCGATATCCATAAGCGCGTGATGGACTGCTTAGAAATAGTCGACTTGATCGACCGTGCCGGGCATTATCCTGCGCAGTTATCAGGGGGACAAAAGCAGCGTGTCGGTATCGCGCGCGCCATTGCGCCAAGCCCAAAAGTATTATTGGCGGATGAGCCGACCAGTGCGCTTGACCCTGCGACCACGCGCAGCTTATTGACTTGTCTACGCGATATTAATGAACAGCTTGGCGTCACCATCGTCATTGTCACGCATGAAATGAGCGTGATTCGCAGGTTATGCGACCGCGCAGCGTTGTTACATCAAGGGCAATTGCTTGAAGTTGCCGATATTCGCGACGGTCTGATTCAGGCCACCACAACGATTGGCAAAGGCTTGGTTCACGAAGACTAAGAGGTAGGAGAATAGACATGTTAACTGGTGCTGAATTATCCGCCTCGATAGACAAACTGCTCGCGCTGCGCAAAGAGATTTGGCAGGCGTTTGTAGATACCTTTATTATGCTTGGTATCTCAACGACGGTCGCCATCGTGATCGGCGGTTTGTTTGGGGTTTTCTTATTTTTATCTAGTGATCGGCAGTTTTTGCAAAACAAGACGCTATACGGTGTGCTTGGGGCGATTACCAACTTTATGCGCGCCTTCCCATTTGTGATTTTGATGATTGCCATGAGCCCTTTTACCAAAGCCATTGTTGGCACCGGTATTGGACCGATTGCCGCCTCTTTGGTACTGGCGATTGCGGGTTCCTTTTACTTTGCGCGCTTGGTTGAACAAAACCTGCGTGAAGTGCCACGTGGTATTATCGAAGCAACTGAATCGATGGGCGCCCGTCCTTTTACCATTATCAAAGTGCTGCTTAACGAAGCGCGTTCTGGCTTGGTATTGTCGGTCACCATTTTATGTATCAGCTTACTGTCGTTTTCGGCAGCTGCCGGTATGATTGGCGGTGGCGGTCTGGGTGATTTGGCGATTCGTTATGGCTATTATCGTTATCAAACTGAAGTGATGGTATTTATTGTCGTCATGCTGTCGATTATGGTTATCGGGATTCAGGCCTCAGGTAATTGGATAGCCATGCGTTTGGATAAGCGCTAAATTTCACTTATAAATTGACTATAAACAGTATTAGTCATTGGCTCTTAAAGCACGCATATTAAACGTTTGATATGAATAATGCGCAAGCTTTAATGCCGATTCATCCTAAGCAAATGCTTGACTTTGTAACTGATTCCCTTTAATTTTGATACTATCTTAACAACCGTTAACTTAGCAGCATTACTATTCATAATGTTGCTTTTTTAATGCGGGTTTTAAACGTTGATACTCAATCCCCTATTCCCATCCCTTATTAAGGAAGTTTCATGAAATTAACAGATATCAGCCGTCAAGTAGCCACAGCATTTGCTGCGGTTGGCGTATCAGGTCTTGTATTGGTCGGTTGCAACAACTCATCAGCGCCAGAAGCCAACAAAGAGCCAGTCACTGAAGGCGCAACGGAAACAACGACCACAGAAACAGCCGCGACCAGCGATATCGATCCTGAGCATAGCAAAATTGTCATCGGCACCACCGAAGGTGACTTTGCCGATATGGTACGTAACCAAGTAAAAGGCTCGTTAGAAGCACAAGGTTATGAAGTTGAGCTCGTCACATTTACCGATTATGTGCGTCCAAACATCGCCTTGGCTGATGGTGATTTAGACATCAACATCTTCCAGCATAAGCCTTATCTTGATACCTTCAAAAAAGAAAATAACCTTGATTTGGTTGAAGCCTTCCAAGTACCAACAGCCCCACTTGGCATTTATTCAGGCAAAAAGACGAAAATCGATGAAGTCTACAAAGGCATGAGCGTTTCTGCGCCTAATGACCCAAGTAACTTTGCCCGTGCGTTAGTGATGATGAATGAGCTAGGTTGGATTACGTTAAAAGACAATATCGACCCATTGACCGCCTCAAAAACCGATATCGCTGATAACAGCAAATATGACATCAAAATCGTCGAGCTAGAAGCCGCCCAGCTACCACGTGCGCGTGATGAAGTTGACTTTGCAATCATCAATGGTAACTATGCGACTGATGCCGGTATCAAGCTGACTGAAGCGCTATTCCAAGAGCCAAGCTTTGCTTATGTCAACTGGTCAGCGATCAAAACTGCTGATAAAGACAAGAAATGGGTAAAAGACGTGACCAACGCTTATAACTCAGAAGCCTTTAAAAAGTATGCGCATGATAGCTTCCCAGGTTACAAATACCCAAAAATCTGGGGTACTGATACTGCTTCTACAACAGCTACTGCTCCTGTTACAGAAGCTGCTGCTCAGTAATTGCTTGCCTCATGATTTAAGATAGTTTATGCCAATAAAGTATCTTAAAAATTAAATAGAAAAAGCCCATTATTAAATAATGGGCTTTTTCGTTAATATTTTAGCTGGTTGCTATTTATTCTTTCTCTATTTTTGGTAAATAAGACTACTTGGTTTTTCTAAAAACATCCAATTCGATATCATAGCTTGGTGCAGACTTTTTAAATAAATATTTACCATGACGAACAGAAGCAAGCACGTCAGCGCGTTGACGCACCGCCTCAAACGGACTATCGGCGTCCAATACCAAAAAGTTAGCTGGCTTACCAACATCCAAACCGTATTCATCTTCGATATTTAAGGTCTTTGCGCCATTTATGGTAATAAAGTCGAGACAGACGTCAAGCTGCGGCAGCGACATAGTTTGCGCCAAATGAATACCGTTATCCAAGATATTCATCATATTGCCGTTACCAGTTGGATACCACGGATCGTTAATAGAGTCTTGACCAAAGCTGACGTTAATACCATTTTCCCAAAACTCTTTGACCCGCGTCAAACCACGGCGTTTTGGATAAGTGTCCTGACGACCTTGCAAGTAAGCATTTTCGGTTGGTAATGCGATAAAGTTCATGCCTGACTGCTCAAATAGCCCCATCATCCGAAATGCATAAGCATCATCTGCTGAGCCAAATGAGCAAGTATGACTCGCCGTCGAGCGCGCGCCGATACCTTCAATCATAACCAAAGCATTTAATAGTTGCACGTGACGGCTCATCGGGTCATCAGTTTCGTCACAGTGGACGTCGATGAGCTTGTCATATTTAAGCGCAAGCTCCACCGTTTTACGCACAGAATCTTGACCGAATTCATACGCCCATTCAAAATGCGGAATACCGCCAACACAGTCCGCGCCCATTTTTAACGCTTCCTCCATCAACTCGACAGCGCCTTTATAGGCGTACATGCCTTCTTGCGGGAACGCCACAATCTGAATGGTAACGTTGTCTTTTAACTCTTCGCGCAGCTCGAGCATCGCTTTGAGCCCTGTTAAATCAGGGTCGCAAACGTCGATATGGGTACGAATGTACTGCACGCCTTTAGAAACCTCTTCCTGAATGCCTCTTAGCATCCGCGCTTTGGCATCTTCAAAAGATTGCGTTTTTTTGACATCATGCCAGCGCGCAATCCCTTCAAATAGCGTACCTGAAGCATTTTTCGCCTCATCACCGCCGCCGGTATAGACATAATCTAAATGCAGATGCGAGTCTACATAAGGTGGCACAACCAACCGACCTTTCAGGTCAATCTCTTCTGTAGCAGCCGGTAAACCCTTACCTATTTGCTGAATAACACCGTCTTTGACGAGAATTTCATTAGCATCGCTATTGCGATAGATAGTAGCATTGGTAAATTTAATCATGACAAACTCCTATTATTGCTAAAAGTTAGTTATTAAAAATGCGTTATTTAAAATTGCTTATCAAAACCTAGTTATTAATTGTTATTAGATTATTAGACAACAGGCGCCGCCAAGGTTTTCTTAGAGATTACCGTAATAATAATGGCAGGAACGAAACACAAAATAGACAGATAGACGATACCCAAGACACCGGTTTCTGGCATATGCACCAAAATCAAACCGGCAAGCCAAGTGGCAATCATAATTGAAAAGTTAAATACGCTCGATTGTACCGAGGTCGCGACAGCTTTTGCTTCCGTCACCTGATGGCTAACAGCCGTTTGAAACATCGTTACCAGAGGTCCGAATGCCAGTCCCCAAAGTAAAAAAGCAAAATGTGCAAAACCATTTGTCCCTCTAAAGAAGACAAACAACAGCATGGCAACTACGCCACAAACTAACATCCCAACGATTAAACCCCGTAAATGGGTATCAATAATCTTGGCCGATAAGATGACAGAGATGACCGAACCTATCCCAAAGATAAATAGCGCTAAACTGATACCGCCAACGAACTTAATGGTTTCGACCAATAGCGTGATATAGGTGTAGGTGCTGTAATGGGCGACGACTGCTAAAAAAGTCAGTGCTAAAACAATCCAGACGCTAGGTATTTTGAGCACCGCTATTGGCGAGTTACTTTGGGTCAGTTTTTCACCTTGCACCGATGGCAAAAACTTCATAGCCAGCAGTGCAATCACCGCACCCAATACACCCAGTACGATAAATGAGGTACGCCAGCCAACTTGAGTGCCAATATAGGTCATAATCGGTAGACCCAGACTGACACCAAAGGTATTGCCCGCCATAATAATAGTGATAGCCTTACCATGCAGGTTTTCTGGCACCAATGCCGTCCCATAGGCGGCAATCATCGGCCACATAATCCCTGCACAAATACCGCCAATAATACGCATGGTGACGATAAGCGCATAAGATGAGGTAAGACCGACGACGATATTAGAAATGGCAAAGCCCGCCAATAAAACCATCAAAAGAATTTTTCGATTGACCCACAACGTCATACTAATAAGCGGAATAGCGAAAATCGCTGATGCCAGCGCGTATATACCAACCAAAAACCCTACCTGAGTCTGCTCAATACCTAAGCCGGCGGTCATTTGCGGCAAAATACCCGACGGCATCAGCTCTGAGAGAATACCAATAAAAGTCACGCTTGCCATCAAACCAAAAATAAACCACGAAATAGGGTTTTGATGCTGACTGTCTGCACCATTTTTTAAATGACTGTCTTGTACAGTACTTGCCTTTGAAAGATTGGACACATCCTCTCCTAATTGAATGAAGTTGCTAGAAGATTGTGGAACTTGGCTTTGTTCATCGTTATTTTGTTAATCGCTACCTTGTTAACCATTACTTTATTGATAGCTGTATCAATAAAAACCTATATACCTCTCTATATATAATTTTTTATGGATAAATAAATTTGTCATTTGTTTGGTTATACTCTAGCATTACGTCCATTTTATGGATACCCCTTACCATAGTAAGGTTTTGTAATTTCAGTATTTTTCTATCTTAAATAGCTCCTGTAAACAAATTATTAATAACCTTAGGAGTTATAAAGTGACGTTACAGCCTGTTTGTCGTTTGTAGGAAAGCGTCACCCGCCCTTTCACTTACCGCTACTTTTTTCTATAGTGGTTAGGTTAAGCTTAATAGAAGCTGAGGCTAATAGAAATTGAGAACATTATATTTCTGATTAAATCCTATATTAATAAATATAAAAGCTATTAATAAATCACAAAAACAACAAGGACAATAATATGCGTGCTAAAACTTATAATATTCGCACCGCTGGACAAGCGAGCATTCCGGTACTCGGACTGGGTACGTGGCAATCAACGGGACAAGACTGTATCGATGTCGTCAGCCAAGGCCTAAAAATGGGCTACGAGCACATTGATACCGCCCAAGCTTATGATAATGAAAAAGAAGTGGGAAAAGGCATTAAGCAATCAGGTGTTGCTCGCGATAAGTTCTTTTTAACGACGAAAATATTTCCTGATGACATGAAGTTTGAGCCAGAAAAGCTTATTGCTGCGGCCAAGCGTTCGTTAGAAAACTTAGATACCGATTACGTTGATTTACTGCTGCTACATTGGCCTGATGATCGTGTGCCTTTATCTGAAACCATTCCTGCACTGTGTGAGCTCCAAAAACAAGGGCTAACGCGCAATATCGGCGTGTCTAACTTTAATATCGCCAATATCATCGAAGCCAAGCGCTATGCTGATGTGCCTATTGCGGTCAATCAGGTGGAGTTTCACCCCTTTATTAAGCAAAAAACGTTGCAGACCTTTTTAAACAATCACCATATTTTATTAGAAGCGTATTCGCCGCTTGCCCGCGGAGATGTTTTTGATAATAAAATCATTAAAGACATCGCTGATAGACACGGTATCACTCCAGCGCAAGTATCGCTGGCGTGGATTTTATCCGATAAACAGCGTATTGCGATTCCAAAAACGTCTAACCCTGAGCACTTACAAGGCAACTTAGATGCTGTCAAGGTAACGCTCAGTGCAGATGAACTTGAGAAAATCGGCAGCTTAGCGCGTAGCGACGGGCGTAAAATTAAACATCCGGATTATTCACCAGAATGGGATGATTAATAAATAATATTTATTGAAATATTAGGCAAAAAAAAGCCAGTGATAAAGATCACTGGCTTTTTTATATTTAACGCTTTTTACGATAACTATTGATAATTATTATTGTCAGCGCAATTACTGCTGTAAAGTCTTGGTTTCATGCACTTTTTCAGCAGGATTATATTGCTCAGAAGCAGGGACTGCGCCATTACGATTGTTTTCTTTCATCGATTTGGCCACTTCTGGCGGCATATAATTTTCATCATGCTTGGCCAATACTTCGCCTGCGACAAAGGTATCGCCTTGCATTTTACCGGTTGCAACCACGCCTGAGTTTTCAGCGAATAAATCTGGCAAGATACCTTGATAAGTCACGGGCACGGTCGACTCAAAGTCGGTGATAGCAAATTCAATGCTTAACGGGTCGTCTGGCGCACGTTGGACACTACCAGCAACTACCATACCGCCAGCACGGATACGCTTATCCTGCGGCGCTTCACCTTGCGCAATGGCAGTGGCGTCAAAGTAGTAATCGGTCTGTTGCCCAATGGCATAAATCACCAACACCACGGCAATCGCCGCCCCTGCAAGCGTAAACATAACCCACATCAGTTTTTTGCGACGAACTGCGTTCATACCACTACCTCATTGATGAGTCGCTGTTTTACAAACTGCTCGTCTGCAAAACAGAAAATATTAAAGAAATTCCTATTAGACTGACTTGATAACAAGCCCGTCTAACCGTACTTTTCTAATACCTATATGGTAGCATTTTTTGCCCAAATCAATAAGCCCCCTCGCAACTGATGAGATCATATATTTACCATTGGATAATAACAATTTTATAAGCTAAAAATTTGATATTAAAAAGGACTGTTTAAGGAGTATTGTTAAGAGGATTGTTTGGTCGCAGGATTAGGAGTCTTAGCAGCGCGCTGTGCTTGACGCGCTTGCTGAATCGTTAGCTGCTTGATAAGCGCTTGCCGTTGACGACGGCTATAGATGATAAAAATCAGCATCATGCCGACTGTAATTGCCCAGCATGACCAGACAAACACCCCATGCTCACCCATGGCGATAAACTCAGAGACGCTATAAAAGTAAGGCTGCATCATATTTCCCTAGCCGTTATTTGGTTTGTTCATAGCTATATTGTTATATTTTATGGGACTATTTATTTTGTCCACGAACGTATTCTTTTACCCACGCTTTACCTTGATCGCGATATAAAATCAGGGTATTGGTACGGTAAATGGCCAACGTTGCAACCAATAAATAACTGCCAATAATCATCAGTAATAATGGCAGCCACATATCCGCCGACATTTTTGGTGCTGAAGTCAGCGTAAAGGTTGAACCTTGGTGCAAAGTATTCCACCACTGTACTGAGTACTTGATAATGGGCAAGTTGACAGCGCCAACGATAGACAAAATAGCAGCTGCTTTACCGCGATTGGCGGTATGTTCAAAGGCAGCAAACAATGCCATTACCCCCGCATACAAAAACGCCAAAATAAGCATAGATGTCAAGCGTGCATCCCAAACCCAATACGTGCCCCACGTCGGTTTTGCCCAAATAGAACCGGTCAGCAAGCTAATCACACAAAGCAAAAAACCCATCGGAGCTAACGCTTGCGCCACAAGGCTCGCGGTCTTAATTTTCCATACCAGATAAATGACGCCCAGTACGGCTAAAGCAAAATAAATGGAGATAGCCAAACTGGCGGCTGGTACATGGATAAAGATAATGCGATAGCTATTGCCTTGCAGATAATCAGGCGGCGCAAATGCCAAGCCCCAAACGCTACCGATGAGCAAGCAGAGACCGGCTAGTATCGCCAGCCACTTAACCCAAGGCGCAAAGATACGAAAGAACTCCTTGGTACCCACCGTGGTCAAGAAAACTTGCCAGATGCGTTGCCACAGGCTAGGAGATGAGACATTATTCAGGTTGGGCATGGGAATAAACCTATTACGCAGCTAGTGATTATCGAGTAAAACGCATGATTCATACGACTACCCGCTAACTTGCTGGCGTTGAACGCTGGATAGAATCTACACGTGACTGTTTGTTTAATAGACTATTATAGCAAAGTTGCCAGTTTTCACCATGCTGTTAATATAAAGGGTTTTAATGAGAAAAAGAATGACATACCAGCATGGGTTTTTAATTAAGCCATGCCATTTTTAATGTCATTGCAATCACCCATGGCATCACCAGTACCGAAATAATACTACCTGCCAATAATAAAGCCAAAATCGGCAAGCCATTGAGACCTGTGGCAAATAAATCAACCGCACCCGTCGCAAAGATCAATACCGGTAATTGCATCGGTAAGGCAATCAAAGGCACCAGCACCGCGCCATTCTTCAATGATAGTGTCAGACTACTGGCGACCGCTGACAACATAAGCAGCATCGGACTGCCAGTGATAATAGACGCCATCAATATCCACGCCTCGAACCAGCTCAGCTGAAATAATGGCACAGCAAGCAAACTTAATGCCGCCACAATGCCGCTACTAAAAATCCAATGGATAACCAAACGAATCAGCACCCATAACGGCAGTGACGCTTTAGCGACGACTAATTGTGCCAAGGTGCCATTATCAAGGGCAGGCTTAAATAAACCATCAACGCCCATTACCAATGACAATAGAGCGGCAATCCAAACTGCGGACACCCCAAGGCGCTGCAATAAAGCAGGCTCGCTACCAACGGCTAGCGGAAATAAGGTAATAATCACTAAAAACAATACCAGAGGATATAACCACTGTACTGCCCCTTGCTGCTTGACCTGCCATTCGCGCCGCCAAAGCTGCATAAAGCTGATAGCGCGCGCAGCAGCTGCACTAGCATTTGAAGTATTAGCATCCGAGCTTGTATTCACGGTTTTTACTACACTGTCTGTGTCTATCATTTATTCGCTCTTCCACTAATGCTTGTCGCAGTTAGATTGATGCTTATGGCAGTTATATTGATAGCATTTACACCATATAATCGGACAAATCGAGTACTTGATTGGCAACACCAACGGCTTGATGACTGGTCATTAATATCGCACCGCCAGCAGTGGCAAATTCGCGCAATCTGTCTTCCATGCGCGCCACCATATCGACATCAAGCGCGGTAAAGGGCTCATCAAGCAACCATAAAGGGGTGACGTCCGGCGTTAATAAATACAAGCGTGCAAGGGTAATGCGCCGCGTCTGCCCTGCAGATAAATGGCTTGAGCTGATGGTCTCAAAGCCTTGTAATCCTACCCACGTAAGGGCGTCATCAATATCAGCCGTACTTGGGCTAATGCCATATAAATTGAGCAAAAAGGTAAGATTTTGGGCGACGGTCAGGTTTGGATGAATACCCAATTGATGCGATACATATAAAGGCTGCACAGGTAAGCTTACTGCTCCTTGATAAACAACTTCACCGCTTAGCACTGGCAATAATCCAGCTAATTGCATCAGTAGCGTCGTTTTGCCCGTACCATTAGCACCAACCAAGTGACAGATGCTACCGGCAGCCAGATTGAGCGTCACCCCTTCACATAAAGGAGTTTCACCGCGCTGAACCGTCAGCTCATCAAGCGCAAGTAAAGCTGTATTCAGAGCCGTCATCCAAACCTCTCATTATTTATTAAGCAGCAGGCAATATTCATCACAAACACAGATGAGGTTCATGGCATAATACTTTATGCTTACCACAACCACACAGTATAACAAATTGTCGATTACTATGACCTCAAAACCTATGCAGACTTCAAAAGATATTCAAAACCCAGCGCAAAAATCAGACACGCCGATGCTAACCCTAGACAGCTTAATCGAGGCACAAGTTGCCTTTATGCAGCAATGGCTATGTACACAAGCGCAGCCGCTATCAATGCAGGCTTGGCAGTGGTTTGGCGAGCAGCCTCTGAGTAAATATATCAGTAGCGATGATTTACAGCATCTTATTAATGACTGGTTTCTTAAACAGCCGCTCAGCGAGGTGGTACGTCGCGACATTCGTGATATTTTGCATACTATTATTTATCATCCCGTTAATGATAATGTGCCTTTATCAGAATTGGTCGATGACACGCAAGTTGAGATTCTAGCCAGCTACGTCGGTAGTCATGAAGAGCAGCGTAATATCTTGGTGCATACACTGGTCGGTAATGAAACCTTTGCAGACTTATTAACGCAAACGCTGTATCACGCTATCAATGATTTTATGGAATCCACGCTAGATAAAGCCGGTGCTGCCGGTAAGCTGATGAAGTTTGGACGTAGCTCGTTTGAAAAAGCAACCAATCGCAATCTTGATGAAAAACTGCAGACGTACCTACATCGTAATATTAAAGATTTAGCGCATAAAGCAGAAGCCAATGCCCAAGCGCATTTATCCAATGAAGAGGTTGCGCGTTTATTGGTGACGGGTTGGGGGCGCATCAAAGAAAAGCCGATTAGCGAAATCCAAACTTATTTACGTGATGAGCCTAACGATAGCAGTATTGAGCATATTGAAAACAGCATCCAACAAAGCTATAACCGTTTGCGCCTATCGCCTTATTTGCACAGCCTTGTAGCAGCGGGCGTCGATACTTGGTATAGCAACCATCAGGCCGATAGCATGGCCAATATCGCGGCAAGCCTACATATCGATGAGCAGGCAATAACGCAATTGAGTACTGCCCTGCTCCCTGTCGTCACTGACGCCCTTGAAAGCTCATGGGTTACGGCGCATATAACAGATATGCTGCAGGCGTTTTACGCCCAGCCTAGTATCAAAGCAGGATTGGTATTTGGCAGCGATTAATCTGCTGTTGTAGCGTACGGTTTATCATTTAGTTTTTAAATTTCACCTTTTATTAGTTAGCCTACTATCCTATGAGCCAATCTCCTAAACTCAGCTTATGGCAAAGAATTAAACAGCTGCTCAACATATCGGCTGTGCAGGCTATTATTGATGATATCAAGGCGGCTAAAGACTTAGAATTAGATTTGGGTTCAGATTTAGACATAACAGAACAGGATAATAATAACTCTCATCCTTCAAAAAATGAGAAAGATAGTATTCAAACTCGTCCTAAAGACAGGAACAATAATGACAGTGATCACAATGACAATGATGATACGGATGTCAGCGGCTCTAATTCTGATTTAAACCGTAATTCAAATCGCAACATAAACCACAGCTTTGATGACCGTTCCGATGACGTCATTTATAACAGCCTTAGTAGCAACATTGATAGTAGGTTAGATAGCAGCACTGATACTGATACTGATACTGATACTGACGCTTATTTTGATAATGATATCGAAGGTATGACAAAGCAAAATAGTGATGATGACACCCCGATTGTCAATTATCTTAAGCAGTATTTTGACGAG
The DNA here is from genome assembly GCF_002352555.1 of Psychrobacter sp. UBA2769. NCBI lineage: Bacteria > Pseudomonadati > Pseudomonadota > Gammaproteobacteria > Moraxellales > Moraxellaceae > Psychrobacter > Psychrobacter sp. UBA2769. The sequence continues at coordinate 97,805 of NZ_DEIR01000010.1, read as the reverse complement.
CAACAATGGCACTATAACCATTATCGACCTAGAACGAGTGGCAATAAAAATATTGACAGCCAGCAATCACACCACTTGTCTTTGAGGATGCGTAATAAAAAGCTCGATTGCGGCTATCTTTTTCGTGTGCAAGAAAAAAGCAACTTACTGGCAGTCTACGGTATTTTGCCGTTTTTGATACCCGAAAGCCATCAAAGCGCCGCCATGTTACTGATTACCCAAATCAATTACGACATGCTGATTGGCAATCTTGAGATGGATATCAATGATGGCGAGATACGCTACAAAAACGCTATCGATGTCGAGGCGGTCGGTATGGATGAAAATACCATTGAGCATTTACTACAAAGTGTCATCGCGATGACCACGGTTACTTATGAGATATTTAGCGACTTGGTCAACAATCAAAATCCTGCTACAGAATTGCAAGACTTACTGATGACGCTACATCAGCAAGAGGATGCGCGAACCTTTTTCTTACCCACGCAATTTGTTCAATAATCAAACTGGATATCTGTGCTTTTATAACTTCTCATTAGTATCTTGTTCTCAAAAGCCCATTTTCAAAATCTGACTTTCAAAGCCATGAAAACCCTTTAGTCTTAAAAAACTCTCTCAAATAGAAACTATTTAATATTATGCTAAAAATTGCTTACTCTGACATTTTTCGTTATTCCGTACCCGAAAAGCACCGCTTTCCCATGCAAAAATACACCATGATTCCTGAGCGCTTATTGGCTGAAGGAACTATCAATAATGAGAATTTTTTTGCTCCAAAGCGTCTGACAGAAGAGGAGATTTTAACCACCCATACAGCGGACTATTGGCAGCAGCTTAAAACCCAAACCTTACCACGTAAAGAAGCGCGCGCCATTGGCTTTGAGATGACGCCAGAATTGGTAGAGCGCGGGCGTTATATTGCCCATGCCACTTATGAATGCGCGTTATTCGCCCAGCAATATGGCGTGGCGATGAATGTCGCTGGTGGCACCCATCATGCCTTTGCCAATCATGGTGAGGGATTTTGCGTTTTTAATGACGTGTGTATCGCCAGCAATTTATTATTAAATCGTGGACAGGCGCAACGAATTTTAATAGTTGATTTAGACGTTCATCAAGGTAACGGCAATGCCAGTATCATGGCGGATGAGCCGCGCGTTTTTGTCTTTAGTATGCATGGCGCGAAAAACTACCCGTTTCGTAAACAAGTCTCAGACTTAGATATTGAGCTGGATAATGATACGGGTGATGCAGAATACTTACAGATATTAGAGGATACGCTGCCGCGCTTAATCAATGAATTTGCGCCGGATATGATCTTTTACCAATCTGCAGTCGATGTATTAGCAACCGATAAATTGGGCAAACTTAGTCTGACGATAGAAGGTTGTAAAGCGCGTGATGAGTTTGTCCTACAACAAGCTAAAGCGGCCAATATTCCCGTGGCTATCGTCATGGGCGGCGGCTATTCAGAAGATATCGAAGATGTGGTCGAAGCGCACTGCAATACATTCCGCTTAGCACAACAGCTGTTTTTTGCAGAATTGATTGAGTAATGTGCAACTGAGAAACAGGCGCGACAAAATAACGTAAGAAAACTAGAGAGATTAGCGAGAGTTTAGATGGCAAAAATATTGATAGGTATAGGCATTTTTCTGGTTATTATCGGCGTTATTTGGCTGCTGTTTCCAAATGCGTTTTCATGGATAGGCAATATGCCAGGAGATATCAAACACACTTCAGGCAATACCAGAATATATTTTCCAGTCGTCACCATGATTATCATCAGTATCGTTGCCACCATACTGTTAAATTTTTTTAATCGGTAAATTTATTCAATCGCTAAACTTATAGCAACGCCGTTATCCCCTGCCAACCCACGCGAATACCTAGCACGATGAGAATCAGTAAAATAAGCTGGCGAAAGCGTGCTTGTGGCAAGTAGCGGCGCAAGCGAATACCAACTAGCAGCGCGGCGATAGATAGAACACTTAGTAGAGTAATCAGCTGCCACTCACCGTGACTGAGCGCCATGATAGGCTCACGCAAGACAATAATCTGGGCAATTTTACCCAAGAAATAGCACATGTTGCCAACTTTGGCGATGGTATGCTTATCGTCACTTGCGGACAGTAAATACATCATTAATATGGTCGACATGGCATTGGTCGCACCGCCAATAATGCCTGCACTCAGACCAACGATAATCAGCACAGGCTTGGTATTGGGCAGACGAATTTGCTTACCGAGCAAGCTACTGACGACATAAAAGCCAATAACCGCTGCCAATACCAATAAGATATAAGCGCTATCGACCCACAGCAACAATTTTGCACCGAGCATACTACCGAGCAGGCTGGTGAGTGCTAATAGCCAATAGCGCCTGCCGTAATAGATGAAATTTTGCCAAATAGTACGCCCGCCACCCGCTAGCCAAGTCATGGCATTAAGTAATAATGAGGGAAAAATCACTAGAACAATAGCATGGGGTAACGGATAGATACTGGCAAGCGCGGTGGTGGTTACTAACGTCACACCCAGTCCGCTAATACCGTGCAGCAATGATGCCAGCGCAAAGATTGCTATCAGTAATAACGTCTGGGTGCTATCGTTATCCATCATATTCGTCATAGAAACTTACGACCTAATAGCGATATTGACGACAGATATCGATGACAGTAGAAACAGCATAACGAGGCGGTTTCTTATGATTGATGACGTTGCCAAATTGTTTCGCCAATAATAGTAGCCAACTGCTTGGCTATCTCATCTTTGCTCGCTTTCTCAAGTATCACGCTATCGTGCTCATAACGCTCTGAGAAAAATACTTGCATGGCATTATCATCACTGGCAAAACCAATATCTGCACGTGAGACGTCATTACAAGCGATTAAATCTAAATCTTTAGATACTAGCTTGCCACGCGCATAGTGCTCGACATCTTGTGTTTCTGCCGCAAAACCAACGACAAACAGCTCAGGATGGGCAAGCGAAATCGTCGCTAGGATATCAGGATTTTTAACCAAACTTAGCGTCATGGCATCTTGCGTTTTTTTGATTTTTTGCGGCGCCGCTTCTTCAGTACGATAATCAGCAACTGCGGCGGTAGCAATAAAGATATCAGCAACTTTTACGCTGTCATCGGTGATAATCTCAGCATGTTCATGTTGATGCGCTTCACCGCAATCACAATCGCCATGCTGATGAGCATGGTCGTGGCTGTGTTCATGAGAATGATTGTGAGAATGGTCATGATCTTCTTCAGGCAGATACTGTAGCGCAATATGCGTACCATCGACACATTGCTGCGCTGCTACAAGCATGTCTTTAGCTGACAGGACATCAATGCGCGTGACATTGAGCGGTGTTGGCAGCGCAACTTTGCCACCAGCAATCAAAATAACCTCTGCACCAGCGGCCACACAAGCACGCGCTAAGGCAAAGCCCATTTTCCCTGAAGAATGATTGGACAAATAACGCACCGGATCGATGGCTTCTACCGTCGGACCTGCAGTAATCACCACGCGTTTACCTGCCAATAACTGCGGCGTGGTTTGCATGGCATTAAACAGTAGCACTTCGGCTAATAACTCTTCAGGCTCAGGCAAGCGCCCTGCTCCGACATCACCGCATGCCTGCTCGCCGCTGGCTGGTTGGATAATTTGATAATTCATATCGCGCAGAGTCTGCACATTTAGATTCACTGCTGGATGCGCCCACATTTGCTGGTTCATCGCTGGCGCAATAATGACCGGCGCTGTCGTTGCAAGGCAGACAGTGGTCAATAAATCATCTGCCATACCCATCGCAAGCCGTGCCAAAGTATTGGCTGAGGCAGGTGCAATGATAATTAAATCGGCCCATTTAGCAAGCTCGATATGACCCATCCCCGCTTCTGCTTGCTCATCAAGTAATGAGATATGTACCTCATTGCCCGTCAAAGCCTGCAAGGTAAGAGGCATGATAAACGCTTGTGCGCCCGAGGTCATAATGACGCGCACATCAAAGCCCGCCTTGATAAGTAGACGGGCAAACATAGCAGATTTATAAGCGGCGATACCGCCGGTGATAGCAAGCACAATATTTGACATAAGCATGGCATCAATAAAAAAATGAAAGATAAAAATTGCGCTTATAGTAACAATTATGCGATAAGTTAGGGGAAGTTTTGTAGATTTATCTCAGTTATCTGACACTTATCCCCATTATGAAGGAGTGACAATGGCAATTAAAGACTGGCATGAAGATGATAGACCGCGTGAAAAACTGCTGAAATTTGGCGCCGCTCATTTATCTGATGCTGAGATATTAGCGATATTTTTGCGCACAGGCACCCAGTCGCAATCTGCCATTGAGCTTGCCCGTCATTTGATAGACCAGTTTGGTAGCTTAGCTGAGCTGTTGGCCGCGCCGCAAGAGACGGTACTTGCTTGTCATGGTATTGGTCCTGCAAAATACGCCCAGATACTGGCATCGCTTGAGATGGGCACGCGCTATTTAGACAGTCAGCTTAAGACAGGTCACGCCCTTGGACGCTCGCAAATGGTCAAAGACTATATCAGCACCCAGCTGCGCGGTGAGCATCGTGAAGTCTTTGCCGTACTATGTCTGGATAATGCGCTGAATCTAATCAATTTTGAGATACTGTTTACCGGCGGTATCTCTTCTTGTTCGGTCTGTATCAAACACGTTTTACGTCATGCGTTGAGCCACGCTGCCAGTCAGCTTATCGTCGCTCATAATCACCCGCATACCAATGCAACCCCTTCAACGGCCGACAACTTATTAACCTACGAGCTAAAAAAGGCTTGTGACTTAATAGATTTGTCATTGGTTGACCATATCATTGTCGGACGCAATGACACCTTATCTTATGCTGAGAGCTGCTTGCACCCTTTTGGCTAAAGATCGATAACAGCTGGTTATATAAACAAAGCTTGATACATATTATCGACACAGCGTAGCATTTTGGCTCTTGATAGTTATAAACAACTGTTTCATATTGGTAGTTAACTTTATTTTTGCTGTGGCAGTTATCGGTAAGCCTACTACTGATAGATTTATTTAGTCGTGGGTTTACTCTTATTAATTTTAAAAACTGCTAGAAAAGAAGTACAAAACAGGCATTTATTTTGTCATATACATTAACTTATCGCATAAAAAATCTGATGGAAAAATAAAATAACAATTAGAATTATTCCATCAGTTTTTATTCATTTAAATTTTACGCTTGTGCATTCAGCGTTATAAAGGAGACAGTCATGGCCATCGGCTTATTTATTTTGGCAGTAATCATTCAGTTAGCCATGGTCTTGGCCATCTTTTTATTATCTTTATCCCGTGTCACCGGTAGTATCGTCGCCCTCGTGACCGTCCTTGTCACCGCTTTTATCAGCCCATGGTCGCTCATCTTAGGCATACCGCTAGCGCTACTATGCTTAGTATTGCTAATCGCCCCGCTGCGCCAATCATTGATTACCAAGCCTGTTTATAAAGCCTTGGGCGGTGCGATGCCAAGCATGAGCGATACCGAACGTGAAGCCCTCGATGCCGGTACCAGCTGGTGGGAAAAAGAGCTGTTTATGGGCGCGCCAGATTGGGATACCTTTGCTAAATATCCTTATCCTGAGTTATCAGAAGAAGAGCAAAGCTTTATTGATAATGAAGTAGAAGTGCTGTGTGCCATGCTTGATGAATGGCAAATCCATCATGAAGATAAAGAGCTGTCACCAGAGGCGTGGCGCTTTATTAAAGCCAATGGCTTTTTGGGTTTAATCATTCCGAAAGAATATGGCGGTTTAGAATTTAGCTCGTATGCTCAAAGTCGGGTGATGAGTAAAATTGCTTCGCGCTCACCAACCGCCGCAGTAACTTGCATGGTGCCGAACTCGCTCGGCCCCGGTGAGCTGCTGATGCATTACGGTACCGATGAACAAAAACAACGCTGGCTACCAGGTTTAGCCAAAGGTGAAGAAGTTCCTTGCTTTGGTTTAACTGGTCCTGAAGCGGGCTCCGATGCAGGCGCGATTCCTGATACGGGTGTGGTTTGCTATGGCATGCATGAAGGCGAGCAAGTGCTCGGCCTGCGTATGAACTTCTCTAAGCGCTGGATTACTCTAGCGCCTATTGCCACCGTCGTTGGTTTGGCCTTTAAGATGCATGACCCAGAAGGTTTGCTTGGCGACCCTGAAAAGACCGATTACGGTATTACCTGTGCGCTCGTTCCTGCCAGCCATGAAGGGGTTGTTACCGGTCCGCGTCATAATCCAATCGGCTCGCCATTTATGAATGGTACGGTTGATGGTAAAGACGTCTTTATCCCGCTAGATTATATTATCGGCGGCGTTGAAAATGCCGGTCGCGGTTGGCGTATGCTGATGGAATGCTTGGGCGTTGGACGCGGTATCTCCTTGCCAGCGCTATCGACCTCTGCCAGTGAAGTCACCTATTTGACCGTCGGTGCCTTTGCAAAGGTTCGCGAGCAGTTTAAAATATCTGTCGGTAAATTTGAAGGCGTGCAAGATGCCACCAGTCGCATGGCCAGTAACACTTATATGCTCGAGGCCTTTCGTCACTTGGTCACCTGTGGCTTGAACCAAGGTGGTACGCCATCGGTGATGACAGCAATGGCAAAATACTATGCCACCGAAACCATGCGTGCGGTAGTCAATGATGGCATGGATGTGGTCGGTGGTCGCGCGGTGCAGATGGGGCCGCGCAACTTTTTAGCGATTCCTTATCAAGCCATTCCCGTCTCTATCACTGTTGAAGGTGCCAACATCTTAACGCGCTCATTGATGATTTTTGGTCAAGGGGCGATGCGTTGTCATCCTTATCTATTTGATGAGCTGCAATTATTGCAAAGTGATGATAAAGAAGGTGCGCTCAAGCAATTTGATAATTTATTCTTTAAACATTTAGGCTATACCTTTAATCGCGGTGCCAAAGCCTTTGTCGCAGGCTATGTCGGTGGCAGCAGTCATGCACCAAGCTTTGCCGATGGCTTTACCCGTCCTTATTATAAAGACATCAACCGTTTAAGCGCAGGCTTTGCCCTAACCGCCGATATGTCTTTAGGCTTATTAGCCGGCGATTTAAAACGTAAAGAGATGCTGTCTGGGCGCTTAGCCGATATCCATTCGCATCTATTTATCTGTACAGCGATTTTACAATTTTATGAATATGGCTCTAAATCTAAAGCCGAACGTTTACATGCAGAAGTGGCACTAAAAAACAGCCTTTATACCATTCAAGAAGCTTTCTTGTCTTTATTTGCCAACTTCCCAAATCGTATGGCGGCAAGCTTAGTCAGCTTTGTCACTTTCCCAAGTGGGCGTATCTTTGCGCCGGTCAGCGATGAGCTAAAACGCCAGTTGGGCGATACCTTTATGGATGATTTTGAAGCCAATCCATTCCGCGATTATCTTAAAACCATGGTGTATTACAATACTGAGCCTGATGATGTCACCGGACGCATGGAGCACGCTTATCAAACGCTGCTTGACGTTGAACCTTTATGGCAGAAATTTAAAAAGGCGGAGCATAAAGACAGCTTTGAAGGTCTTACCTTTGAAGATCATGTGGTCTATGCCAGCCAAAACGGCGATATTACCGAAGAAGAGGCTGAAGTCCTTATTCAATATAACGCCATCCGCTATGATTCGTTATTGACCGATGTGTTCGATAAGCATTTATCTAAAGCGCAAGAACGCACCAATCCGCACAGTTTAGAGAATGCAGTTTATAAGCTAACGGATTATGCGCAATTGAAAAACGATGCCCAAATAAGAAACGGCATCGCGACTGAGAATACTGCGCAAACAGCTGAGCCAATGACTGATAACCTTGAGCCTGCAGCGGATAATAAACAAGAAGCAACCGGTGATGCCAATCCTGACCATGGTTATGAAAGCGATGGCGATGTTAAAATGGTCAGTGAGCAAGACACTATAAAAGAAGTTCAGGCACAAACCGATTTTGCAGAGTCAAACCCTGAAGCACAAGCGCTCGACCCGCGTCACCGTGATGCAGAAACGCACCTAAGCGAGCGCATGGGTCATAATCACCGTTTGAATCGAGCGGCTGATACTCATGCTGATAATGCAGATAGCTTAGACAAATCGTCTAACGCTGATAACAAATGGCAAGATGGCTTACGTCGTGACGAAAACGATAAGGTCTAAATAGCTAAAAACCAGCACCTTTCTAAAACTTGTTTTTCAACTTAAGCGAGATTATCCAATATGGATAGTCTCGTTTTTTTCGACTACACCATAGCTATTACACCCAAATCTACGCCAGAAACCCTTATGTTATTCTATTTAATCTAAAAATTATTGCCGCTGAATAAACCCTGACCACAGCAAGGCGACAATGTCACGTTATTAAAGTCATAAAAATTTCTTGCAGTATCCCCAACAATTCTTTTATATTGTCTCCAAAATCTGACTTAAATGACAGATAACACACTTATAGACGTAATAAATACAGTAATAGACACGATTTTGCCGCTTATACGGCCTGATATATTGTGTTTATTGCTGTGCATTACGGCAACCAAGGACAGTAGTTATGTGGAAAAATATGGGGCTGACTGGCAAAATTATTGTTGCCATGGTGCTGGGTATCATACTGGGTTTATTTATAAACTATTCGGGATTGAATGCCGAAGGTAGCTTTGTTAATACCTATATCACCAATGGGTTTTTTGCCATTATCGGCAAGTTATTTGTTAACTCGCTAAAAATGCTGGTTGTGCCCTTGGTACTAATCTCGCTTATTTGCGGAGTTTGTGGCATCGGTGACATCCGCTTGCTTGGTCGTATTGGCACCAAAACCTTTTTCATCTATATGATGACAACGGCACTGGCGATTGCGACTGCCATTGGACTTGGCGTACTCTTTGGTATCGGTAAAGGCATGGATATCAAAACGGATGCGGCGTTTGAAGCGCAATCCGCACCGCCATTGCTTGATGTGTTCTCCAATATTATCCCATCCAACCCCATCAGCGCGATGGCGAATGGCGATATGCTATCGATTATTTTCTTTGCTATCTTAATCGGTATCAGTATCTTGATGGTTGGTAAGCCTGCTAAAGGCTTGGTGCAAAGCTTGGAGCTTATCAATGAGGTCATCTTAAAGATGGTGACCATCATTATGAACCTTGCCCCCTATGGTGTTTTTGCGCTGTTAGCAAAAGCCATGTCTGAGCTTGGCTTAGACCTTATCTGGTCGCTGCTTGGTTATGTCGCAGTATTGGTTGGCTCGCTTGCCTTCCATTTCTTTGTGACCATGATGATTGTCCTGAAGCTGGCTTCAGGCTTATCGGTTAGAACCTTTTTAACAAAAATGCGCGAAGTACAGATTTTTGCGTTTAGTACCTCAAGCTCAAACGCGACGATTCCAATTACCTTGCGTACCGTGACCAAACGTATGGGCGTCAACAACTCTGTCGCCTCGTTTACCGTGCCATTTGGTGCTACCATCAATATGGATGGTACGGCTATCATGCAAGGGACGGCGACCATTTTTATTGCCAATATCTATGGTATAGATTTGGGCATAACCGAATATCTGACCGTTATTTTAATGTCGGTGCTTGCCTCTGTTGGTACGGCGGGCGTTCCTGGTGTTGGTCTCATCATGCTCTCGATGGTATTTGCGCAAGTGGGTTTACCAATCGAAGGGATTGGTCTTATCCTAGGGGTTGACCGTATCCTTGATATGTTGCGTACTGCCGTCAACGTCAGTGGCGATGCCGCTGTAACCGCTATCGTAGCTAAGTCAGAAGGCAAGATGGATTTGGCAATTTATAACGACCCTGATGCCGGTGCAAAAGACGTATTCGATGGTCATATCGATGAAAACAGCGAGCGCGAATTCTCTGAAGTCTTTAGCGATGGCATTATGGGCAGTGAATACGACGATGTTAAGCGTGATTAAATGAAACGTGGCTAGCTTTAATACAAAATAGCCAATGATAAAAGTTTAGAAATAAAAAACCTCAGTTCACAAGCGGCTGAGGTTTTTTATTTATATCGTAAATTAAATAAGGTTTTTAAAATTCATACCAACACTTTTTAACCAAACACATATTTCGTCAGCATCGCCATACAAACCAAAACAATCATCGGACGAATCAGTTTACTACCGCCTTTGACGACCATATGCGAGCCAAAATAAGCACCTATCGTCTGCCCTACCATCATTGCCAGTCCCACTTTCCACAACACATTACCGCCTATAATAAAGAAAATAAGCGAGCCAATATTGGTGGACAAATTCAGCACCTTTGCCGCCCCTGTTGCTTCAATAATTTGACGACCACGCAGCGCCACATTTCCTAAGGCAAAAAACATTCCCGTACCCGGTCCGATATAACCATCATAAAAACCTATCAAGGGTGCCACTACTTTTTGCCACTTGCTTTCTGAGATGCGCGGTGCGGCCTCTACTTCACCCAGCCTTGGGGCAAATAAGGTATAAATACCAATCGCCGCAATCAAAAACGGAATCAGCTTTTCTAATAAATCAGGCGGCGATAATTGGACGGCAATCGTACCAAGAACAGAACCGATAAAAGCCGCGATAATCGCCGTTTTTATATTCTTCGGTTTGACGACACCTTTTCTAATCATCGTAATGGACGCCGCGAGCGCGCCTGATGCTGCTTGTAACTTATTCGTCCCCAAGGTTAGTACGGGTGGAATATTGGCAAGCAGCATGGCTGGAATGGTCAATAAACCACCGCCGCCAGCGATAGCGTCGATAAAGCCAGCCATCGCGGCCACGACCGTCAGCATTAAAATAATCTCGATAGAGAGCGATATGTCCATGACACCGACCTTGAAAATTTATGACATAAAAAAAGTAAGCCTGAAAAAATCAGGCTCAGAATACGTTGGTTGATAAAATAGCGGCTATTTTTTTAATCGATACCACTCTTTCATCAGTACCAAACTGGATATGAGGATTTGCTTAACGGCGCTCATTATAAAGATAAAAATGTAAAAAAAGCCAAAAACCTAACAAAGTCTGCTAGATTTGTCATATCGACTGTCTTATCGATATATCCTTTGATAATCGTTGAGTCTTCAAGGAAGAAGCATAAAACCGTTAACGTATTTAATTGTTTATATGAATAAAATTGTGAGAAACTAGAGACACCTATTTGTTATATCAATCTATATCACTATTATCTATGTCATTATTAATGGTGGTCTATCGTTTAACTATGCTGAGTAGCCCTGAGTTCACTGAAGCTAAGCTAAGCAAACCAAATAACAATAGGTACTTGAAGTTCTTGAATGATTTAGCACGTTTTATTTAGTTAATGAGGATAATATGGCAATACAAAGAATCAAAGCATTTTTCAACCTCGAGGCGTCAGGCGGCATTGTCTTAGCGCTGGCAGCTATCGCGGCAATGATTATTGCCAATACCCCTCTGAATACTTGGTATGAATCCTTTATTCATGCCCCCGTTGTCATTCAAATCGGCAGCTTTGCGATTGCAAAAGACGCCCATCATTGGATCAACGATGGTCTGATGGCAGTGTTCTTTTTCTTGGTCGGTCTTGAGCTCAAACGTGAAGTACTCATCGGCGAGCTCTCGAACGTCAAACAAATTATCTTACCAGCTGGCGCGGCATTGGGCGGCATGATTATGCCTGCTATCGTCTACTTGCTCTTTAACTATAATGAGCCTGAGTTTTGGAAAGGTTGGGCGATTCCAGCGGCGACTGACATTGCGTTTGCCCTTGGTATTTTAAGCCTACTTGGCAATCGGGTGCCAAACTCCCTCAAAGTCTTTTTGGTATCCATCGCTATTTTTGATGATATTGGTGCTATTTTAATCATCGCTTTATTTTACACCAGCGACTTATCACTTGGTTCATTGGCTATCGCCGCTTTGTGTTTACCGTTCTTATATCTACTTAATCGCCGTAACGTCACCAGCATTACCCCTTATATACTAATTGGGGTGATTATGTGGATTGCCGTGCTCAAATCCGGCATTCACGCGACCTTAGCTGGGGTGGTGCTCGCGTTATTCATTCCGTTATTTGACCGTACTGACCCTGAACATTCCCCGCTTGAAGAGCTTGAGCACGACTTACAAAACACCGTATCTTACGGGATTCTGCCATTATTTGCCTTTGCCAACTCAGGTATATCGCTCAAGGGCGCAGGCTTTGCAGAGCTATTTCATTCCGTGCCATTGGGTATTGCCGCCGGACTGTTTATCGGTAAGCAAGTGGGCGTGATGCTTATGTGCTGGTTAATTTTTAAACTGGGTATTTCTACTATGCCAAAAGGCATGAACTTTAAGCAAATCTACGGTGCAGCGTTACTTTGCGGCGTTGGCTTTACCATGAGTTTATTTATCGGCGGCCTTGCTTTCGGCGGCGCGACACCATTATTTGATGAGCGCTTAGGTATTATTATGGGTTCAATCGTTTCTGGTATTGCCGGTTATCTGATGCTAAAAGCCACTTTAAAAGACGATGTTAATAATACTTCGGTAGATTTAACCCATCATTCATAATGACTGATTGAGTAACTTTATAATGAAGTTGCTCAAAATAACTCAGTTGCTTAAAGCAGCGTCGCTCAAAGCGTTTAATCTTGGTTAATAAAAAGCAGTTGCTAAAGAATGGCTTATAAAAATGGATTCCATCGATATTACTAAAAAAATCGCTAAAACAAATGCTGCCAGTGGTCGGGGAGATGCTAATCCTCACCACGCACATGCTGACTCTTATCAGCGTCATGGGCGCACGACGGCGATTGACGACCATAGTGACCTGCAAGTCTTAAAGCGCATCAAGCGCTATTTATTGCCAAAAGACTTTGTTATCTCGCAAGGTTTATTAGAGGAAATGGTTGCGGGTTACGATATCGGTGATCCAGTGGCAGATGCATTAGCGGCTGATGGTATTCGTTTTGCAAAGCCCTTACAGCAATTTATTATCAGCGGCAGTAACAGTGGCAGCAACTTCGACGCTAACCTTACAAATAACCCTGCATTTAACGCCTTAACCGAGCAGTTTAGCAGCCATCCTACGTGGTTTGACCCCAAGCTTGCACAAATCGGTGCGGTTGCCTATCGCCGTTATCCGCTTATGCTGATTTGGTTATTACGTAACGTGGCGCTAATGGCAGGATATAGTATTCCTGCCCTCTCCCTGCCGCTCATTCAAACAGGCGCATTGATGCACGATGCTCTACCGCGTTTGATGCGTACCTATGCTTATATCCTAGCTGTCTCTGAGCATCCTCCATTACACAAGTCAAATATAAGCGCAGGCAATCAGCGTCAGCCTATCGAGCAGGTATTGGCGATTGGCTCAGAAGGTTGGCGGCAGTCTATCAAGGTGCGGCAGATTCATACCCTAGTACGGCAAAACCTGCTTAAAGGTAAAGGCAATGCGGCTAAGGGCGTCATACCCAATGCCGACCAACACCATAACCCAGATGGCAGTTGGAATAGCGCCTATTGGGGTATTCCTATCAATCAAACCGATATGATTGCTACCCATTTGCAGTTTTCATTATTGATTATGCGCGGGTTACGATTGCTTGGTGCCCGTATCAGCACTGAGGAAGCCGAAGGTATCCTGCATTTATGGAATCTTGCCAGCTATTGGATGGGCGTTGACTTGCAGCGCTTGCCTAAAGATGAAGCTGCTTGTTGGGAATGGCTCTATACCTATTTATCGATTCAGCAGCTTGATTTTAAAATGGGCCAGCCGCTAGCAAAAGCCCTGCATGATTTGCCGCGGCAGCTGATGGGCGAGGACAATCGCCGTGGGCGTTTCGTTGAGATGGTCAATGCCAGTGTCACCCGTACCTTGGTCGGCGATGATATCGGCGATGGCCTGGATTTACCAAAATCAAAAATCCGCTTTGGTGTCTTGTCCTCCGTGCCGATTCTTTTTGCGCTCGATACAGCACGTCAGCACAATCAAAGGATGGCTGAAAAATTAGAAGCCTTCCGCGCCAAACGCCAAGACAATATGAATTGGTGGCTGAAGAAAAATGACGATTATTATAAATAAAGCATGATAAATGCAGAGCAATTTAAGGAGAAAAGCGCTCGATATTAAATAAAACCAATAACAAATGATATTCATTAAATTTAAAAACCATAACTACAAAGCATATGTCGAATATTATTAGTAGTAAATAGAATATGTTAAGCCATTATCAACAGCGTCTACAATAACTATAATAAATCCGCAAAAGACGCGCTTGGTTTCATCAGAGAATGGTGCTGCTGTAGATCATTCAGTCCATAACCTCAGCCACTTTACGGGTTAATTACGCGTATTTTGGATGCGGTAATACCACTCAAGCTGCCGATCAAAGCCCGTCTCTAACAAGCTGGCAATGACGCGTCCTGTCAGACCCCAAACCGTTTCACCATCAACCTGCCAGCTGGGCGTGAGAATGGTCGCGGTCTGATCTTGCATCGTATACTCTACCGCATATTCTACGGTAGGCTGAGTCAGCAAGGTCTCAAAATCTGCCCAAAAAATACGTGAGATTTCACCAAGCTCAGGCACTAGCAATAAATCTGGTGCAATCAGCGCCACAATAGGACGGACACTCATACCGCTTTTAGAGGTTTGAATCGGTAATTGACCAAGTAGCTGCACCTTATTGGGCGGTAAGGCGGTCTCTTCACAGGCTTCACGCAAAGCGGTGACGACATTATTACCATCGCCGGCGTCATGTTTTCCGCCTACACAAGAGACTTCGCCGGCATGACTGTTCATATGCGCGGCGCGGCGCGTCAGTAGTAGTTTGGGATGGCGTTCATGGGTGATGGCAACCAATACCGAGGCATCGGCAATAGGTGTCTGATATAAGCTATCTAAAATGCGAGCACTACGAGAAGTGTTAGAGCCGTCGTACAGCGCCGGACTGGTGACCGCATTTAAGGTTTCATGCTGCACGCGTTCCGCCAACTTTCGAATGGTCGGATAGCGAATAAAGTCTGGCACAGCGACTGAAAACTCATCAAAACGTAGCGACTGCGGGGGGAGTAACATTATTATTGCCCTATATTTTTATCAGTATGAAGCATCAATGTAATTAACTATAGATAGCAATTAAATATCAATATTGACTACTCAAGTATCAATGTCAAAAACCAAATGTTTTTAGGATATGCTCGTGGATAAGATTTTTTCATTAAATAAAATGCAGGGCAAGACTGATGATTGCCCGCAAAGATTGCCATTAATCATCATCGCCATAGCTTGGGTTGGCGGTACGTTTGCCACTGCCATACTGGCGCTACTGGGCAATTGGCAAAATATCGCCATGATTTTGGGCTCATTTGGTGCCAGCTGTTTGCTTATTTTCGCTTATCCCGAGAGCCCTTTTGCACAGCCTAGAAACATCGTTGGCGGTCATCTTATCACCACTTTCACAGGCTTATCATTTTTGACCTTGTTTGGCATCGAATGGTGGAGTCTGTCGCTGGCAGTTGGTACGGCGATTGCGCTGATGCTATTGCTGCGCGTACCGCATCCACCCGCTGGCTCCAATCCATTAATCGTTATGCTTGGCGGCGTCAAATGGCATTTTTTACTTACCCCTACTCTGGTCGGTGCGCTCGCCTTGGTGGTGGTTGCCCTCATTTATAACAATATCGGTCGCGGCCGCCATTACCCACGTTATTGGTAAAGCTATCCTTCAAGATAAAGCTATCTTTTAATAGTTAACGTCAGTCTAGCCTAGCGCAATCTGACTAAAGCTGCATATACTTTATGTGACTGGACTGGATTAGGCGGCGTTGTCTGTTACGCTTAACAATGCATTTATTAATCAGGGCAGCTTTAACGGCAAGCAGTTGCGCAAACCTGTAGGGTTTTTATTATCACTGCCAGTGCGATGAGAATTTGTGTTATCTTAGGCTTAATGACTATTATCAAATAAAACTCGATAAGCTAAAGTCATACTATTTTATAAAACAAGAATTATAATTCTTAAAATACCGAACACCTTTTTCTCATTTCTCCTTTTCATTATATAAGGCAGTTGATATGCGCTATTGTCTACAATGCGGTCATGAAGCAGAACGCAAAATACCAGCCACCGATAATATCCCGCGCTTGGTATGCCCAAATTGCAATTATATTCATTATGAAAACCCAAAAGTCATTTGTGGCTCATTGGTCGTACATAAACACCGTGTACTGCTATGTCGCCGCGCGATTGAGCCACAATATGGCTTATGGACGCTGCCCGCAGGTTTTATGGAAAATGGCGAAACCATGGCAGAAGGTGCGGCAAGGGAAAGCTTTGAAGAGGCAGAAGCGGTGGTCACCAATCCGCATCTATATTGCTTATACGATATTCCCGATATCGGGCAAATCTATAGTATTTATATCACCGAGTTAAAAGACGGCGCTTACGGTATTGGCTCTGAAAGTCTCGACTGCGCTTTGTTCACCGAAGAAGACATTCCATGGGATAAACTTGCCTTTGAAGCCGTACGCCGTACTTTAAAAAGCTATTTTGCCGACCGTCAGCAATACGATAACCATGAAGATTTCCCCATTCATCAAGATATGATTGGCAAAGACCAAGCGATTAAGCGCTATTAATCACAATCTTATAAAAGCGCACTTTAATAAAGCGCTTGAATAACAACCTGCAGACTAAATAGTAGCAAAGCGGCTTTACAAAAATGCTTGGTAAAGACCATTGATAAGAATTATGCTAAGTTTTGAATATAGCGACTTATCAATGGTTTTTTATTGCCTAAAATTAATCGTTTAAGCTTATTTGCGAGGATACCATGCTGACTTTATTGCAACGTGCTTTGCCCCTGCTCCCCTTAACCATTGCCATGACTCTTATCAGCATACCAAGCCATGCCGACGATGCACGCTTAACGGCCAAACAATCAGACCCGCAAACCCTTGGTTGGATGCAAGGTTTCCCGCCGCCCCAAGATAAGCTTATTGCGCAGCCCTCCTCTGATTTCTTTAGTTTCCCAAAACTGCGTTGGACGGTCTGTCATATCCGCGAGTTGATGCCCACCACTGACGTCAGTCGCGGTATCGGCGCACCCTCCAAGCTCAACTACGAGTTAGATAAGAATATCGATGCCCTCACCTTTACGCCCACTAATAGTAAGCGCCCGATGACGTGGAAGCAGTCATTGGATGCCAATTACACTGACGGTATTATGGTCATGCACCATGGCAAGGTAGTGTACGAGCGCCAAAATGGCTGCCTCAATGAGCTTGGCAATCATGCGGCGATGTCGATGACCAAATCCATGACTGGGCTGCTAGCAGAAATCCTTGTCACCGAAGGTAAGCTTGACGATAAGGCGTTAGTCGCATCTATCATTCCAGAACTCAAAAACAGTGGCTTTGGGGATGCAACGGTCCGTCAAGTGATGGATATGACCACCGCCCTCGATTATAGCGAAGACTATGCTGACCCTAATGCCGATATCTGGCAGTATTCAGAAGCAGCAAGCCCACTACCGAAACCAAAAAGTTATAGCGGACCTAATGGTTATTTTGAGTATCTGCAAACGGTGAAAAAAAAGGGTCAACATGGGGCAGAATTTAACTATCGCACCATTAATAGTGATGCGCTTGGTTGGATTATCTCGCGTACCACTGGCAAAGCGGTGAATGAATTACTCTCGGAACGCATCTGGCAAAAAATCGGTGCTGAACAAAGCGCCTATATGACGGTCGATGCTAAAGGTACGCCATTTGCTGGCGGCGGTATCAGCGCAGGCTTGCATGACATGGCACGTATTGGTAGCTTAATGCTCAATAAAGGCAAGATTAGTGGCGAACGTTTATTCCCAGCGGCGGTCGTTGATAATATCGAAGCCGGCGGTGATAAAAACGCTTTTGCAAAAGCAGGTTATCAGCATCTGACTAATGGCAGCTACAAAAGCATGTGGTGGTTATTTAATAATCCCACGCCTATCTATGCGGCACGCGGCGTCCATGGTCAAACCATTTATGTCGATCCCGCAGCCGATATGGTTATCGTGCGCTTTGCGTCATATCCAGACGCCAGTAATAGCAAAATTGACCCAACCTCACTACCCGCTTATAAAGCGCTGGCAAATTATTTAATTAAAAAGTAAACCTTTAAGAAATAGCGCTTTAAAAGACTCACCCAAAATAAAACCGCCGCTTTCACTAAAAATGAAAGCGGCGGTTTTTATAGCAATTAAGTCAGCAGACTTTAAGAAGATTAGCTTTTAATTTTACACACTTTAAAGCCAAGCTCTTGTACCGCTGCTTCTTTATCATAAGGCGCAAGTACCGCACGTACATGCTGTTGCCCTTGCAGGTATTGCTTAGCAACACGCTGCAAGTCAGCAACCGTCACGGCCAATATGGCTGCACGCATTTTACGCTGCCACTCGACACCGCGATGATGCAGATTGGCAAAGCAGGCTTTGACCGCTTCACCTGCTGGAGAGCCTGGTTTATCCATACCTGAGATAATACCTAAGATGGCTTCTTCCAACTGCTCATCGGTTTGCGGCTCATTTAATAACCATTCGATACTGGCATCAAAATGTGCAAAGGTCTCAGCACACTGCGGATCGCGGTAGCTAAAGAACTTAAAGGCGCAAGCATTGGCATCGTAGCCTGCACCGCCACCATAAGCACCGCCGCGCTCACGGATGGCACTATGCAGATAGCCATTACGCAGATAAGGCGCTAATACCATCAAGGCAGCGGTATCAGGATGGTCGGCTGCTGGCACGGTATATGCGCTAGCATTATGATAGACGTTGGTCGGAACTAGCCACGCCAAATCTTCAACATCGAGCGCCACACCACTTTCTAGTGCTTTGACCGCGTCTTTCTCGCCATTTAGCGCCGCATCAAGTTGCAACTCGGCAAACTCGCTTGGGATATTGTCTTCAATACCTGTATCAGAGTTTGTGATTTTTTCAGCAATTTTTGGCGCTTGGCTGTCTTTCCAGCTATCAACGATTAAGTTACTTAAGCGTTCGGTTTGCTCAGCTTCACAGATAATAACGGCGTGCTTAGGCAAGCTGATTAACCGTTGATGTAAATCCATCAAGCTGGTTGCCAATTTATCCCACTGCGCATCATCAGTACTGGCATGGGTTAAGAAGTCTTTTAGCGCGTTCAGTGCTGGCAGACCGCTGCGCACATATTCTAACTGCGCTTGGCGGCTCATGCCGCGACTGGCGGTTTGCATCGCATAAGAATGTCCAGAACCGGCAAGGTTTGATTGCCAACCTGCTTGGCGCTGCTGCAAGATTTCTTTGATACGATCGTGCTCACTAAAGACACTGTGCTCCATGACTTCTTTTAGCAAATCAATCGCTTCAGGTTTACGATTTAGCGCGCGCGTTGCCACAACAAAGTAGCTGCTAATCGCTTGGCTGTCATCGATATTGGTACGCTGACTGATACGCGCCGTCACCCCTGATGAATGCGCCGCTTGCTTAGCTTGCATCTCATGAGCGCTTAGCGAGTCGGTACCAAGCTCAGACAATAAGCTTAAGTAAATCGGCAACAATGGATGATTAATCACTTCATTAACGGGTAGCTCGCTGGTATCCTGATTACCAATGGCATCGGTCAACGGCACAATCACTTGATAGTAATACAAGCCATTGGTACCCGCTTCATATTCAAATAAGGTGCTCTCTTGCCCACTTAAATTCACTTGTTTTTGCGTACCTTGCTTAAAACTGATATCGGTCGGGACATCTTCTAAGCCAACCTTTGGCAACAAGCTTAAATCATCAGGTGCTGCTTGGCGCGCTGCCAAATCTAATGCCTGTTGTTTTAAGATAGCTTTATCATCAGCGGTCAAATCCATCGCAATCGTATCAAGACGGGTTTGCTCGGCTGCTGCCAAACGGGCAGTTTTTTCGCTATCAGGTGTCAGTGTGATACGGACACGATGCTGATTATCAAGTAAATGAGTTTTGATTAAATTCAGTAACCACTGCGCATCTTTTACTTGTTCACGCAGCCACTGCAAATGCTCATCAACTTCCCAGACATCGATAGGGTTGCCATCATGAATCGCCGTACTAAAGCCTTCTAGCATGAGATTCAAACCATACGGCATGCTATCACCGCCGATATGGCGCTGATCAATCTCAATTTGATGCAAAATGGTTTCAATGGTTTCATCATCAATCGGTTTGCTCGCGACCTCTTTAAGCAAATCAATAATGCCCTGCTCTACCGCTTCGGCATGCTCAGGGCTTGAACCGCGCAGACCGGTATAAAAGACCATTTCATAATGACTGTCATCGAGTCCCAATAGCGGACTTGGCGCTTTACCAAGTGGGTGGCTGTCCAAATACGCACGCAGCGGCGAACCAGCATGCTCAACCAATACCCCTTCTAACAGACGTAACGCCAAACGCTGCTTTGGATCAGTAATTGACGGTAATAACCACGCAACCACATGATGGGTTTGGTCAGGGCCGGCTTCATCAGCGGTGTAAGTATCGACAGCGCTAATCGGCGCAGATAGACGCTTTTCTGGACGCGACACGTGTTTTTTACCGGCTTCAAACTGAATCAAAGCATCCTCATGGATTTTCGCTTGGGTTTCAGCAACAGGAATATTACCAAAGCTCATAATCACGCTGTTTGATGGGTGATAATGGCTTTGATGAAATTCAACCAGCTCATGATGGGTCAAGTCAGGAATATCAGCAGGATCGCCGCCTGAATTGTAATGATAGGTCGTCGTTGGGAACAAATGATGGGCGACCGTATGATATAACTGGTCAATCTCGCCGCTCATCGCGCCTTTCATCTCATTAAAAACGATACCTTTAAACTGCGGCTTATCATTTTCGTCTAACTCGACGCGAATACCTTCTTGGGCAAAATCAAGCGGATGTATATTAGGGAAAAATGACGCATCAAGATAAACGGCAAGTAAGTTAAAGTAGTCGTTTTTATTTTGCGTCGCATACGGATAGGCGGTCCAATCGGCAGCAGTCATCGCATTCATAAAAGTATTTAATGAGCGTTTAATCATTGAGAAAAACGGGTCACGTACAGGGAATTTCTCAGAGCCACACAAAGCCACGTGCTCTAGAATATGCGCCTCACCTTTTGAATCCATTGGCTGAGTGCGAAAGCCGACCAAAAAGGCATTTTCATCACTCGGATGCGCCAAATGGTAATGCATGGCCCCAGTCTTAACATGCTGACTGATCAGCACATCCATCGATAGCGCCTCAATGTGGCGATGCTCAATCAGCTCAAACGCTGGATGTAGCGTTAAATCCGCAGTAAATGGCGTGTCAGTCATAGTTATCCTTATCAATGATAATGTATATCGTGCCCTGATTTTCGGGGCTCATAAAATGGTGTCTATAGCGCTAATAGATGGGGCTTACCTATGGATAAGTCAAGCTAGCCATATGGTAATAACGGCTCACTGGGTAAGATTTATCAATGAATATTTTAAAAGTAGTATTAAGGCAATATCCATAATCAAATAATGGTTTTAACCCTTAACAAAGGTAGCCAGCACTGCTACTATAAAGTTAACTACTATTTTAGGAGCCCCTGATGAGCTACCAACATATTTTACTGGTCACCGACTTATTGTCCGATGCTGACGAGGTTGCCCTAAAAGCCAAACGTATCCTTGCAGGCTCGCCTGAGGCTAGACTATCCGTTTTGCATATCGTTGAAGATGATATGGTGCGCTTCGGCTTTGAGCTGGTGCCTGCGTCTAGTTTGTCAGGCGATTTCGATGGCGAACACTGGCAAGAAGCACGCACTAAATTGGCGCAATTCTTAGAACGCAATGAGCTAAACGCGGTCAACTCCGAGGTCACTGCCGCTATCTCTAACAGTAAAGGCATCGTCAATTATTGCCGCGAAAAAGAAGTCGATTTACTGATTATCGGTCGCCATGAGCGCCGCGGTATCGCCGCTTGGTTAGTCAAGGCAACCGCCGACAGTATCTTGCCAAACGTACCTTGCGACAGTCTCGTGGTAAAACTCGATCAGCCTGTACCAAAATAACGAGATAAGCAAGCAAGGCGCTAAAAAGCTACTGTTAAGCGTAACAAATATCCCTATAAGATATAGACAAAGATAGCTTAGCAGCACTTAACAGCGCTCGGTAGGAGTGCTATAGTAAATACTATCTGACACGAGGAAGACGCTATGAGTTACGAACATATTTTATTGGTCACCGACCTAATGTCCGATGCTGATGTGGTCGCCCAAAAGGCCAAACGCATCGTTGAGAATCGTCCTAACGCCAAGCTATCGGTGCTTCATATCGTTAAAGATACTATGGTTGGCTTCGGCTATGAGCTGGTGCCTGCCTCAAGCTTATATGATGAAATTGATGATGAGCGCTGCCAAGAAGCGCGCGCCAAATTGGCACAGTTTTTGGACCGTAACGATTTACATGCGGTAAATTCTGAAGTGACCACCGCCATCTCTAACAGTGAAGGTATCGTCAACTATTGCCATAAGCATGATGTTGATTTATTGGTCATCGGTCGTCATGAACGTCATGGTATCGCTGCTTGGCTCAGCGGCGCGACAGCAGATAATATCTTGCCCAATGTCCCTTGCGACAGCTTAGTGGTGAGACTGGATAAACCGGTTAATAAATAACTCTAAGAGCAGACTTAACGTCGTTCCCAAGTTATTTGAAACTATTAAAATAGCTCATTAAAAAAAGCGCATTGTATGACATTGCGCTTTTTTATTATTCATTAAAACAGTAAATATTCTCACTAGAATCTCTACATTTACCATTAAAATCAATCTTCTATCAAAATATCAATAAAGCTTTGCCAAATAGGGCTTTGATGGCGGGCTTTGTGCCAAACTAGCCACCACGTACGTGATAAGTCTATACCCGCTACTTTTACCTGCACCAATTTTCCTGCTGCCAGCTCCGCCTCAATGACATGCTGCGATAAACAACCAAGCCCGATATCGGCGCTTACCATATGTTTAATGGCTTCTGATTGCTGAATCGCCATCACAATCTCAGCATGCGGCAGATATTGCAATAATTGCTCATCGATAATTTGCCGCGTACCCGAGCCAGCCTCTCGTACCAATAGCGGCAGCCTTGCCAGCTGTTCCGCGCTCAACTCATAACATTTTTCTTTCTCGTTATACTTCATGCCTGTCAGCCACTTACTATGACGCTTAGCAAAGACCATCAAGGTATCGGTCCGCCAAGCGCGCTGTTCAATCACTTTCATATCTGTCGGACGTGGCATGCCTTCGACCAAAGCAATATCGATATTTAACTGCTCAACCTCGCCGACTACCTCTTGGGTATTGGCAATATACATATCGATATGGGCATCCGGTAGCGCTGCATATAGCTTGGCAAGCAACGGCGGCAGCACATAATTGCCGATAGTGGTACTGGCACCGATATGAATCTGCCCCGCTTGATGCTTATGATAATGCTCTAGCGTTAAGGCCTGTCCTAATATAGCCTGTGCCTGTATATAAATAGGATGGGCGTTTGGATGCTGATTTAGCCTGCGCCCGACGCGCTCAAATAGCGGCATCTGCAACCTTGACTCCAGCTCAGTGAGCGCGCTACTAACTGCCGACTGCGACAAATGCAACTCCTCACTGGCACGGCTGGTGCTGCCAGTTTGATAAATACTGACAAACACCGATAGCTGCTTAAGGGTAATCTTCGGCAGCATCTGTATGGGTTTTTTCATAATGGCTCTGACATCCTATGCTGCCTATAAATTCCAAAAGCCTAAACTCCAAGAATCGATTCTTAACCTAAAAAATCGATAGTTTATATCTTATTAATCTGTTTTTATTATAAATCGACATGACTTATACTGTCTATTCATAAGCTTATGCTTATTTCGATTATAGATGATAAATAATAGGTGCGTACGACATGAACGCTTTAGCACAAAACATGCATAACTACTTTCCGCATAACCGCCATATTTTGGGGCTGATTTTCGTGCTGATTGGTAGCTTGTTTTGCTTGTGGCTGAATATGAGCTTAGATACGTGGTCGGACGGGCGTATTATTGGGCTGTCCTCATTAACCCTAGCAATCTTGCTTGGGATGGTATTGGGTAATACGCTATATCCAAATTTTTCTGAACAACTTAGCGATGGGGTTAACTTTGCCAAAGGTCAAATATTACGCCTTGCTATTATTTTTTATGGCTTTAAGCTGACTTTAACCCAAGTTGCTAGTGTTGGTATGCCAGCGGTAATGACGGATGCGCTGGTATTAACCTCAACGTTTTTACTCACCTATTGGCTGGGCACCAGATGGCTCAAAGTCGATAAGCAGACGACGTTATTGATTGGTGCTGGTGCCAGTATTTGCGGTGCGGCAGCGGTGATTGCCGCAGAGCCGGTGGTCAAAGCGGAAGCCCATAAAGTCACTATCGCCGTCGCCACCGTGGTGGTCTTTGGCACGATTGCCATGTTGCTCTATCCGTTTTTATATCAGCTTGGCTGGTTGCAACCGTGGCTAAACGCCCAGCAATACGGCATTTATACCGGTTCAACCATTCATGAAGTCGCGCAAGTGGTGGTCGCTGGTAATGCCGTTAGTACCGAAGTTGGAAATACAGCGGTCGTCACTAAAATGATACGGGTAATGATGCTTGCGCCCTTTTTGCTGATTTTATCGTTTGCCTTAACCGCAACCAGTAGCAAAAATGGCGAAAAACTGTCGTTGATGAAGCGTGTACAACAAGTCAAAGTGCCATGGTTTGCCTTTATTTTTATATTAGTAGTGTTACTACATACTTGGGTGCCAATGACGGCAGGCTTTGAGCGTAGCATGGTCATGCTCGATGATGTGTTGCTTACCATGGCAATGTTTGCGTTGGGCTTAACCACACACCTAAGCGCCATTAAACAAGCGGGGGTTAAACCGCTTATCTTAGGCGCAATGATGTTTGCTTGGCTTATCATTGGCGGCGGACTGATTAATATAGTGATTGCTTCACTCTAATCACTTCACTCTAAAACAGTTACTGACTACACACCAAACTCTTAACACCAAACCAAAAATGCCTACGACTATCACCATAGTCGTAGGCATTTTTACTTTAAAAGCTTTGCTTAGCGCCTTATTATTAAGGCATTTATCATAAGCGATAAACATAAACAATAGACGAAAAAAAACGAACCCGAAGGTTCGTTTTTTATTCATCTTGCTCTAGTTGTCTATAAAGACAAATTAGATAGCAACGATGTTATGAGCTTGTGGACCTTTTTGACCTTGAGTTACAGTGAACTCAACTTCTTGGCCTTCAGCTAAAGTTTTGAAGCCTGAACCAGTGATTTCGCTGTAATGAGCAAAAACGTCTGCGCCAGTTTCTGGAGCGATAAAACCAAAGCCTTTAGCTTCGTTGAACCACTTAACTGTACCTTTTTGAGTATCTGACATATTGATAATCCTACTTTTTAATTTATTAATGGTCTAGTGACCGGTAACGCTTGCAAATAGCTACTGAACGATAAATATTAAAACGAAGGATTATAACTAATACTACGAGGTAATGATTTGGTGCAGAACTGCTCTTAAGCTTGGTCGTATTATAGGGAGGTTAGTTCAGTATCGCAAGCCTTATCTCACCTTTCGTGTAACTAAGTGCAAAGATTGACTGTTTTTTGGCCCTATTTAGCCTATTTTTAAGCATTGGGCAAACGAAATAAAAACACCGCTACGCTAGTACAGACAACGGCTAGCAGCCATGCGACCCATACCATGTCGGCAGGAATGTTAAAAAATAACATTATTGTTGATATGGTCATCATTATGGTTGCCAACCACTTCGCATATAGCGGTACGGCGCGGCGATCTTCCCAATCACGGACATATTTACCAAAATATTTGTGATTAATCAGCCAAAAGTGAAAGCGTCGTGAGCTACGCGCCCAGCAACCCGCTGCCAATAGTATAAAAGGCGCGGTTGGCATCACTGGTAACAAGATGCCAATAATACCCAAGACAAAAAACACCCAACCCAGTATCAAAAACGTCCAACGTACGGTTGGGCTGTTATGTTGATTGGTCTTAGGTCGATAGTAAAAAGCTTTTTTTGGTTGAGTCATGGGAGTTTTATCAGTCAGTGTTAGACATTAGGTCGTTAGGTTTGGACTACCTATATAAGCTATCAAAGATAAAGAAGTTCAAACCTAGGTTCAAGACTGATTTTGCACGGTTTTGCTACGGATACGTAGTTTGTTTAGCAGTTAGGTAAGTGTAGATCGTTATTCACTACGATTTGGCAGGATAGCTTTCCCAGTAATCTGCGATTGCCTTTGGAAAGCAGTATTCTTTTGGCATCACGGTAATGGCGATGGGTACTAATATGGATTTGGTCACCCCGCCGACACCCTTACAAGTAGCATCGGCAGGCACGTCATAATAAATCACGCGCAAGGTGTTTTGCGGACAGAGGTCTGAGCACTGGAATGATTTGACCACTGCAATACCATGATGATAGCCAATGACCCACTGCTGCGCGCCTTCGGTTGGTGCGGATTCTTTTTGCTCAGCAGCTCGAATAAGATCGGCGTCTGTTAAGGTGTCTTCATTAGTCGGTGGTGAGACAAGGACGCAAGCGCTTAGACTTAACAACAAGGCGCTTAGGTTAAGGGCTTTGGCGGTTGATGTTTTTTTCATGGTAAACATCCTTGTTTAAAATGAATGATATTAAAACCTAGCGTCTTAGTCTTTAAATTAACCCAATAGCCAAACTACCGCTACCCAAGTAAAGAGCAACATACCAATATTGGCATGGAAAAAAGTTGGAATCACACTGTCTTTAATATGGTCGTGCTGTCCATCGGCATTTAGACCAGCGGTGGCGCCAAGTGTAAGCGTAGAAGCTGGAGAGCCAGCGTCGCCTAATGCAGCAGAAGCGCCAAGCATCGCTAGCGCCGCCAATGGTGAAAAACCAAGGGCAAAAGCTAACGGAATATAAATTGGTGCTAAGATTGGCACAGAAGCAAACGAGTCGCCAAAACCAATTGTAATAAACAAACCGACGATTAACATTACTGCCGCACCAAAGAGTTTATTATCACCAAAAAACTGGGTAGCCGATTTTACTAGCGGATCTATGTCACCAGTGGCCGTTAATAGGGCACCAAAACTAGAAGCAATAGTAATAATCACGGCAATTTCAGCCATTAAACGCACACCTTGAGTAAAAACATCATCTTGAGCCTGCCAGCGATAAATACCAGAAAAACCAAGAATCATAAATCCAATCATTGCTCCAATAAATAGTGAATCAAAATAAATTTGGAACAATAGCACCACCACAACCGCTAATGCGGTAAATAGTAATGGCTGCAAACCAATCTCAATTTTTTCTTCAACAGGTGCGACATACGCCTCTAGTTTTTCTAGCTGCGTATAATTACGTGGTTTACGATACGTAATCAAAACTGCAAATAGCATTCCAGCAAGGATTCCCATCACTGGAAAAAACATCGCTTTAGGAGCCATACTGGCAGTAGCAGCATATCCTGACGCTGCGCCAACACTATTAAAATTTTCTAGTAAAATCTCATTCAGATAAATAGCACCAAAACCAAACGGTAGTAAAAGATAAGAAGCACTAATTCCACAGGCCAGAATACAGGCAACAGCACGTCGATCAATTTGCAAACGATTCATCAGCCCAAGCAACGGCGGAATAAGTACTGGAATAAAGGCAATATGTACTGGGATTAGATTTTGCGAGAGCAGTGAGGCAACAATAAACAAACTAAACAGCATCCATTTAACTTGTTTACGTACATTAACCCCATCACGATTTAAGCTACTGGCCATTTTTTGCGCGACCCAATCGAGAATACCACTTCTCGCAAGTGCAACTGCAAACGCTCCGACCATGATATAGGTCATACCTACCTGTGCGCCACTGAGTAGATTGTCATTTAATACCTGTAAGATATCAGGAAATTCTATTCTTGCATGGAGGCCACCAAGCAAAGCAGCAGAAAGTAAAGAAACTGCAACGGGAATTTTGATCAGACAAAATACCACCATTAATACAATAGCTAATACTACTGCATTAATCGGAACGGCCAATACCCATAACAAGCCATAAATAGCTGCCAATATGCCTAGAACAGGCAATGCGCGGCTAAGAAAAAAATAATCCTCACGATAAGCAGATAACATAATGCTCCTTAAAATAACATTTCAAATTATTCAATTTTGTAGACAAGACTTAAAAAACATTAAAACAACATGCAATATACACATATTGATTCTAATTAGTAACGCCCATGATCTACTATTTTATACAGCATCTTTAATTGATTAAATTCTGGATACAAAGGACAGCCTGAGACATAAAGTTCATTGCTAATCGTATAAACGATAAAAAATACCATCATAGATTTATGATGGTATTTTTAGGATAAAACTACAGGTATGAATGTACTTATTTTATTTTACAACGCCTTTAATTCTTCCATCTGCGCTGTCATCGCCGTCAACTGCCCTTCTAGCTCAGCCAGTTTAGCCTTTTCAGCATAGACCACTTCCGCAGGCGCTTTACTGACAAAGCCTTCATTACCAAGCTTGCGGGCGATACCTTCGGCTTGACCTTTCAACTTATCATATGACTTACCTAAACGAGCTAGCTCAGCCGTTGGATCGATTAGCCCTTTCATCGGTACAAGTACACGTAACTGACCGACCATACTTGATGACGATAGTGGCACTTCATCGCCTTCTTTGACGATCTCTAGGCTCTCGACTTTGGCAAGCGCTTTAAACTGGTTTTTGATACGTGACAGGCGCGCATCTTCGTCGCTAGAGATATTTTGTAGTAGCACTGGCAGACGTACTGCATTTCCCAGTTTCATCTCGCCGCGGATATTACGCACGCTCGCGATAAGCTCTTGTAGCCACTCCATATCTGCCTCAGTTTGCTCACTGATTTGGGCAGTATCGGTTTGTGGATAGTCAGCAACGACGATACTGTCGGTATTTTTACGACCCAATAGCGGCGCAACCGTCTGCCAGATTTGCTCGGTCAGATACGGCATGATTGGATGGCTAAAGCGTAGCGCGGTCTCTAACACATGCAGCAATACATAGCGGATTTGTGCTTTACGCTCGCTCGATACCGAGTCATCATTGAGGCTGGCTTTGGCAAGCTCAACATACCAATCACAGTATTCATTCCAGATAAACTCATAAATATCATGACTGACCATATCAAGGCGATACTGGGCAAAATGCTGATGGATATTACTAATCGTCGAGTTTAGACGACTCATGATCCATTTTTCTGGCAATTCCCAAACATCCATGTTGGCCACTTGGTCAATCGCTTGGGCATTGCCTTCTTTATCGACACAATTCATCAGTACAAAGCGGCTGGCGTTCCAGATTTTATTACAGAAGTTACGATAGCCCTCGACACGCTTTAGATCAAAGTTGATATCGCGACCAGTACTAGCAAGGGAGGTAAAGGTGAAGCGCAGCGCATCGGTACCGTAGGCTGGGATACCTTCTGGGAACTCTTTACGCGTTTGCTTTTCAATTTTGGCCGCATCTTTTGGGTTCATCATATTGCTGGTGCGTTTTTCAACCAGCGTTTCCAAATCGATACCATCAATCAAATCGATAGGATCTAAGACGTTACCTTTAGATTTTGACATCTTTTGACCATTGCCATCACGTACCAGACCATGCACATAAACGGTCTTAAACGGTACTTGCGGCGTGCCATCTTCGTTTTTGACAAAATGCATGGTCATCATGATCATGCGCGCAACCCAAAAGAAGATAATGTCAAAACCGGTGACCAACACGCTGGTCGGGTGAAAGGTTTTAAGGACGCGTGGATCGGCGTTAGGGTCTGCCCAATCAAGCGTACTAAACGTCCATAAACCCGAGCTAAACCAGGTATCAAGCACGTCATCATCTTGGCGCAATTTTACGTCGTCGCTTAAATTGTACTTAGTGCGTACTTCCGCTTCATCACGGGCAACATAAATCTCACCTGTGGCATCGTCATACCATGCAGGGATACGATGTCCCCACCATAGCTGACGGCTGATACACCAGTCCTGCAAGTCGGTCATCCACGACATATACATGTTTTTATATTGCGCAGGGACGAATTCAATACGACCATCTTCTACGGCATCAATCGCAGGCTTGGCAAGCTTACTTACTGCTACATACCACTGATCAGTCAACCACGGCTCAACGATGGTGCCGCCACGCTCAGCACGCGGGGCTTTGAGCGCGTAGTCTTCGATATCTTCTAGCCAGCCTTGCTCACCTGCTTGCTCAACAAGGAATTTACGCGCCGCAAAACGCTCAAGTCCAGCATACTCACTCGGCGTGGTCTCTAATGTTGGCTCACGTGTTTGCAGATCAGGATAAACTTCCATCGCTGGCAAAATGTTAGCGCGCTCATCAAGGATATTGATCAATGGCAAGTTATGACGACGACCAAGTTCATAATCATTAAAGTCATGGGCTGGGGTGATTTTTACGCAGCCGGTACCAAATTCGATATCAACATAATCATCGGCAACAATAGGCACAATGCGACCAGTGATTGGCAAGGTAATGGTTTTGCCAATCAAATGCGCGTAACGCTCATCCTTTGGATTGACCGCAACGGCGGTATCACCCAGTAAGGTTTCAGGGCGCGTGGTGGCGACGACCAGATAGTTTTTACCCTCTTGGGTTTGCAACTCTTTATCAGTGAAATGATAGCGGAAATGCCATAAGCTGCCTTTTTCATCGACGTTTTCTACTTCTAAATCCGATAACGCCGTTTGGAACTTAGGATCCCAGTTGACCAGACGCTTACCACGATAAATCAAACCATCGTCAAACAGGCGCACAAATACTTCTTTAACCGCATTGGATAAGCCATCATCCATGGTAAAGCGCTCACGCGACCAATCGACCGAGCTGCCAAGCCGACGAATCTGACGGGTGATATTATCGCCCGACTCTTCTTTCCATTCCCACACTTTATCGATAAAGTCTTCACGCGTCATATCACGGCGCTTAATACCTTGCGCTTCTAGGCGACGCTCAACGACCATTTGGGTGGCAATACCTGCATGGTCGGTGCCCGGTTGCCAGAGTGTGTTGTCACCATCCATACGATGATAACGGGTCAGCGCATCCATAATGGCATTATTAAAGCCATGACCCATATGCAGTGAACCGGTGACGTTCGGTGGCGGCAAGGCGATAGAGAATGACTCGTCTTTATCAAAGCTTGGCTTAAAATAACCACTGTCTTCCCAGCCTTGATACATGCCCGCTTCGACATCGCTTGGATTGTAGGCGTTCTCTAATTGACTTAAGGCGGCTTGAATAGATTCGGTCAGGTTGCTCTTGGTATTTTCAGGGGTATTAGGAGTACTCATAATAGAATGGTCTTTTATTAAAAATGAATGTGGTCAAACAAAGTTATCGAAAAATAGGGAAAATAATTAATAGAGTGATTTTAACGCAGATGGGCAGATTTTGTTAGATGCTAAGGTAATTTATCAGCCTTACAGCGCGTCATTGCGCCACTAACACCAGCAAATAGCAGCAAATAGCAGCAAATACCAATAAACAACCGCAATCAGCTGAACTTCCCACAAAATAAATCCTAGTCGTGTTATAAAATATGGGTCATGCGAGAACTTATATAGTTATCGTATAGCATAATAAATGGCGTCTTTATCCTAAAATAATAATCTGATAAACAGCGAGCCGACCGTGTCCCAAGAGACTGAGCACACCTATAGCAATAACAGCCATTCTAAAGCTGATAACATAGATGATAAGCACTTGATTGATGAGAGCGCTAACCATCTATCTAGTGCTAACAACAAGGACGTTAGCAACGCTGATGTGCCAGACGACACCGATGCAACAGAAAATTTAGAATATGAGGATTTTTCTGAGGATATTAGCAAAGAAGACCAAGAAACCATCAAAAAATTCGCCAACGATGACAATTTAAGTCAAGCAAAAAGCTATGCCAGTATCTTAGTTGAGCAAGTGATGGATGCCAGAGAAACTTTTGAGCGCTCACTTGGCTCACTATTTACCAGTGCTTTTACCGCTGGCCTTGAAATTGGCATCAGTTTCTTTATGATTTTAGCGGCTTTTGCGCTATTGAGTGGCGTGCTACCGAGCCATTATGCTGTGGTACTCGCCTCCCTACTTTACCCGATTGGCTTTATTATCGTCGTCATTGGTCAGTCGCTATTATTTACCGAACAAACCTCACTCTTAAGCCTACCCGTCCTCAATAAAATCGAACCGCTCAGTAAGCTGCTACGCCTGTGGGGCATCGTCATCGCCGGTAACGTCGTTGGTGGCTGTTTATTTGCGGCATTGATGATAGGTTTGGGTTTAAATATGCAGCTGTTTAGCGTCAGCGACATTGATACTTATGCCGAGCATATCTTAGGGTTTAGATGGTGGGTGATATTCGGCAGCGCCATCTTGGCAGGCTGGATGATGGGCGTCACCGCGTGGCTTGTGACCTCAGCGCGCGATACCCTTAGCCGCATCGTCTTGGTGACGCTGATTACTGGCAGTATCGGCTTTTTGGGTTTGCATCATAGTATCGTCGGCAATATCGAAATCTTTTCAGCCTTGCTCTATGGCAACACCGTCAGCTTAGGGCGTTATTTGCTGTTTTTAGCCGTGGTGTTGATAGGCAATACCGTCGGCGGCGTGGTATTTGTCGCGATACTTAAAAACCGTACCTTCCTATTTGAATTAGCCAAAGTAAAGGAAGAAACAGCTAAGGATAAGTTAGAGGCAAAAAACAATATCCGTGGACCTTACTAGAGATAATCAGCACCGTATTTTTAAATCTCACGCTAAAGCTCGATAACCGACGTTAACTATAATAAATTCCATTTAAAAATAGTACAGGGCTGCTGGGATAAATTTTACGCCGCCTCGAGAGTGCAAAGCACACAGCAAGCATGGAAAATTTACCACAGTAGCCCGTTATAACCTTTGTACTTATTTTATCTAGCACTGACTATATTGAAAGCGGTTATGCAGCTTTATCACTAAAAAACTATAATCGAGCAATTGTGAGTGCTTAATTATGATAAACCATACATTTCCACTTACAGCATACGCGCTGCCAACACACTACTTTCTATCTCAGACTTTCTTAACTTATTGTGCCGAGCGCTAAATATACGCACCAAAATGCCTGCCGTTAGGAACATTACCAAGGTATAAATGGCGGGCATCATCGACATATCGTAGTTAGATAATAGCGTTAATGCCATAAATATCGATAAAGTACTGTTTTGTAGACCGACTTCTAGCGTCACCGACGTTCTTTGCGCTAAGTTAAGGCCGAACCATTTGCTACTATAATAACCGAGCGCCATGGTTGAGACGTTTAATAATACCGATACAGGGCCGGTCGCGATAAAGGCATCGACAATGATATCGCGTTGCACATAACCCAAAAACAGCACTAAAAACGTTAAAAATATCACCCCAAATCGAGACACATAGACTTGTGAGCGATCGGCAACTTTTGGGGCGTAGCGTTTAATTAACATCCCGATACTAATAGGCACAATCGTCAGCACCACCAAGGTAAGCACGGTTTTTACTACCGGTAATTCAAACTCACTACCGCTGCCCATAAAATAAATCAATGAAAAACTCAGCACAATGGGAATGGTAAATACGGTAATAACGCTGGCAATCGCTGTCATCGTCACCGACAGTGCCACATCGCCTTTAGCCAAATAGGTAAATAAGTTTGAGGTAGTGCCGCCCGGACACAGAACGAGGAGCATAACCCCAACGGCGTATTCTGGGCGTAATGGCATGATATTAGCTAGGGCAAAGCCAATGATTGGCAACAGTATCAGCTGATTGGTCAAGCCAATACCGACAGCTTTTGGGTATTTTAATACCCGTTTAAAATCATTGGTAATCAGGGTCAAACCCATACCCATCATGATTAAAAACAAGCAAACAGGAATAACAACGGTATTTACTAAGGTGACTAGAGCCAGACTTTCCATAACTACATCCCTGTAGATATGACCTATTGCTAGGTCAATTTATAATGATTAAATGATGCCTGATTAGCAATCCTTGCTAATGCTTATAGATAACGGACATCACCCGTTTTAAACAATACTTATTTTGAACGGTTTTTTATAGCATCTTTCATAGTAATGTTATTGCTAATTATCAACAATAATTAAGAATTAATAAAGGGAGTATATAGGGCAAAAGTTAGGTTTAGCTGTTTTATTCAACGACTCACCAGTCAAATACGGCATATCGTGACTAAGTAAAAATAAAAGGGATTTTGACGAGATTAAATGAGAGGGTTTACCGTGAGCTTTCAGATAATTTGGATTCTGATAATTAGCGCTAAATACTTTTAGTTAAATAGCTATGACGGTATAAGAAGTTATATTTTGGAAATATTGATGGAGGTTTTGGTCGGCATAGTGATGGAGGCGTCAGTAGGCGCTTTAGTAGAATTTTCAGTACTAAGCACTGCCGTACCGTAAGCAATGGCTTCGACCATGCTGCCCAACTGATTGATATTACTCACTTCAAGACGTAAACCATAGATATGGTTATAACCTTGCGCCTGCGCTTGTGTGCGCATACGCACCAATGCTTCACGGCGAGCGCGGTCAAGCAAGGTTTCATAAGTGGTCAGATTTTTGCCAAAGATACTTAAGATGCGCGCTATGACCATTTTAAAATAATCTTGTGCAATCACCACGCTGCCCATGACCAACTGGCACTCAGTATCCGCAGAAAGTTTTGGCACATAAAAGCGCTCACTTGAGACGATAATATGACTGAGTTCTTGCTCTGCGACTCTTAGTTGTGCCAAATGCTGCCGCTCATGCCGCGCCCCAAAAAACCAGCCCAGCACAAACAGAACGATAAGCGGCGCATAGTTCATCAGCATTTGGGTAAGAGAGTTATTCATCGGACGTCTCGTATCATCAAAAAGCGTTGCCGCTTTTTATGGTTCATTAACCAAAAGGGTTGAAACGTGGCAAATCATCAGTAGCGGTGCTTGGCGATTGAGGCGCTGCTTGGCTGTGACTCTGATCGTTATTGTGATTATTGAAATCCGTATGACCAGAGTGATTGCTCGGTGGTTGCTGAGACATCGGGACGGCTTTGACCGCTGTACCATAGACAAACAACTCTGATGCACCTTGGGCAATGCTCGAGGTCGAAAAACGCAGGCCCACGACCGCATCAGCGCCCAAAGCTTCTGCCTTAACCACCATACGATCGATCGCTTCTTGACGTGATTCTTCTAACAGCTCGGTATAAGCCGTCAACTCACCGCCGACGATATTTTTAAGCCCAGCAAACAAGTCTTTACCGACATGCTTTGAACGCACGGTACTGCCATATACGACGTCTAAGCGCTCGGTAATCTGATAGTTGGGTAAGTGCTCAAGATTGGAGAGTTGCACAGTCATAGTACAGCCTTATCGGTGACTTATAGGGAGTTCAAAGAATATTTAAGGATTCAGTAAATAGTAAGGAAGAATGCTTATCGATAGTATTAATTTATAGACAGCATTTATTTTGATAATGATACTGAATAAACACTGTCTATTTAGCTATCTGTTCGTCCGTCTGTTTATATACAAACAGCTCTAGTCGTTTGTATGGAACAATAAAAACAGCTCAGTCAAATTGCCTTCAATGCTATTGGCCATTTGCGCCATTTTATCTTCATCGGCACGCATTTGCGCAAGCTCAGGATCTTCGTCATCGATGCCACTGAGTACAATCATCGGCAAGGTTAAGACCGCCACATCTTCTGCAGTTTCTTCATCTTCAAACCAATCACTGGCTTCATCGCCATACATCGCATCAACAAAGCCAATTGACCAAGCAACGATATCTGACTCGTCTGAAAAATCGACCGCCACTTCTTCGTTACCGGCATCTTCACCAAATGGTAGCTCAATCGGCGTCTCGTTTTTTAGTTCCGCCATAATCGATTCGCGCCAGCGCTGGATACCGTCAATAACATTTTCTGGAATTTCACTAACATGACCTTCAAACAATGCTTCTATCCAATTTGGCAACGGACGGCCAATGACAGTCGCGGTCAAAAAACCATGGGTGGCAACACTATCGAGCACAAACGCGCTTTCTTCATTGTCCAAATAGTCTAATAATTCATCGAAACTGAGTGGGTTATTCATAGTGTGATAGTCCTTGGAGGATAGATTACGTCAGGCGCAATAAATAAGTTATGAAATACAAGAAATATAAAAGGCGGGAAAGCTAAAAATCAAGGTAGACAACAACAAAAACTGTCTGAACGCATAAAACCTGTCCAAAGCACTTTTATAAAATATGTCTATTGAAGAGCGCTGATTGCCGCGTTATTTTTAATAAACCAATAGCATTAAGAAGAATAGCATCAAGAAGAATAGTATTTAGAATAATAATACTAAGAACCCTCATCTTAAAAACAGTATTGAGCAATATTATTAAAAACACCTAACAACCAGCTTAGCACAATGCATTCGACAGCAGGATTTTAAGCTTGTCAATCGGTTTAATCAGTTAACAACTTTCGGCTAAAAATCACGGAACCAAGCCATTTTCCTTATCCGTTAAACGGCAGCTGCAACCCGATAATGGGCATGACGATTTAGAGATCGTCATCATCCCAGTCATCACCATCTTCATCAAAATTATCGATATCATCAAGATCGTCTTTTAGCTCTTTGGCCAAACGTTTTTCTTCTAGCAAATTATCGATCAAACGGCGTTTCTCTAGGCTGCTTAAGCGTGTACGCACACTTGTTTCGGCCTCTTCCACCATCTTTGCATCATCATCATCTACAAAATCATCATCAAAATCGTCATCAATATCAGCGTCACTCATGACAAACTCCTATCATTTTTCGGCAAGGGTATTAAAAATACATGAATATATATATGCCTTATAAAGTCTCTATTGAGTGTTGTCAATCCTTTTTATCACTATCATAGCATCACGTACAAAGTTAAAGCCTGCGCAAACGCTTATCGCACAGGCAATTGTAGAGGCTCACCTGTATCTAACGCTACGATTTACTCTTGCTCTTCTGTCTCTTCAATCATTAATACTGCATTGCGCACATCGGCCAAACGCTGAATCATGGCATCATTGCCGCCATCAAATATCGCGCATTCGCGCTCATAAACAGTGGTGGGACGCATGATGCTTTGTACTTGTACATGATGGCTGATTTGTTTAAGACCAGCATTGGGCAGCAAGATAAGCATTTGCTCCTTTTTGCCCACGCTATCTAACAGATGGCTCATTGCCTCGACTTGCGCATTATCGCTCACCCCCGCTTTTGCTGGTAAGGCAAATCTTGATAGCTCGACATGCTTATCATGAATGATTTTATTCAGCATCAAATACAGTTTGCCAAGCATCACACCTGCCAACGCGACTTTGGCGTGGCTGTTGTCTGCTTTTAGCATCACATAAGCGCCGCTTTCATCAAAGTGTGGCTCATTGAGCGCGCTCACCCCAAGTAGCAAAGGCTGCTTCAGTAACTCAGTCACTGCTTGGTTCAATAATTGGGTACATAACGCCAAATAAGGCAGGCGCTGCGATGGCGCTAGGCGCTCAAGCATGTTGAACTCATCGTGAAAGACAATCTGAACGCTAACACTATCGAATGGGCGCGTAGCCGACAAGCGCGCAGCACTAGCAGATTTATGGCTACTGCCATTCTCATGCCTAGCCGCTATTTCGTCTTGCGGGCTGTCCGTATTATTATTGCCCGCACTATTTACCGTATAGTTTTCAGCGTCATTGCCATTATTGCCCTCATTACCATTATTATTGCCATCAGTGTTCAGCGCGGTGTCCTGACCTTGTTGCCATCTGACATACTGATTTACCGCACTATGAATGTTTAATTTTCGAGTATGCGGTTTTTTGCTACTGGTATCGTGAGCGGTTTCTTTAATCGCGCTATCGAAACCAGCTGGGTTAGAGGCAGATCCAAGGTTAAGCTCACTGTCTGATTCGCTTTCGCGATTAAGGTTGCGCTCATAACCGCGCTCAAATTCACGCTGATCGAGTTGTCGATACTGCTCGCGATGCAAGTCTTGGATATCACGGCTTAGCGCATTGATTTGCTCTCTACTTGGGCGCGCAATATAACCATAAATCAGCCATAGCAATAAATGCAGCAACATCGAGCCAATGACAAACGGCCATTGCATGGCGATAATCTCACCCTTGCTAATATCTTTTAGCGTCAAGGCAACACTACCGATGACCGCATCGCCTTTGGTGGCGATTTGGCTAATGGTATCACCCTGCTGCATCGGCGCATTACCGACCGGCACCAAGACATCACCATTATTGTCTTTAATCAGTATGCGGGTCACGTCCTGCTCACTGGTATAGCGATTGGCTATGACGCTGAGGCTGACGCGGTCTTTATTTTCTAAAGACAAGCGCGCCTCATCAATAAGCTGGGCGACCATTTGCTCGCCCTTTTGGGCACGGCTATTGCTCAGCTGCTGATCGGTACTGATGACCAATAATAGGGTCTGCAAACAAAAACTAACCAGAAGAATAATGGCAAACAACCCTTGCCGCGGCGCTAAATACGTCATGATATGTTAAACTTTTTTGGATAAATGGAATTAAAAAACGAGGCTATGGCTCATTTTCTGGAAGAGTATGCAGCTATCTTTTTTATATTTACTTTGGCTCAATTTACTACCGCAGCTACTCGCTAAATAATATTTAATCAAATGTCATTTACGAGACCTGACTATCGTACATGAGATTTGTTGTGCAAGTATGTTTGGCGCACGCACACATCAACAAATCCCCGTTTATTTTCTCTACTATATCACCATACTAATGGTGATGGCGTCAGCTAATATCATAAATTTATTGTAAGAATTTTCTTTTATTCAATGGCGATTTTTGCTCATACCAAGCATTTTTATCGGACTGTGAGACTTTATACCTCATCTATAGGCGCTGCCCGGTAAAACTGTTATTATTCCTAATCTTATATCAGCATACAAGGGACAATTGAGCGATGCAAAAAAATACATCTTACTCGTTACCAAAAGACAGCAAAGCATGGCAACAAGCCGTCGATTCTGTAGCGTCATTATTGCCTGCGGGTACTAATCTGCATGATTTTGATGCGCTGCAATCCTTGCCTATTTTTGCGTTGATTGTGGTATTGCCTACGCATGTATCTTCGCTCGATATCCATCAATATGTGCAATCATGGGTAGATGAGCAGCCAAACTGGCATTTGGTGA
Organism: Psychrobacter sp. UBA2769; assembly: GCF_002352555.1. Lineage (NCBI taxonomy): Bacteria > Pseudomonadati > Pseudomonadota > Gammaproteobacteria > Moraxellales > Moraxellaceae > Psychrobacter > Psychrobacter sp. UBA2769. Next base: position 58,446 of record NZ_DEIR01000010.1, on the reverse strand, counting down.
CCGTAGCAGAAGATGCCGATGCCAATTTTGTCGATGTTGAGATTGCTGATATAGACACTACGCAGCCATTTGCCAAGCACTCGTTTATTGATGTGCAAGTGTTCCGCTATTTGCTGGTGCCAGTCACCGATACGCTGATGCACCCTGCTAAAAAGACAGCAGCAGCGCACATTATCGATGACCAATTGACCACGCGTCTACGTCATGACTTAGCCGAAGACTATAAAAACTCGCAAAGCGCAATGAGTAGCGAGCATTTAGATGTTGTCGACTGTCATATCTTATCGCTCGGTCATATGTTACGTACCCATAAGCTTGCCTGTTTCGATATGGACTCTACGTTGATTGAGCAAGAAGTCATCGTTGAGCTGGCAAAAACCGCTGGTATCGGTGAGCAAGTCGAAACCATTACCGAAGCGGCGATGCGTGGTGAGATGGATTTTGATGAATCTTTTGCTCAGCGCGTGGCCTTATTAAAAGGTATTCCAACCAGCGTGCTCGATGATATTTGCAGCCGTTTAACCTTGTCGACAGGCGCGCGCACGACTATCAGTGCGCTTAAAGCCTTGGGGTATCATACGGTCTTAGTGTCAGGCGGCTTTACCTATTTTGCCCGTTATATCGCTGAGCAGCTGGGCATCGATGAAGTACATGCCAATGCGCTGGATATCGAAGATGGCGAAGTCACCGGTCATGTGCAACTGCCGATTATTAATGGCGCGAAAAAAGCGGCGATTGCTGAGCATACCGCTGAGCGCTTAGGCATTGATATGTCGCAAGTGGTCTGCGTCGGTGATGGGGCCAATGATTTACCAATGATGGCACTGGCTGATTTGGGTGTGGCGTTTAATGCCAAGCCCATCGTCCAAGCGCGTGCAGACGCTGCGGTAAATGTCACAGGGCTTGAAGGCGTGCTTTATGCGCTTGGCTATCCAGCCTTTGTACGTACAAAATAACGCTTCGCTATTCTAAAAAATAAGCTAGGTTAAGGATTTGTCTTTGACCTAGCTTTTATGATTGAAGACTTTATGTTGAAGCCTTTATATACCTATATCTCTTTTACCCTATTTATCTCACTTTTATCTTGTTAAATAAGAAAGGAATGTCCATGACGGCATCACAATCACCGCGGCCAGATGCGCCGTCATCTTCCCATAATCTAGATAATGAGCATTTAATTAAAGAAAGCTCGCCTATTTATCACGACACTCCAAAACAGCTATTAGGTGTCTACGTCAAAGGTATTGCGATGGGTGCAGCGGACATTGTACCCGGTGTTTCTGGCGGTACCATTGCCTTGATTGCGGGGATTTATGAGCGCTTAATTAATGCCTTAAGTAGCGTAGGTCCCAATCTATGGCAGATATTTCGCCAACAAGGCGGGCTTAAAGGTTTCATTGCAGTATGGCGACAGGTCGATGCTACTTTTTTAGTGTGCTTATTACTTGGTATCGCCACCAGTTTTGCCACCTTAGCCGGACTCATTAAGCATTTATTGGACAATCAGCCTTTACTGATTTGGTCGTTCTTTTTTGGCTTAGTAGTCGCCACTGTCTTTATCTTATTAACTGAAATTACGCGCTGGAATATAGGACGGCTCGCATTATTTTTGCTGGGGGCTGGTAGCGCGGTCGTCATCAGTAGCTTGCCGTTATTGACCACGGCACCAAGCTTACCTTATTTATTCCTTGCGGGCGCGATTGCCATTTGTGCGATGATATTACCCGGTATCTCAGGGTCCTTTATCCTATTGTTAATGGGCGCCTATGATTCGGTACTCGAAGCGGTGCATACGCTAAACTTTAGTATTATTTTTACTGTCATTGCCGGTATGGCAACGGGGTTATTATTATTTACCCGTATGCTCAAATGGCTGCTATCACGCTACTATCAAGCAACCCTTGCCTTGCTAACAGGTTTTATCGCCGGTTCGCTGGTGAAAGTATGGCCATGGAAAACCGATGCGCTCGGTACATTAAATAGCGATGCCATTAATAATGTCATGCCATGGCAGTATCCTACGGGTGCGCATTGGCTAACTACGTTAGGCTTGATGCTGTTAGGAGCCGTGTTGGTAACCGCTCTATCATGGTGGGGGCGCCGCGGCGTTCGTCCTTAAAGTTAAATAGACCTCAAAAAACACTTTGATTCCAAAAAAGCGCCCATGATTGTGGCGCTTTTTTGTTGGTAATTTTCTTGGCAATAATGGCATAATTTGCACAGTATTTCCTTAATATCATTTAAAAAATCAAACGTCAGCTGTTGTCGCAAAGTCGTCGCTAGCCTCTTTAGCTTTAGGTCACAAACTTCCATAATGACCGTGTTGGAATTCACCTGATGAAGAGCGAGATGAACAATGTTATTAACAATATTTTCTACTTTTGCCAGTGAAACATGGGGCGCTGGTGCCATACTGGGTACTGGTCTGCTGCTAGGCCTGCTACTGGCGCTTGCCTTATCGTCGCAGCGTTGGTTGCTATGGTATCTGTTCGGTGGCATGGCCTATTGGTTGGCGGTTGAAGCCATTCACAGTTTATTAAGCTATTGGTTAGTCTTGTCAGAATGGCACAATTATGTGGTTGCTATGGGTATCAGCTGGCTACCTTTGGTTGCTTGGGTACTTTATAGAGCATTGCGTTACGAAGATGTCAGTCGCACTGTGCATGAGCAACGTGAGCTGCAAGCCGCCCGCTATATTGAACATACGCCTGTCTATGATGATGACTATCAACCGCGCTTTCAGTAATTCGGTAATTCAGTCATTCACTAAGTTTGCCCCATTCATACTGCTGTCATTGAATGTTACAAGATACTTAAGACGCTCTACGTAACTCCTAAAGAATTGAAACCTATCATTCGTTCAATCGTTTATAATCTAATTATATATTTGTCGCCACAATTGTTATAAAGTACGCATTATTTTGCGTCTTATTTTTTAGGAGTTCGATTATGTTCACTGTTCCTGTATTAGATATTAAGTCTGATCCATTAGATGTTTTATTGGCAATGATTGGTTATCGTTTATCGATGTTAGCGGATAGCGAAGATGAAGACGTTAAAGCGCTGTTTGCTGATCGTAAAGTCACCATCGAGCTTGCCAGCACTGAAGCTGATATCACGCGCTATTATAGCTTTGATAACGGTAAATTTAGTCAACATAGTGGTCATGCCAAAGAAGCGGATTTGACGATTAATTTTAAAGACTCAATGACAGGCGTTAAACTATTGACCAAAGGCAGTCTTCCTGCCTTTATGACCGCTGTGCAAGAAGGTAACTTGAGCATCGAGGGCGACTATAGCCTAATGATGTGGTTCAATAAGCTTGCCAAACATATCGTGCCAGCCGTTCCAGAACAATGCAAACCTTATATCCAGCAAGCCAAACCTTATGCCTATAAAGCGCAAAAGTTTGCCAATCATTGGCTAGGTGTTGCTAAGCATAAATTGGGTAAATAGTAACTCAATCGAATAAATAATGTAACGAATGAAAATAAGCAGATAGCAGCTATCTAGCGTATAAAGAATCCAGATACGATTCACTACTTAGTACTATTCTGATTTTCTAAAAAGGTTGCGGTATACTATACGGCAACCTTTTTTATTGCCTAGATTTTATAGTCTTAATTTTATCAAAGGAAAAAATATTAAAGGTTATCTAACACTTCTAAATACTGTTATAAAAGGATTTATCTCATGGCAGGATTGCTTAATATCTCAGAACCGAATGCCAATAATCATAACCATAACCACACTGATACGACACTTAATAATAAAAACGCGTCCCATGATTTTTTAGCGACATTGGCAACAGACGCAACTAATACCAAGCAACAAGCAGCCAGTAAGCACAGCCGTGAACAGATTACTCAATTGTTTGACTTGCCTTTGATGGATTTATTACTGCAAGCACAGACGATACACCGCCAACACTTTACCGCCAATGAAGTACAAATCAGCACCTTGCTATCTATCAAGACCGGTAACTGTCCAGAAGATTGCGGTTATTGCTCCCAGTCTGGTCACCACCGCGATACCACTAAGCTACAAGCGGAAAAACGTATCGAGGTCGATAAGGTCATTGCCGCCGCCAAACGCGCCAAAGCCACAGGCTCATCGCGTTTTTGTATGGGTGCAGCGTGGAAACACCCAAGCGCCAAAGACATGCCTTATGTGGTCGAGCTGGTCAAAGAAGTCAAAGCATTGGGACTTGAGACCTGTATGACCCTCGGCATGCTTGATACCCAACAAGCGGCGCAATTGGCAGATGCAGGTCTTGATTATTACAATCATAATCTCGATACCTCAAGAAGTTACTACGAGCAAGTGGTCAGTACCCGCAGCTATGATGAGCGCTTAGATACCATTGCAAACGTACGAAATTCAGGTATTAACGTTTGTAGCGGTAATATCGTTGGTATGGGTGAAAGCCGTGATGACCGCATCGATTGGGTCCATGAGCTGCTAAAAATGCCCAAAGCTCCTGAATCTATTCCGGTCAATCTGCTGGTGCCTATTCAAGGTACGCCTATCGGCGATAAAGTTTTAGCAGAAGGTCAGCTGCCAGTCCTTGAATGGATACGGACGATTGCCGTGACACGTATTTGCTGTCCAAGCAGCTACGTACGCTTATCTGCTGGACGCGAAAGCTTATCTGACTCTGAGCAAGCATTGGCATTTATGGCAGGGGCAAATTCATTCTTTTATGGTGATAAGCTACTGACCACGGGCAATGCCAGCCAGTCGGGTGACGATAGACTGATGCGCGAGCTTGGGTTAATCAAGCAATTTGCCGCACCACGAGCACCAAAGCAAGTACCGGTGCTTGACGCCATGAGTGGTCATCAGTCGCAAGTTGTCTTAGCAGAGTAAATGCCTTGCGTGCCGCTACCATTATCGCGTAATCTGCGCTAAGCTTGCCGACGTTATGAATCAAGAAATTGTGCATAAGATATCAAATCTTAAGAGAGAATATGATGGCAGATTATTTCAATTGGATTAAAGCGGCACACATTATCTCTATGGTGTGCTGGTTTGCGGCGATATTTTATTTGCCGCGCCTATTCGTTTATCATGCGATGAGCGACGATAGCATCAGCCACGAGCGCTTTGCCATTATGGAGCGCAAGCTCTATCGCGGTATCATGACACCATCGATGATAGCCACCTGGTTGTTTGGTTTATGGATGTTGGGCATGGGCTGGGATGTTTATAAAACTCAGGGCTGGCTACACGTAAAATTATTATTGGTGGTGCTACTTTCTGGTTATCATGGGGCTTGCGGATTTTATCGTAAAAAGCTCATTGATAATCCGCATTATAAATCGCATAAATTTTGGCGCTGGTTTAATGAAATTCCAGTATTTGCGTTAATCTTTATCGTAATTTTAGCGGTGGTAAAGCCCTTTTAAAAACAGCTAACAATAAAGCTTATTTACCTTAAAAGTATTTTTATCTTGAGTCTAAAATCCACAAAAAAGCGTCCGTTACTCTAATAAGTGACGGACGCTTTTTTTATGTCTCAAGTAAGCTGAATAAACACCCTTAAAAATTAAACGTTTGGTCGCATGATTTGATAGACATTGCTTAAATCATAGACACGGTAGCGCGCAGGTTCACGGCGATTTTCACCGGCATAGCTCAGTATCAAGGCTTGCTTGGCGCGCTCATCGACCCAGCCAACAAACAGTCCGCTATGCTCGACGCCATTGTAACCATGATTGATATAATACAGCCAATCGCCGACTTCTATCTCGTTGCTATTGGCATAAGGGCCTTGACCATAAGTGCCTTTATGAATGGTATCGCGGCTCACCCCTGCTCGATTAAACACCGCATTGAGATAGTCCCAGCAGCCACCTTTAATAATCGTCCGCTCATTTAATGCCATCTTGCGCGCAGTGCTAATCACTTCGCGCACCGCCCGACTACTCTGGGTTTCAGCATTGCTTAGCAGCGGCAAATACTCGCTATCGACGTTATCATAATTGCCAGATAAAAATGCGGGCAGAACAGATGGTGCTTGACGTTGTACTTCAGGATAACGGTAATTGCTTTGGGCATTACCGATGTAAGCATTTTGGTTAGAATAGGAGTTATTAGAGTAGCTGTTATTAGAAGAGCTATTACTAGAATAGCTTGGTTGGCCGTTGCTCGAATTCGAGCGATAGCTAGTGGCATTGCCAGCACGTTGAATGGTAGAGCGTGTGCTAATTTTGGCCGAAGGAACCGCCGAATACGTTGGGGTATAACGGGCGCTATAATCAGGTTGGACAGATTTTTGCGCAATCAAGGCGCTCATACTATCGGCATGAACCTGACCGGCCGCAGCAAAGGTAAATAATAAGGCACTGCACGACGTTGTGATTGACCAAAGGGACAAACGCGACATGACTAACTCCTTGTCAACATATTATTGATTAGCCGACTCAATTTAATATTAATAAACGGCTATCAATGCTCAGTATCAATAAGCGTATTAACGATAAGTAAGATAAGATTTTTCAATCCTATTTATAAACCATTTGCACAGGAATCTGCAAGTCTTATTGCTAGGAGATAAGCGATAAAAGGTATGAAATTGAGGATAAACGGTAAAACGAGATAGGAGTTTTAGAAATGAAGGCAGAGATTTAGGAAAGATAACATCATCAGTTCAATATCAAAAAGGTATATTCAACATAGCGTTCTGCTGGAACAAGTTTTGCTCGCTTGCTGTGTGCTTTACACTCCAGAGGCTTCGCAGAAAATTTTCCAGCAGCACTAAATTTTTTTTCTAAATTGAATCAGCTATAAGCTATGTTAAATATAACTCACAGAATGAACAGATTAGAACATTAAAACCAATCAATAATCTAATCGTTGCTCATCTTAATATTGGCATGGCGTTTGCTCAGCGTCTGCCCTTGTAAAATGGCTGTGGCCGCGTTAGCTTCTTGGATATTGTCAAAACCGCCAATCAGATATTTACGTATGTCATCACAATCGACAATCTGTAGCTGTTCACCAATCAGAGTAATTTTATCGCCATCAGTCAGGTGAATATGCTCACGTTTGCCTTGATTATCATGCACCAACTCGCCATCACGTACCCACAATACGCCGCTACTAATAATACCGCTCATGGCTTGTTTATGTTTCAGGCGTTGCCGATTAAAAATAAAACTACCAATAATCAATAAGGCCAAAGCGCCAATAGCCAAGCGCTCAGGCAACAGACTCATGGCTAAAGCAACCGCCACTGCCCCAACCAGTAATGCGGAGCCAAACCAAAATAGCCCATTGTCAGCCGCTGGCGACTGACCTTGTAAGGTGATTTTGGCGCCGTCATCAGTCAGCTTTAGCATGCGCGATTACCTGTTCAAAAGCAGTGAATGGTTAAAAGTTTAAATAAAAAGTCATAAAAGAACGTTTAGAGATTTACCAACCTAGTGCTGTTTTTTGCATAGCAATCAGCTCTGCGATACCTTTTTCCGCCAGAATCAGCATATCGTCTGCTTGCGCGCGGGTAAATGGCTTTTCTTCTGCCGTCCCTTGCAGCTCGATAAACTCACCTTTTTGCGTCATCACCACGTTCAAATCTGTATCGCAGCTAGCATCTTCTTCGTAATTTAAATCAAGATAGGCTTCGCCATCTTTCATACCAACTGACACCGCAGCGACCAAACCAATCAATGGATCAGCTTTGAGCTTTTTGGTTTTTTGTAGGCTTTCTAGCGCATCGATAAGGGCAATAGCTGCACCCGTCACACTAGCGGTACGCGTGCCGCCATCTGCTTGCAATACATCGCAATCAAGATAAATGGTATTTTCGCCAAGCTTACTTAAATCAATCATCGCCCGTAAACTACGACCGATTAAACGCTGGATTTCTTGCGTACGACCTGATTGCTTACCGCGTGCTGCTTCGCGCTGATTACGGGTATTGGTCGCACGTGGCAACATACCGTATTCTGCGGTAATCCAGCCTTTGCCTTTACCTTTAAGCCAGCGCGGTACGCCCGACTCAACGCTCGCAGTACATAATACTTTAGTGTCGCCAAAGCTGACCAATACTGACCCTTCGGCATGCTTAGTGTAATGGCGCTCAAAGCTGATTGAGCGAAGTTGGTTAAGCTCACGGTTGTCAATACGCATAAAATTTCCTAGTACGATGTTGTAAAAGCAGAGTGATGGTTATATAAAGTTATACAATAACAAGTTCGTCGTTACATCAACGGATATGATCGCAGACGTAAATATGACGATATCCTAACGTGGCAGCGGCGCAATAGCAAGATTCTCTCAAGCTATTACGCCGCTGCTTTAGCAAGATTTAGCGTTAACTTTATTCTAAACCTTCCATCTTACGCAATTCTTTACGTAGGATTTTACCGACGTTTGATTTTGGTAATTCATCAACGAATTGGATATGACGCGGACGTTTGTAGCCGGTCAATTGCTTTTTACCAAAATCAAGCAGCTCTTGCTCGGTGACATTGCCTTTTTTGACCACAAATAGCTTTGGATCTTCACCGCGGTCATCATTTGGAATACCAATAGCGCCGCATTCTACCACAGCAGGATGCTCACTCATGGCTTCTTCGATCTCATTTGGATAAACGTTAAAGCCCGAAACCAAAATCATGTCTTTTTTGCGGTCAACGATTTTGATAAAGCCTTTTTCGTCCATGATGCCGATATCGCCCGTTTTTAAGAATCCACTAGCGGTAAAGGTTTCAGCCGTTTCTTGTGGACGATTTTGATAGCCAATCATCACCTGTGGACCTTTGACACAAATCTCACCGCGATCACCTAATGCCACTTCATTTTCATCGTCATCGATTAAAATAATATCAGTGCTAGAAGCAGGAATACCAATTTTTCCGGTAAATTCAGAAATAGTCATTGGGTTAAAGGCGACCACTGGCGAGGTTTCAGACAAACCATAACCTTCAACGATAGGCAGACCAGTGATTTTATGCCACTCTTTTGCCACACTTGGCAATACCGACATACCGCCGCCAATCGAGGCTTTTAAGTTAGAGAAATCTAAATCTGCAAAGCCTTCTTTGTGTACTAAGCCATTAAACAAGGTGTTTACGGCAGGGATAAACGATGGCTTGTATTTGCCCATCTCTTTAATCAAACCATCCAAATCACGCGGGTTTGGAATTAATAGACCGGCATAACCTTGGTACATGCCATACATGCCGCAAACCATAAATGAGAACACATGGTATAACGGGAGCGCGGTTAAAATCACATCATTGGCATCGACATCGTCATCAAAGGCGCTGTTCATCAGGACACTAATCTGTAGCATATTAGCGACCAAGTTACCGTGCGACAGCATCGCGCCTTTAGCAACACCCGTCGTACCGCCGGTATATTGCAACAAGGCCACATCGCTTAAGTTCAAATCAGGACGCTTATACTTGCTGGCTGAGACCGCATTTAACGCATGCTTAAAGCTGGTGCTCTCTGGCAGACGATAAGCGGGAATCATTTTTTTAACATGGCGCGCGACCAGGTTGACCACTGCCCCTTTGACCAAGCCAAGCATATCACCAAGCTTACAGACGATGACATGCTTCACTTGCCCTTTATCTTCGGCATCTTGATAGGTTTTTGCAAAGTTTTCAACGATAAACAACGCTTTAGCGCCACTATCATGCAACTGATGCGATAGCTCACGGCTGGTATACAAAGGATTGACATTAACCAGTACCATACCTGCACGGATAATACCCAAAGCCACCACTGGATACTGCAAAATATTGGGCATCATTACCCCAACTTTATCGCCCTTTACCAATCCTAACGACTGTAAATAGCTGGCAATTTGGCGACTGTATAAGTCTAATTGCTTAAAAGTAATGGACGCACCCATGCAAATATACGCAGGTTTTTGCCCATAACGACTAAAGTTACGCTCGAACACTTCAAGTAAAGACGTACTGTCATCTGGCATATCGATGGTCGCATCGATGCCATAGCGCTCATAAGCACTCAGCCACGGACTGTCGCTATCTATCGTCGGCATGGTAGGAAATGCATTTTCAACCATTGATTGAGCGTTGCCCGCAGCGTTATGGTTGGTGGTTTCTTTATTGATACTGTCCGTCATAATCGTCCCTAAATGTTACTGTTAAAATATAGAGTATATGTGCTGCCCTTACCGTGGTCGCCAACCACGTATTGATAAAATCAAAAGTTTGTGAATAAATAACTGCTCAACACCTAAGCTCTGAGCGCAATTGTTATTCACAAACTTTTTACATCAAAAATCTTTAGGCATATAAGCCGCATGCCTAAGTTTACTCTCACTATGATGCAAATGCATAAAAGCTATTGTATCACCAGTTGCAAACGCATTAACGCAAAAAGCTATTATTCAAATAGCCAGCATTGTCGATGCTTTTATAACGGTATTAAGCACTTAAGCATGCACTTTTATCGTGAAATACAAAAATATAATCGGCAGGAACTATAGCAGTTTTGCTCGCCATTCTCTATGCGTACTGCCAAATCATCATAGAAAAATAAAAAAAATGATAAGGTCTTATACAAACGACCTTATCATCTTTCAGTATGACACCAGCGAATATCCGGCTATTTTTGATCCTATTTATCATGTATTAAGCGTGATAAATGTGGGTAAAAAATATGATATTCGGTGCTAAATTACTTAACCGTGATTCTTCTCTTCTAAAGCGCGCAAGTCTTTATGTAAAATCTTACCGACGTTTGATTTCGGTAACTCATCGATAAATTCAACATAACGAGGACGCTTATAACCGGTTAGATTTTCTTTGCTATAAGCGAGCACGTCTTCTTTAGTCAAGCTGTCATCACTGCGCACGACATAAATCTTCGGTACTTCGCCGCTCTTTTCATCATCGACACCGATAACGCCGCATTCTAAAATCTTTGGATGACCTGACATCACATCTTCCACTTCGTTTGGATAGACGTTAAAGCCTGATACCAAAATCATATTCTTTTTGCGATCGACAATCTTAAAGTAACCCTCTTCGTCCATCACGCCGATATCACCGGTACGGAAATAACCGTCAGACGTCATGACCTCAGCGGTGGCATCATCACGTTTCCAGTAGCCTTTCATGACCTGCGGACCACGAACGCAAATTTCACCGCGCTCACCAAGTGGCACTTCATTGCCTTCTTCATCCAAGATGGCCATGTCTGTTCCAGGCATCGGTAGACCGATATTACCTGAGAACTCGCCTGTACCTTGCGGGTTTGCTGAAGCAACAGGAGAGGTTTCCGACAGACCATAACCTTGCACAATGATGTTGCCGGTTATTTTTTCCCATTTAGCCGCAGTATCTTTTAATACTGCCATACCACCGCCCATAGACATCTCAAGCTTACTATGGTCTAAGGCTTTAAATGCGTCACTATTAGCGAGCGCATTAAATAGCGTGTTTACCGCTGGGAAAAACGCCGGTGGATAATCTTTATAGGCTTTGATTAAACTTGCGCCATCACGTGGATTCGGTACCAGCAGACCGATACAGCCACGATATAGACCGTACATACCACAAACGGTAAATGAGAAGATATGATATAACGGCAAGGCTGTCATAATAACAGGCTGCTCATTACGCGCTTCAAACTTATCAAACGCATCGCCAAGATAGGTATCACACTGAATTAAGTTGGCGACCAAGTTACCGTGCGTTAGCATCGCGCCTTTTGCCACACCTGTCGTACCACCGGTGTACTGCAATACGGCGACATCATCAAGCCCGATATTGGTGGGGCGGTTGTACTTTTTCGCAGACAATTGATTGAGTGCTTTTTTAAAGTTTACGCTCTTTTTAAGCGTGTAATGAGGCACCAGTTTTTTCACATGACGCACGACGGCATTGACGATAAAACCTTTTAACGGGCTCATTAAATCGCCCATCGACGTCACCACCACATGATCGACCAAATCTTTACCGATATCTTCATAAGTCTTGGCAAAGTTTTCTAGGATAAACAGCACTTTAGTCTCAGAATCTTCTAACTGATGCTGAAGCTCTTTAGTGGTATAAAGTGGATTGACGTTAACCAAGGTCATGCCAGCACGTAGGACACCTAATACGGCAACCGGTAACTGCAAGATATTGGGCATCATAACGCCGACTTTATCGCCTTTTTTTAGGCCAAGCGACTGTAAATATGCGGCAATCTGTTTGCTATAACGGTCTAAATCTTCATACGAGAGCTTTACATCCATGCACACAAAGGCGGTACGACCAGCATGAGTAACAAAATTCTGCTCAAGAATATCGATTAAAGAGGTATTGGCGGGCGGCATATTAATCTCGTACTGTATGCCAAGCTTTTCGTAAGTTTTGAGCCACGCTTTGTCATTACGACGAATTAGGTTACCTTGATTTTCCATAATCTTACTGCTCCTAGTAATAGTGTGCTGCTATTAACCCATCTCTATCACAGAGTGATAAACATACCAAACCTCATCGTTCAAGCTAACCATCCATATAACCATGATGGCGGGCGGCTGACGATATAAGCGTCTGGCAATGAGTCAACAATATAGCGATAAATAGCCCTTTGTTGATTAACATACACACTTTATACAAACTACTCAATATAAAAGATTGCTACCTGAGTTCTTAAACGTACTTGACGGCCGTTAATTATATTACTATCAAATACTTAACCATTAAATGACCGGCCATACCACGGATTGTTACCAATTATTTATTGCCAAACATTGTTCTATTATTAATAGAAATAACCGTACCTTACGCTTTTCTTAACGTTTACTATCAAGGGCAGCAGCAAGCTCGGTTAGGGTCACAAAGTTACGCCGCGTGCCATCCTTATCGCTATCTGGTTTTTGAGCCAGAGTACTGGTCGCAAGTTTGGTGCTATGGCTATATTGCCAGTCATTGATATAATCGCTTTGGCTTAAGCGTTGACCAAACCCTGCTACGGCGATGGCAAACTGGGTATCGATATTGGCTTTATTTAAAGGGCGGCTGGTATTAATAATCGGCTGGTTTATAAGTTTGGAGCTACCACCTTTTGGCGCTTTATAACGAATATTTAGATAACCAAGCTCGTTTGTTTTTTTGCCGCGAGCCGTCTTCTTTGATTCATTCTCATTATAACGGCGCTCGCTAAACAATCCTTTTGCACCCGTTGGCGTTACCTCAAACAGTGCAATGACTGCCTTACCTGCTCCAAGCTCGCCGGCATCGACTTTATCATTATTAAAATCTTCCTCATTAAGGACGCGGTTTTCATAACCGATTAAACGCCATTCGCTGACCACATTTGGATTAAATTCGACTTGCACCTTGACGTCTTTGGCGACGGTGTTAAAGGTCGCTGCCAACTCATCGCTAAAGACTTTTTTGGCCTCAGTCAAACTGTCGATATAGCTATAGTTACCATTGCCGTTGTCTGCCATTTGCTCCATCATGTGGTCATTGAGATTGCCACGACCAAAACCGACGGTCGACAAGGAGATACCGCGATCACGATTGGCTTTGACCAACTCTAGCATCTCATCGACATCACTGATACCGACATTAAAATCGCCATCGGTCAGCATCATAATGCGATTGATACCGTTCTTTTTCATGCCTTGTGCTGCTTGTCTATAAGCCAGCTTTAAGGCGTCTTCACCATTGGTCGAGCCAGCGGCAGTTAAGCTCTCTATCGCCGCGAGTATTTTTGCTTTTTGGTCACCACTGGTCGCAGGCAGTGCCACACTGGTAGTGCCCGAATACGTAACAATGCTAATACTGTCTTGAGCACGCATCTGTTCGGTGAGTAACTTCAATGACGATTGCGCCAGTGGTAGCTTATCGCGTGATGACATGGAGCCTGACACATCGACCAAAAATACCAAGTTGGCGGGCGGCATAACTTGATTGGCAGTTTTATTAGACCAGCTATTCTCAACCGCTTTAATCCCAACTTTGACGATTTTATTATCCTGATCGGCCTTGTCCCACGGCGAATCAACCACTTCTGTTGCGACCACAAAAGGTGCGTTGGCAATGCGCTTGCCATCATCAAATTGATAATTAAAATAGTTAATCAACTCCTCTACGCGCACGGCATCGACAGGTGGCAGCTGCCCCTCATTAAGATAGCGGCGCACATTGGCGTAGCTACCAGTATCGGTATCGATGGATAGAGTGGCAACCGCCATCTCAGTGGTGCGGTGTACCGGATTGGCGTCGTTTTTTTGGTAATTATCACGTACTGGTGGCTGTACGCTGATGCCAGATAACGGCCGCACACTCCATTGCGGCGCGGAACGTGTCATGCTGCCCATGCTATTGCTCATGGTGTTATTGGTAGCGCTCATAGCACTGTCAGCTAAGACAACACGTGGCATCGCCACCTCCGACTCGGCGACTGCTACAATAGGCGGCATAGATTTTTTATTATCTGATTGCTTTATAGCATTTTGACCGATAGTGCTACGGGTTTGCTCAGCCATCGGCTGGCTCACTGGCGATGAGCTACACGCCGTCAATCCCATCATACTGGCGACAGCACTGACTAATAGCGCATTTTTGGTTAGATGCTGAGCACGCGTTCGTGATAAATAGGCAGGTGATATAGATGACGATGACATAATAGCTACTCCATATGATAGACGGCTTGGATAGATAGACGGCTTGGATAGACAGTTCGATGATAACAGTTCCGTGTTACAGCCTTTATAATAATTATTGCTGAGCACTATTGCATAGTGCCTTATGAAACAGGCGCTTAGTAAAAAGACAAACCATATGCGTCTGATTCACTATACTTCTCTTATTTTGTAAAAGCTATCAGCCAAAACGCAATCAGCACGTCTATCTAGCACGTCACGACCTGTCGTCTATTCTGACTTATGCCTTTTTAATTTTGCCAATATCCTTTACGATAGCACTATCCTATTTGCATGCTTGCACCAATTATTTATACCTATTAAAACTGATAAGTGAACCCTATTTTATGTCCGATGTTATTGATAATACCATTACACCCATTATCCCAAATGAACCAATGGATACCCGCTCAGTCGCGGAGTTTACCGAGCAAGCTTATCTCAACTATGCCATGTACGTCATCATGGATCGGGCGCTGCCCAATATCGCTGATGGCCTGAAACCTGTCCAGCGCCGTATCGTCTATGCGATGAGCGAGCTTGGGCTAAAATCGACAGCGAAAGCGAAAAAGTCTGCGCGTACCGTCGGTGACGTGCTGGGTAAATATCATCCGCATGGTGATAGCGCCTGTTATGAGGCGATGGTTCTGATGGCACAGCCGTTTAGTTATCGCTATCCGCTGATCACGGGTCAAGGTAACTGGGGTAGCCCCGATGACCCTAAGTCCTTTGCCGCGATGCGCTATACCGAAGCCAAAATGTCGGCTTATGCTAATACCTTGCTTGCAGAACTCGGACAAGGCACCGTTGATTGGCAAGATAACTTCGATGGCACCATGCAAGAGCCAACCACCCTGCCTGCCCGCCTGCCAAATATTTTATTGAATGGTACGACCGGTATTGCCGTCGGTATGGCAACCGATATCCCGCCGCATAACCTTAATGAAGTGGTACGCGCCGCTATTCGTTTGCTAAAAAATCCTGAGCTATCGGTTAAGCAATTAACCCAATCAATACCAGCACCTGATTTGCCAACGCCAGCTGAAATTATTACCAGTAAAAAAGACTTGCAGGCGATGTATGAGACTGGTCGCGGCAGCTATAAAATGCGCGCCACCTTTCATATTGACCCAAAAGAAAAAAATCTCGTCATCATCGATGCGCTTCCTTACCAAGTGTCAGGCAATAAGATTCAAGAGCAAATCGCTAAGCTCATGACGGATAAAAAGCTGCCTTGGATTACTGATATTCACGATGAATCAGACCATGAAAACGCTTGCCGTATCGTCTTAGAGCTAAAATCTACCCGCGTCGATGTGCAGCGCGTCATGAGTCATTTGTTTGCCAGTACTGATTTAGAGAGCAATTACCGCGTCAATATGAATATGATTGGCCTAAATGGTAAGCCACAAGTCAAAAACCTCAAAGAAATCCTTGAAGAATGGCTCGTCTGTCGCCGCTCAGTGGTCACGCGCCGTTTGCAATATCGCCTCGATAAGATCGATAAGCGCTTGCATATCCTTGCAGGTTTGCTGATTGCTTATCTGAATATCGATGAAGTCATTCGTATTATTCGTGAAGAAGACGATCCAAAATTATCATTGATGCAAGACTATGACCTGACTGAGATACAAGCCAATGCTATCTTGGACATTCGTCTGCGCCAGCTCGCTAAACTAGAAGAGATTGAGCTGCGCCGCGAGCAAGATGAGCTAGCTGCTGAACGCGCTATCATTCAAGAATACTTGGACAATCCAGACAGCCTGACCAATCTGATGATTGATGAGCTTACCGCCGATATGAAAGAACACGGCAACGAGCGCGTATCACAATTGGCGGAACGCGAGGAAGCGCAAGCGTTAAAAGAGTCTGACCTCGTACCGAGTGAGCCTGTCACCGCCATTCTATCGAAAGCAGGCTGGATTCGCGCAGCTAAAGGGCATGACGTCGATGCTTCTGGCATGACCTATCGTTCAGGTGATAGCTATCAAGCCCACGTGCGCGCTAAATCCAATGAGAGAGTCTACGTGCTCGATAGCACTGGACGCAGTTATAGTATCGATGCGCATAGCCTCGCATCCGCCCGTGGTCAAGGCGATCCGCTGACCAGCGTACTCAAACCGCCAGCAGGTGCTAGCTTTGAGCAGCTATTAACGGGTGCGGATGATCAGCGTATCATCCTAGCCAGCTCAGCAGGTTATGGTTTTATTAATACTATTGGCAATCTCGATAGCAATCAAAAAGCGGGTAAAAACATTATCAACCTAGCAGCTGATAGTCGCTTGCTTCCTGTTGCGCGTATCGATGCGCCAGCGGATATGACTGCCAATGCTAATAACGAAAATGCCGAAGGGGAAAATAGCAGCGCAAGCGCGATGCCTGACCATGTTGCTGTCGTGACCAATGCGGGATATCTATTGATATTTGCTCTTGATGATTTGCCTGAACAGGCTCGTGGTAAAGGTAATAAGCTGATTAAATTAAAAGACGGTGAAGAGGTGCTTGCCATCACGCCACTCAGTCAGCAAGACAGCCTAATCATTACCGCTGGCAAACGTCATGTGACGCTAAAGCCTAATGATTTAGCCAATTATACGGGCACTCGTGGTAATCGTGGTGGGCAGTTGCCAAGAGGCTTTCAGAATGTGACGAGTGTTGAGGTTGGGTAGTTTAAGTTTTTAAGTTTGAGTAAGCTGGGCTAAAAGTCTGGCTTACTGTTTACCTCAGCCAATACGATATTTCTATAATCAGTAAACTGACAACACCTGATAAATATAAAGCCAACTGATTAGAATTAAGATCCTTGCTTAGGATTGGGCTTAAATTTAGGCAAAAGGACTGACCAATTATATTGAAATTATAATCTCCATGACAAAATACACCAAAGCCATAAATAGTAAAAATATTCGCAAGTGCTATGAAATAAATAAAGAACCTTAAACGCAATTTATCCTTCGGGTTTTTATAAATTATTATTAAGTAAACCAAACATACTATAAGCATAATCCAGTATGGATTAAAAACATAGACCTGCATAATAAAATAAAGTATCACATGTAGTATTAGTAGTAGCAATCCTAATGTAAAAAGAAGCTTTGTTATTCCTCTTCTAATACTAGTCCTTAAAAAAATATCTCCAAAAATGGTTAGAAATTTAAGTTATTGTAAATTTACTTGGCTTGAGCTGAAATTTCAAACTAATACTTGAAGGATTTAACTAGCGTAGGCTGGGCTTTTAGCTCAGCAAACCATGCTAAAAAAACCAATACTCGAATCATTAGAGTTAGTCATAATCCTATCAATATCCGCGCCACTTCAACTAGACGGATAAACCCTTTCTTCTAAAAATTTCCAAAACAAGGTGAGAAAAGCTTTATTAGAATCTGCTCCAACTTCAGCTCACTGTATACCTTACTCTGACGTTGGAACTAACTAAACACATTGATGCCAAAAGCATCTACAACAAACATGGTCACACTCAACAATGCACCAATAAATAAACACAGCTTCATGCCAAAGGGCATATATTTAAAGGGTATTTGGGTAACACCGTATAGATGCAGGCTTTCAGCTTTGCTAATGGGATAAAACATGATCCCAACAGCGAGCATAAACGTAAACGGTGCTAAAAAGCAAAAGTGCTTTAGTTGTGTTGGCATATCAGCAGTATACAAATTCATCGTATAAGCACTCATCAGCATAATAAATAGGGCAATAAAACGACTGGCTAAACGAGACTGAGCAAATTGCTTGGCATGTTTTTGTACATCATATACACGTTGCGTCTGTGCTTTAATGACAGGGTCTGGATAAAGTTGTTGCTGCGCTTTGATAACAGAGATTAATCTTCCTTTCCTGACAAAGCTACTTATTGACGAGTACGCCCAATAGGCTAAGACTGCGCTCATAAGAAACAGCCACCATATCACGCTGGGGTATGTCGCCCATACCATCAGGATGACTATGAATAACATTAATAGCGCGAGAAAAAACTGTAAGAAATTTCTTATTCGACTAAACTGCAAGCTGAACAATATCATACGCTTTCGAGTAGCGAACGTGGGAGACTCTGCACCTAGTGGAATTTCACCCGCAATTTTTTTGCCAATAATTCTGAACGTACCCTTGATACTGCTATCATTTAAACCCGCTCCATGATGTAGCACTTCTACGATCGCATCAGTACGAGCTTGTTCTTTATCGTTCATCACAATATCAATTCCGTTGAAGACACCTCCCAGAATTTTAGGAGTAGTTTTAGTATTTTACAAGCTGCAACGTTGTTTCATTAATGAATAGAACAATTTAAGGCCCAATACTCAACTCCTAACCCTGCCTTAACCCCAAAATCGGAATGACTAAATCCTCTTCATCGGTCAAATGCTGCGAGAGTAGTTCGGTCGCCTCCACCAAAGTCTGATGCAACTGCTCTGCCAGCATTTTATCCTCAACCTCACTTCTCGCCAACGTATCGTTTTGCACTTGCAGCTTATCGAGTAGCGCATCCAAGCGCACATGGTCGCGACCCAATATCTCAAACCCTGCCTGTAGCTGCGGATACATCCGAATAAACTCAGGGAAAAACCCCTCATCCTCGACGCCATGATGTTGATGCAATTTAAGGATATGCATATTGATACGCTTAAGCATCTGCGAGCGATACGCTGCCCAGTCGTACTCGCCAGATTGATAAACCTCACTTATCTGTGTCAAGATACGCTGACGCTTGCGTATGTTAGTATGTACTTTTAGCCAGCCCGATGTTTTGTAAGCATAATCTGCGCTAAACCATTGATCTGGCGGTAGCTTGTTGAATAAGAACAACCAATCCGTCTCAAGCCGACTGTCAGGATGACGCGGCGACAAAGTAAATAAATCATCGTCTAAGGCTTTTTGACTCATATTATTTTCGGTAGATAAGCTCATTATGCTGTCCTTATCGGGCAAGTTTGCATTTTATATATTTATTAAGAATACTAAACGAAATGCTATTTTTATTTAGAGCTTATATAAAGTCAAAAAGTATAAAATCAACCGTTTACTGGCCAGCGCCTTCTAAATATGAAAGGTATTTATCGTTATAAAAGCGCTACATAAATGAGTCATAACCACCCTATTGCTGTATTTTTAGTCATATAAAATTGAGTACTTATTGATAAATACAAACTACATTATTATTAGCAATAATACTTAAAATTATTAAGCAAATCTCAACGAATTTTTATACCTGCTCTAATTACCTAAATAGTCGTTTTTCAAATATAAAGGATACTCATGTTTATTGTAGATAAGGCGGCGCCAGCTAGTATGAAGCATACATTGCCTGTGCCAAAAGTGATATTTTTTGACATTGATGACACGCTCAGCCGTAATGGCATCATCGCTACGCACAACCAAGCGACCCTTGAAGCGCTTGCCAAAACTGATATTAAATTGGTGATTTCGACGGGACGCTCTAAAGCGATATTGCCAGCAGATATTTTAGCTTTGTTTGAAGCTGATGTCTTAGATGCGATTATTTGTATGAATGGGCAATATAGCTTTGATAATAAGGGTGTCATCAGTCATTACCCTTTATCTGCTGAGCAGACGGACAAAATCGTCCAGTTATGTGAAACAAGCGAGCTGATTCATAAGTTTGACTCGGCGACGCATATCGCATGGTCAGGTGAAAACGCCCGCTTGCGTGAATACAACGCCATAACGCCAAACTCTATTCTTGACCCAGATTATCATAAGGCAAATACGGTTTATCAATGCTCAGTATTTTTTAACAATCCAGAAGAGAAGATGCAAGATATCGACTTTGCAGAGGACGATTTAAAGCTGGTACATTGGCATCATATTGGCGCAGATATTCTGCCAGCAAACGCCTCTAAAGCACGCGGTATCAAAGACGTCTGTCAGTATTATGGCGTAGATGCACGTGAATGTATGGCGTTCGGCGATGGCATGAATGATTTAGAGATGTTTGATTTGGTCGGCTATGCAGTAGCGATGGGCGATGCTCAGCCCGCGTTGATTGAGCGCGCAGACTTCGTCACTGGCACGATTGAAGAGTACGGAATACAAGCAGTGCTTGAACAATTTAAGATAGCATCATAAGTATAAGAATCTTAAGATAAAGTAGTCATAGCGTTTATCTTTATAACCAAAAAAAACCCCTTGCCAATCGCTGACAAGGGTTTTTGTTTTTCTAGTCATTGCTAATTTTTGGTTGATAACTCACAGCTGGTCGCAAGAATAATGCCGCATATAACTATCTGAATAATTAAATATAGAGTAAAAAAGAACTTAACGCTTCCTTGTCATCAGACTATAAACCCAGCCACCAATTTTATAAAAGCCGACGACCATCAGGATAAGCACCAGCGCTGCCAGTACATAGGCCAGCCAATTGGGCACACTACTCAGCCAACCAATGGTAAATGCCAAGCCCATATAAGTCTCCCCCGGCCAGTTTAAGATAGGCGTCGGTGAGCCAGCATGGAACATCATCATAAAAGCGACCATCCCAATTATTGCCGCGATGATTCCAGCTCGTTTACGGTTATTCATCTTATTCCTCTATCTCTTAGTTAATCAATGTGGTTAGAACTGCGCTTGTTTTTTATTTTATCTTGCTATTTTTATCAACGTTTAGATATCAAAGCATCATGACCTCAAAGCCTTAAGGCATCGTCAAACCACCATCGACAGCGATAGACTGTCCGGTGATGGCCAAGCTCAAATCAGACGCCATTAATAGCACCGAATTGGCAAAGTCAGCCACCGAGGTTGCTTGTCGTAATGGCGTGGTGGTGGCGATATAATCAAAGACTTCTTCAGTCGTTAAACGGCTCGCATCCGTGGTTTGTAGCAATCCACCTGCCAGCAAGTTAACGCGGATGCCGTATTGTCCAAGCTCCGCAGCCAAGTTACGCGTCAGCCCAATCAATGCGGATTTGGCAGTGGTATAGTCGTAATAAGTGACCACCGGATTATAAACAAGATTGGTTGAGATATTGATAATCTTGCCCATTTTTTGCGTTTTCATTTGTGGTAGTACCGCTTGCACGCTATTGACCGCACCTTTGACAATACCGTCAAGCTGCTGCGAAAAATGCGCCCATTTGACGGTTTCGATACTGGTATAGTCGGCACTGGGATTAAACTGATAACTTGGCAAGGCGTTATTGACCAATATATCAATGCGACCATAACGCGCAACCACTTCAGCTGCTAGCGCTTGCATTTGTGCTAAATCGCTAACATCAGCTTGATAAGCAAATGCTTGACCACCTGCGGCAATGATATCGGCAACCACTTGGTCGGCAGCGCCTTTACTACTAAGGTAATTGACGCAAACGCGTGCGCCTGCTGCTGCCATTTGCTCAGCAATCTGAGCGCCAAGTCCGCGACTAGCGCCAGTGACAATAGCGACTTTATCCGTGAGCAGCGCTGGAATCAGTGGGTTACTCTGAGTCATGATGTTGCATCCTTTATTATTGTGTTATGGTTAATCTATTTGTTTTATATAAACTATGTTGTTAAGTGATGGCTGAAAAATAAACCAGCGCCCATCATAACATGATTATTTGCGCTTACTATCTTACAAAAGTTTAGCGGAAAACCTCATACTATTACTTGTAAATAATTTTTAACCAGTTATCAGCATGAGCGTTAATAGTGGTATGAATATCGGTTGCATCCTTACCCTTTAAATTATTCACAATCATAGCCATAATAGTTTTACATTTGGCTCGATAGCTTATATTTAGTATTCAACACTTAGCACTTAGCACTTAGCATTAACTATCTACCATCTAACTTTTACTCATTTGCATCATTCTTATTTAGGAGAGATATTTTGACCCATTTATCATCATCCCACCCTGCCGCTCGTATACTGCCAAAAGCGCTTTTAGCGGTGACAGTCGGACTTGCACTTGCCAGCTGTAGCAACTCTGACAATGCGGCAACTGACGGCACAACTGCCAGTACAGAAACGCTTAATTTGTATAACTGGTCTGAGTATATGCCGCAGGAAATTCTCGATGGCTTTACCGAAGAGACGGGCATTCGGGTCAATTACACCACCTTTGACTCTAACGAAGCCATGTACGCCAAGCTTAAATTGCTTGATGATTCTAGCCAATATGATTTAGCGATTCCATCGACGTATTATGTCGAAAAAATGGCCAAAGAAGGGCTGCTACAAGAGCTGGATAAATCCAAATTAAGCAACTTTAAGAACCTTGACACCTCATTCACCAATACCAAAGTTGACCCAGAAAACAAATATTCGATTCCTTACATGTGGGGCAGCACCGGTCTTGCCATCAATGGCGAAGCGGTTGATCCTGCGACCGTAAATAGCTGGAATGACTTATGGCGTCCTGAGTATAAAGGTCAAGTGATGCTGATGAATGATATGCGCGAAGTATTTGGTATGGCGCTATTGACCCTTGGCTATTCAGGTAATAGTAAAAACCCTGACGAAATCAAAGCTGCTTATGAGAAGCTGACGACCTTGATGCCAAATGTAAAAACCTTCAACTCGGACGCCTCGCGCATGCCGTATATGGAAGGCGAAACCACGGTTGGTATGAGTTGGAATGGCGAAGCTATCATCGCCAATAACGAAGGCTTGACCAGCTTGGTGTATAAATACCCAACTGAGGGCGCTATCTTATGGATGGATAACTTTGTGATTCCAAAAAACGCCAAACAGGTCGATGCAGCACACAAGTTTATTGACTACTTACTGCGTCCTGAGAACTCTAAAATCGTCAGCGAAGAGATTGGTTATGCCTCGCCTAACATCGCTGCACGTGAGATGATGCCAGAAGAGGTTAGAAACAATCCAACCATTTATCCAAGCAAAGATGTCCTAGCAAAAGCTGAATTCCAAGAAGATGTCGGTGATGAAGCCTTGCAAGTCTATCAGCAGTATTGGGATAAGCTAAAAACCGGTCGTTAATCATTGTTTGTTAAAATATGATTCTTAATGGTGGGTGATTATTAGCTGTTTTTAATAAATATGGCTATAAAAAAACGCTGACCTTATAGAGTCAGCGTTTTTTATTTGTCTTTTATTTATTTTTCTATTTATAAATGCAAATCAGTTTCGCTGCCTTTATGCTCAATACGGCGCTGCTCGCGGCGCTGATAACGCAGACCCGAGGCGGCAAACCATTGCGGCTTGGTGGTTTGTAGCAAATCACTGAGCCGCTGCAGTTGTAGTTGTAAGGTTTGAGTTAACCAAAAATAACCTTGCCACTCAAAGCCTAAGTTTTCTACACTTGGATATTCTGATACCGCAATGCGCGTAATAGGACGAAATACCTCATCGTTTGGGCTACGTAATACCGCCGCCATATGCTGCATCGCTTGCGTTAATTCATGCTGATAATGGATAAGCAAAATATGGTTTTCATCGTCAATCTCAATATTCGCCAAGCGCGGCGCGGCACTTAATAATAAATCAATCGTACCAATAATATTACGATGGGTACGCTGAATGGTCTCTAGCGTTTCTTTTTCAATGCCTGATTCACTGGCTGTCGCGGCGATATGCGGACGCACGGCAAGCAAGCGCTTATTGATTTTTTGTAGGGCTTTGACCAAAGATTTATTAACGGGTGTATCTGGTACAGAGCTGCTCTTTGGATAAATAATACTGGCTGAACTGGTCGCCTTACTATATTTAAATGGCTTAGGTACCAAAACTTCCGCATCAATATGATTGCCAACCCCAGCGTACAAATTACTGCAGGTTTCAAGATTGCTTGCCAATAAAAACCGCCACATCAACGTTGACTTCAACGGTAAAATTAACGTCGCGGCCACTGCTACTCCTGCACCAAGCAAAATATTGAACGCGCGATATAAGCCATCTTGAGTAATATTGCTATGGTCAGGACTCGACACAATCATCAGCATGGTAATACCTGTCAGCAGACCGATATAGCCCAATTGCTTGACTGCCACATAACCGATGATGCCACTGATAATGCCAATCAGCCCATAATACAACCACAGCCAGCCACCGATATCTTTAATCAGCCATAAGAAGCTAAGCCCAACCACTACCCCAAGCAAAGTACCCAATATCCGCTCTTTAGCCTTGGTATAAATCGCCCCTTGATATTGCAACAAACCCAAAATCACGAACACGGTAATGGTCGTCCACTCACCATGCGGCAAGTGCGTAAACTCATTTAACAAGAGCGCAATAAGTACAGCCAGACCCAAACGTATGGCATGCAAAACATCTGCATGCTGATAACGGGCATAAGGCTCTACAAATGGGGCGGTAAATCGTTGCCAAAAAGTCGGTTTCACGCAGGGTATCTCTTATAATAAATGAATAAAAATGCAGTTAAATAATAACTGCTAGCTTAACTATTGATAAAGCGATAATAAAGCAATGGTCAAAAAATAACGCCTTTCATCTATTAAAAGATAAAAGACGTTAAAGGTCAAAACATGCTAGCACATAACAACAAAAAAGCACGCCAAGATAGTGCTTAGCTGAGAATATCTGGCTAAGCACTATCTATTGCTAGAGCCAAATGCTACACCTCTAAGAAATCTAGAATACCTTCTGCCGCTTCACGACCTTCCCAAATCGCTGTCACGACCAAATCAGAGCCGCGTACCATATCACCACCAGCAAAGATTTTGGGGTTACTGGTTTGAAATTTAAAGGTTTGTTTTTCGGCGGCTACGACCCGACCCGAGCTGTCCATCGTGATTTGCTGCCCTGCAAACCAATCAGCAGGGCTAGGACGGAAACCAAAGGCCAAAATAACCGCATCGCAGGGGATAATTTCTTCTGAATTGGGAATGGGCTCGGGGCGCTGGCGACCACGGTTGTCAGGTGCGCCTAGATGAGTGGTAATCACTTTGACCGCGTTCACTTTACCATTTAAACCAATAATTTCTGTCGGTTGACGATTGAATAAAAACTCAACACCCTCTTCGCGCGCATTGACCACTTCGCGGCGGGAGCCGGGCATATTTTCTTCATCGCGGCGATAAGCACAAACCACTTGCTGCGCCCCTTGACGGATACTGGTACGGTTACAGTCCATCGCCGTATCACCGCCGCCTAGCACCACCACTTTTTTACCTTTTAAATCGATATATTCTTCTGGATTTTTCTCCCAGTCGTTACAGCGATTGACGTTTGCAATCAGGTAATCTAGCGCATCATAGACGCCCTCTAGCTCTTCACCTGCAAAGCCGCCGCGCATATAGGTGTAAGTACCCATGCCCATAAATACCGCATCATACTCGCCTAACAGCTCATCAATACTGACATCGGTACCGATTTCGGTCTCTAAACGAAACTCCATGCCCATGCCTTCAAAGATGACACGGCGGTTGCGCATGACGTCTTTTTCCATTTTAAACTCTGGAATACCAAAGGTTAATAAGCCACCAATTTCTGGGCGTTTATCAAAAATAACAGGCGTCACGCCATTTCTGACTAAGATATCTGCACAGCCTAAACCTGCGGGTCCAGCCCCAATAATAGCGACTTTTTTGTCCGTCCAAATCACATCGGACATATCAGGACGCCAGCCAAGGGCAAAAGCGGTGTCGTTGATATACTTCTCAACATTGCCAATAGTCACCGCGCCAAAGCCGTCGTTTAAGGTACAAGCGCCTTCACATAAGCGGTCTTGCGGGCAGACACGTCCACAAACCTCAGGCAAAGTATTGGTACGGTGGCACAATTCTGCCGCTTGAAATATCTGACCTTCACTCGCCAATTTAAGCCAATTGGGAATGTAGTTATGTACCGGACATTTCCACTCACAGTACGGGTTACCGCATTCAAGGCAGCGATGCGATTGCTGCGCTACTGATTCACTTTCAAATGGATGATAAATTTCGACGAACTCGGTTGAACGGGTGGCGATGTCTTTTTTGGTGGGCTCAAGGCGTGGTACATCTAAAAACTGAAAACTATTCTCTAAGCGTTTTGCCATGGTATTGTCTCTTTTATATAGAGGTATTTTATAGTGGCTAACGACAGCCAATATCTGCAGCCTCAATAAGGCAAATTTACGGATACGGGCTGTCATTTACCTGCTTAAAATGTGCATTAAAGCTATGAGTTAAAACTGCTCGTAAACCTCTTGCTAACTCATTCCATTTATTGTGGATCAGCCGTCGTGGTCTTAAGCAAGGTCGCAACGTTTGCCGCTTTGGGCTTCACCAAATAGAACTTACGCGCATAATGCTCAAAGTCCGCTAAGATGGTCTGCCCCCACGCACTACCGGTTTTATCGACATGGGTTTCAATAACGTGTTGCAAGTAAATACGATGACCTTCCATTTGCTCACTCGAGATACGGTTTAAATCAATCAGCTCATGATTACAGCGGTCAAAAAAGTCACCATCCATATCGAGCACATACGCAAATCCGCCCGTCATACCGGCGCCAAAATTCAGACCCGTACGACCAAGGATGGTAATGATACCGCCGGTCATATACTCGCAGCAATGATCGCCTGTACCTTCGATGACCGCATGCGCGCCAGAGTTACGTACGCCAAAACGCTCGCCCGCCGTGCCAGCAGCATATAGCTTACCGCCTGTTGCACCATACAAACAGGTATTACCGATGATAGCAGTTTCTTGCGCATGAAAGCTTGAGTCTTTCGGTGGATAAATCACAATCTCACCGCCCGCCATGCCTTTACCGACATAGTCATTGGCATCACCTTCAAGCTCAATATGCAAGCCGCCCGCATTCCAAACACCGAGACTTTGCCCTGCGGTTCCGTTTAAATGCAGCTTAATGGGCATATCACTCATGCCAATATTGCCCCATACCTGTGCAATCTCACCTGAAATACGCGCACCGATAGAGCGATCACAGTTGCCGACGGCGTAGCTATAATCGCCGCCGCTACCCTGACGGATACTCAGCAGCATATCATTAATCATTTGCTCAGCAAGCAAACCTTTATCAAATGGCTCATTACGCGCAACCTGACAGGTTTGCGCTTTGCCGCTACTGGCTGGATGGCTAAATAATAACGGCGTTAAATCCAAATGACGCTGCTTATCGGTATTACCTTCTAATACTTCAAGCAAGTCAGTACGTCCGACCAGCTCTTCCATACTGCGTACGCCTAATGCCGCAAGCCATTCACGCGTTTCAGTCGCGACAAATTTAAAGAAGTTAATGAGCATTTCTGCTTCGCCAATGAAGTGCTCATCGCGGAGCTGGGCTTTTTGGGTGGCAACGCCGGTCGGACAGTTATTAAGATGGCAAATGCGCAAATATTTACAACCAACCGCAATCATCGGCGTGGTACCAAAGCCAAAGCTTTCAGCACCGAGAATAGCGGCTTTGACCACATCAAGACCGGTTTTTAGACCACCATCGGTTTGGATACGGACTTTATCACGCAAGCCATTAACACGTAGCGATTGATGGGTTTCAGCAAGCCCTAGCTCCCATGGCGAGCCTGCATGATGGATAGAGGATAGTGGCGACGCTGCTGTGCCGCCATCATAGCCTGAGATGGTAATCAAATCGGCGTAGGCTTTTGCCACGCCCGTTGCAATCGTACCAACACCGGGACGCGAGACCAATTTTACCGAAACTAAAGCATCTGGATTGACTTGTTTTAAATCAAAAATCAGCTGCGCCAAATCTTCAATCGAATAAATATCATGATGCGGCGGCGGTGATATGAGGGTTACCCCGGGTACAGAATAACGCAGACGGGCGATTAACGCATTGACCTTACCACCCGGCAGCTGACCACCTTCACCGGGTTTTGCGCCTTGAGCGACCTTAATCTGCATCACTTCTGCTGAACGCAGATAGGCCGGTGTCACCCCAAATCGACCAGAGGCGATTTGCTTGATTTTTGAATTACGCAACGTGCCATAACGTACTGGATCTTCCCCGCCCTCACCAGAGTTTGAGCGCCCGCCAATGGTATTCATCGCCATGGCAATCGCTTCATGGGCTTCGGGTGATAGCGCCCCTAGCGACATCCCTGCTGAATCAAAGCGCGTCAAGATTGCCGAGATATCTTCGACCTCATTAACATCGATAGAGTTATCGGTTCTTAATTGCAGCAAATCTCGCAAGGTTGCAACGGGACGGCTATTAACCAAATCGGCATAATGACGATAATTATCATAATTGCCTGTCCGTACAGCGGTATGTAGGCTATTAATGACGTCAGGATTAAAGGCATGGTATTCTTTATTAAAGACAAACTTCAGCAGGCCACCTTGATCGAGGGGCGCACGACGTTTAAAGGCATTAGCAGCCAATTGTGCTTGATCGGCAGCTAAATCGGCAAAAGTTGCGCCCTTAATACGGCTTTGCACACCTTTAAAGCATAAGCTTACCACTTCTTCAGAGAGCCCAACCGCTTCAAATAATTGCGCGCCGCGATAAGAGACAATGGTTGAGATACCCATTTTTGATAAGATTTTTAGCAACCCTTTATCCAAGCCTTTACGGAAATTTACCCGCGCTTGAATCGGATCGCCAAGCAGTTCGCCAGTCGCTACCAAATCATCGATGACATCATAAGCTAAATATGGATAAATACAGGTCGCGCCAAAGCCAATCAATACCGCTACTTGATGCGAATCGCGCGCCAAGCCTGTCTCGATAATTAAATTGGCATCGGTACGAATATCTTGTGCTATCAGATAATGATGTACCGCACCGGTGACCATAATGGCATTGGCCGGTACTTTATCGGCAGTAATGTTTTTATCAGACAAGACAATCAAAGTAAAACCCGCACGGATGCTGTTTGCCACTTGCTCACAGATAGCTTTGATGGCGGCTGATAACTCAAGATTAGCATCGTAGTTTAAATCGATACGCGCCATTTGGAACGCTGGATCAGCCAAAGTTTCGAGCTGCTGCATTTTACTGGCTGATAAAACTGGCGACGATAAGATAATACGATGGGCGTCGCGTGCTGATGGCGCAAACACATTGGTCTCAGCCCCTAAGCAAGTCTGTAGCGACATCACGATTGACTCGCGCAATGGATCAATCGGTGGATTGGTCACCTGTGCGAACTGCTGGCGGAAAAAGTCGCCGACATGGCGAATTTGCTGCGACAGCACTGCCATAGGCGTATCATCGCCCATCGAACCGACTGGCTCTTGACCATTTTCGGCATTAGGGCGGATGATTTCGGTGCGCTCTTCATTGGTGATGTGATACATTTTTTGCAATGCTTTTAGCGGCTCGCCGCGGCAGGCTTGTGCGGCTAACTCTTCTTCTAAGCGCTCATCATCGCGGATGCGGGTTGCTTCTTCGCGCAGCCATTTACGATATGGATGCGCTTTTTTGAGTAACGTCGCAATCGCTTTAGTATCCATGATTTGACCGGTCATGGTATCGATAACTAACATCTGACCGGGCCCAACGCGCCCTTTAGCAAGCACATCTTTTGGCGCATAATCCCAAACGCCGACTTCTGAGGCCACCGTGATATAGCCATTTTTGGTGGTGACCCAACGCGACGGACGCAGACCATTACGGTCGAGCATACATACCGCATAGCGACCGTCTTGAATCACTAGTCCTGCTGGGCCATCCCACGCCTCCATATGCTGCGAGTAAAATTCATAAAACGCCCGCAAGTCCATATCCATGCTGTCGACATTTTGCCAAGCGGGTGGCACCAGAATCGACATCGAATGGAATAAACTCATACCGCCAGACATCAGTACTTCTAACATATTATCTAAGCTTGATGAGTCTGAGCCGGTGCTATTAACCAGTGGCGTCAATTCGTTTAAATTGGGCAATTTATCAGATTTTAATTTTGGCGTACGGGCTTCAGACCAGCTACGGTTGCCGGTGATGGTATTCAGCTCACCGTTATGCGCCAAATAGCGAAACGGCTGTGCCAGTGGCCAACGTGGCAGCGTATTGGTCGAAAAACGCTGATGGAAGACCACAATATGCGAGGCCAAACGCGTATCTTGCAGGTCTAAAAAGAAAGCTGGCAGGTCTGATGGCATGACCAAACCTTTATAAATAATCGTCTGACAGTTTAATGAACATACATAAAATAGCTCGTCATCAACCAAACGCTGTTCCGCTTTTTTACGCGCGACAAATAACTTGCGATTAAAATCATCGGCGGCTAGCTCATCTGCTGCATTGACAAATACTTGCTGAAAACCGGGTAAGGTCTCACGACCAATCTCACCAACGATACTCAAATCAAGCGGCACATCACGCCAACCAGCTACTTCTAAGCCTTGGGCGCTAAGCTCTTCATTGAGCACCTGTCGGCTATACTGCGCTTTTGTCTCGTCCAAATTAACAAAGACCATACCTACTGCAAAATTGGCCGTCAGCGTAAACCCTTGCTCAGCCGCAATATTGCTAAAAAACACGCTTGGCGTCGCCAATAATAAACCGCAACCATCACCTGTCTTACCATCCGCAGCGACACCGCCGCGATGGGTCATACAACTTAAGCTGTAAATGGCTGTTTTTACCAAATCATGGCTGGCTTGGCCCTCAATATGAGCAATCAAACCAAAGCCACAATTATCAGAGAAGTCATCTGGCGTCGCCAAATGCGTAGAGGAGGAAATCATTGACATAGCTTGTCCTTTTAAGTAAGCAGACAGCATATACATCTCAGATGATGTACAAACCAAACTCCGCAGGCAGAACGGGTATATATTCACATAAGCGGATTAATAAAACGCAGGCAGTGCAAATAGAGTAAAGATTCTAAAGGTGATAAAAATACTTACCACGATTCTCTTTACTCTTCTAATTACTATACAGTAATTGCAACCTTTACTTTAGGGTTGGCTACTAAAAGGACTGCATTCAGGAGATGAGATAAATGATCATCACCCTATCTATCCTTTTATCCTTAAAGCCCTTATACATCATTCACTATCGGTCTTTACAGGCTTGCGCTTTTCTTTCAGCGGTTAAGGCGCCCAATGTGAGTCGCATAAACCTTGGTAAATGCTGATATGCGTTAACCACTTCGATAGATAATGCGCCAAGTAAATGATAAGAAAATGATGGGTAAAGTAGCTACTATCACTAGCCTAAACCGTCAAATTTGAATATCAGACGCTCTGTACTCAAGCGCCTTAATGACCCCAATTAGGGTAATAACGAGAGATTGTGCCACTTGCAATAAGCTTAATAGAGATGGCAAGTAGCAGCGCTTGAGACAACAACATGAGCGTAAGCGCTTGTATTTATAGCAAGCCTACTTACTAAATGCTGCGATGTTAAATAACGATTTACGATAACTATACAGAACGTCGCCCATAGTTATCTTAGTTAATGATTGACAAAAAATCTAGTCTTTTCTATGTCTTTATGTTCTCGATTTTGTAAAAAATTATATTATCAATGATGATGCCATTACTAACTTTCTCGACTGAGACCCAGTTTAAGCCGTTTATATATGCGTTTTTAGATAGTTTTCCATGCCTATGAACCTTAATATTAAAACCTAATAACCACTGCATACATTCAAATGCAATCTTACTTATCAAAATCACAGCCGCAAAAAAGCCTACCAAACAGGATATCTGGTAGGCTTTCTTAATAAACGCTCATTGAAATTAATTGCTTTTTTCTTCAATAAGCTCTTTTATGCTGTCATTGTTGTTCTTTGAGGCGTTATTTTTTGAGGCATTGTTATTAGCACCAGCATTAGCGTTGGCATTTTTATTAGCCGCATTGGAATTGGCGTTCTTATTAGCCGCATTGGGATTAGCACTCGGCGGTTTAGGCGCTTCAACCACGGGTGGTTTTTTCGGTTCATTATTGTTATTTGCTTCAGATTTTCGGCTATTATCCGTATTTTTTGGTGTTGGTGCAGTCGTTGTCTGCTCTTCGATACCGACCGTACGCTCTTCATTGACAGATAAGGTCTCAGAGGTATCGACTGACTGACGAATACTTTCAGCAGTGCTATTATTCGTCCCTTCCTGCGCGCCGCGATTGGCATTACTTGCTGCTTGCTCGTTGGCACTATCGTTAGCTGGTGCTTTCTGACGCACCGGCACTTCGCGTTTGGTTGGGCGCAAATTGACAGCGCGCGTGCGTTTGGTGCTTAAGTCCTTGACGGGGTCAGGACGCTCATAATTATCAATAATACTGACGTAGCGATTGATCTCTTCTGGCAACACACGCACATTAGCAGGCAGCTTAAAGTCTATCAGCTTAGCCGCGCCGACCGTTTCTTGTGGACTACTCATCAGCCCATAAGTCAGCATATAACGTACTTGATTGTTTTCATCTAGGTAGCGAAAATAAGCAAACTTCTCGCGATCTTCACGGCTTTCTAGATAGCTGACAATGACATCATTTTCAGCGACATTCATCACCTGCACCGTCCACTTGCCTTTATTAGCCAGCAGATAACGCTTATCTTTAAACTCATCGGGGTAGCTGCGCAAATCACGGACGGTGGCATCAAAACTAATCGGCTGCACATCGGTATCAAGCTCATGCAAGGATTCTATCTTTAACGGCTGCTCAAGCTCATCAGTTGAGGCTTGTGGCGCTGATATTGGCTCATTCTCGATTTTTGCGCCCATCGCTGGCGTTTGACTAAACATCCAAACTAAGGCGGTAAACACGCCCAATAGCAGTGTCGCTATCAGCCAAATCAATGCTTGACGGCGATATTTCTGCCCAGCTGTGCGAGTCGTCGAGCGTGATGCTGCCATGGAGATGTCCTTGGGGAAAAGTACTTATAAAGATAGTCTGATAAAAAGCCATTTATAACGCAATACTTATAAAGATGCAGTTAAAAAATTGTCACTTAATGATAAGGCCATAAATTAAAATCTTAACGCTATGATGAATAGTATTGACTCTATTATTAACAGTATTGACGCCTTTATTAACAGTATTGACGCTTTTACTAACCTTTAGCCACCTTTATGAGTGATGTTGTGACAATACTTCTGTTAACAGCCCAGCATCAAATTCATTGGTCAATACTGCCTCACCTAATGATTTTAACAAAATAAGGCGGATTTGTCCGTGTTTGACTTTTTTATCATGACCCATCAAACCTAACGCTGTTTGTACGTCAATAGCGGGTGGCGTGATAGGTAAATTTGCCAATAGCAATATGCGCTTAATACGGGCAACGTCAGCACTCGTTAACCAACCAAGCTTTTGCGACAGCTCAGCTGCTTGCACCATACCAGCCGCGACCGCCTCACCATGTAGCCAATTACCATAGCCTTCATGGGTTTCAATCACATGACCAAAGGTATGACCAAAGTTTAATAAGGCGCGCACACCGGACTCTCTTTCGTCTTGTGCGACGATATCAGCTTTGTACTGGCAGCAGCGCTTCACCGCTTCGCCAAGTACGGCTAAATCCAACGCCATCATCGCTGGTAGATTGTGCTCAAGCCAAGTCAAAAACTCTGCATCCATAATCAGCGCGTACTTAATGACCTCTGCCAATCCTGCTGATAGCTCACGTGCAGGCAAGGTTTTAAGCGTGCTCATATCAGCAAGCACCATTTGCGGCTGCCAAAATGCGCCAATCATGTTTTTACCTTGGGGGTGGTTGATGCCGGTCTTGCCGCCAACGCTTGAATCCACTTGTGATAGCAAAGTCGTTGGGATTTGAATAAAATTGACCCCGCGCATAAAACTTGCGGCGGCAAAGCCTGTCATATCACCGACCACACCGCCACCAAGTGCGATTAGGGTCACATCACGGTTAAAGTGCTCGGCCATCAGCGCATCATAAATCTGATTGATACTGGTCTGGTTTTTATATTGTTCACCATCTGGGAGCACACAAACCTTGACGGTAAACTGCGCTTCAAGCTCCTCTTGTAAAGCCTTTAAATATAAAGGCGCAACCGTCTCATTGGTGACAATAAGGACTTGACGACCTGTAATATAAGGAGCAATTTGGCTTGCCATGCTACTTTTTTTAGCGCCATTTTCAGCGCTATTATTAGTAGTGTTTTCAGCAGTATTACTAACAATGTTTTTAGGGTTGCTTGCATTACTGTTTTCAGTAATGACGATAGGATAATCATGACTTTGCGTCTGTACTGTTAGGGTGGCATGAAACAGTGGCGTTGCCATGAAAATCTCCTTAAATATGAGGATTGAATTAAATTGAGCGGCGTTGTTTATTAAACTTTTTCTTATTCATCTTCTTGATGTGCTGAGCTGATAGAAGTTGAGGCACAAAATGCGTCTAGTTGCTGCAATAACTGATTGACCATATGGCGAGGATAGGTATGACCGGTCGGCATGATAATATGCGCCACTTGCCGATATAAGGGGTCGCGGGCGCTGTATAAATCTTGCAATATTTTTCTAGGATTCGGTTGTTGTAATAATGGTCGCGACTTATCTTTGGCAGTACGCGCCATTTGCACGTCTACCGGAGCATTGAGATAGACGACGATGCCGCGCTCTTTAAGAAAGGCACGGTTTTCGGCCGCCATTACTGCGCCGCCGCCGGTCGCTAAGACGATTTGTGATTGCTGCGTCAGCTCATCGATGGCACGCGTCTCCCGTTCGCGAAAGCCCGCTTCGCCTTCTTTAGCGAATATCCAAGCAATATCTGCG
This sequence comes from Psychrobacter sp. UBA2769, assembly GCF_002352555.1. Taxonomy (NCBI): domain Bacteria; kingdom Pseudomonadati; phylum Pseudomonadota; class Gammaproteobacteria; order Moraxellales; family Moraxellaceae; genus Psychrobacter; species Psychrobacter sp. UBA2769. The sequence continues at coordinate 23,214 of NZ_DEIR01000010.1, read as the reverse complement.
CCGGTTTGTGACTCAATATACCAATCACTGTCTACAAACGAGCGCCCTAACTGCTTAGCCAGTAACCTGCCAATGGTGGTCTTGCCCGCTCCCATCGGCCCCACTAGAAATACCGACGGTAATTCCTCAACCATAATACGCACTCAGCTAAATTAGGTATGATACAACGTCATTGATATTCTGGCTAGTAATGCGCGTTGATTATTGTGAGTAAAATCCAAGCACACGCAAAAATTGGCCATAAAAAAAGCAAGCGCTGATGCTTGCTTTTTTTAGTTATAAAGACATTAAACGCTGATTAATTTAAACGGCTGATGCCATCATTAATCAATTTTGGCGTGACAAATATCAATAACTCTTCTTTAGAGTTATTACGGACATCACGGCGGAAGGCACGACCGATATAAGGCAAGTCACCTAAGAAAGGTACTTTATCGACACCATTACTGCTACGATTTTTAAAGACGCCGCCTAGAACAATGGTTTGACCGTCTTCAACAATGACGTTGGTCGAGATTGAATCTTCAGCAATCGCTACCTGATTATTAATAATCGTTGGCGTGCCATTGGTAATAACAAGTTGCAAACCAATTTTACCATCAGGCGTAATGTTTGGCGTCGCTTCTAGACTCAATGCCGCTTCTTTAAAGCTGGTGGTGGTCGCGCCACTGGCCGAGGCTTCTTGATAAGGAATTTGTGTACCAGAAGATACTTTTGCCGTTTGTTTATCAGCCGTCAAAATCTTTGGTGTCGAAATCACTTCACCGCGGTTATCGGCTTGTAGGGCTGATAGCTCAAGATCAAGCATCACATCTGACATGCTAAGTAGCCCAAAAGCGATACTACCCGCTGGATTAGCAACACCTAAGTCAACGTTTAAGTTATCAGGACGGCTGATGTCATATTTAGGATAAGAAACCGTTTGACCATTCACTGTCGTTGTTTCTACGTCAAAATCTTTTAAATCCCATAGCGTCTGATTACTACCACCGACCAACAAGTTACGGTTATTGGCAGCGCCGTTTGACAAGATACCCCAACGCACGCCGATCTCTTTACTAAAGCTATCAGTAGCGCTAACAATACGTGCTTCAATCATTACTTGACGGACTGGAATATCAATTTTACCAATCAGCTTATGAATATTTTCAATGCTTTCAGCGACATCTTTGATAATCAAGGTATTGGTACGCTCATCAACCGTTACCGTACCACGGTTAGACAACAAGGTATTGTTATCAGTAGAATTTGTGTTGCCAGTACCGCTGCCACCTGATGAGCCACTACCCTGAGAGATAAGGGTCAAGACATCAGCCGCTTTAGCATAGCTTAAGCGAATGTATTCCGTGCGTAGCGGCGCATACGACTCAACCGCTTGCTGCGCTTCAAGCTCACGAGCTTCTTGTTCAGCAAGCTCAGTCGAGGGCGCAACCAAAATCACGTTGCCATTTTCACGCTTACCAAGATTTTTACTCTTTAGAATAATATCTAGCGCTTGATCCCAAGGTACATTAATCAGGCGCAAGGTAATATTACCCGCGACCGAATCACTAGCCACGATATTCATATCAGTAAACTGTGCCAAGATATCTAACACACTACGGATTTCGACGTCTTGGAATTCCATAGATAGCGCTTCACCGCTATATACTTTCTCTTCAAGCGTTGGCTCACGAAGTAGCTCAGGCTTGCGGATATTGATATTTAACTGGTTACCCGATTGATAAGCTTGATACTCATAATCTTCTTTAACATTGATGGTAATCACACCATTTTGACCTTGGTTTTTAGTATCAATACTATCAACCAGACCACTATTCACGTTCAAGCGACGTAATAAATTTCTCGGCACGGTACTGCCGGTTAAACGTACAACCAACTTATTACCTTGACGCTGGACGTCAACTGGAATGGCTTCGTTGGCAAGCGCAATACTGACGTTACCGCCACCATCATTGCCTGCGGTAAAATTAACCGCCGTTAAACCGTCATAACTATACTGCTTACTCACTTGTGAGGCCGCAAGCTGTGGGCTTAGCAACGGATTGACGCGCACCACCATGGTATCAGCAGGTACTTGGGTTTTGTTTACTGTAGAGCTAGTAGCTGTGGTACGAATAGGCGCCGCTGCTACGCTACTGGTCTCAACTATCGGTGTAACAACAGCAGTGGTAGTGATACCCGCATTGCCATTAAGCACGTCTTGCACAGGGTCATTGGTAACTACTTGATTAACCACTGGACGACTAGGGTCGCTAATCGTTAACAACAAATCATTGCCCTCAATAGCGGTGGTATAATTGCCCGCTTGTTTGAGCCCAACAATCAGACGGGTGGTATTGTCGCTATTTAGGGTAGTGACATCATTGATCATACCGACGTTATATTCATTAAAACGACTGGCAAGTCCGTTTTGTACCTTTTCAAAATCCAATACCAAACGGCTCGGATTATCAAGCTGGTAGGCTGCAGGTAATACTGGTTTGCCGGCAAAGCCCAAACGCATTTGGGTAACGGCCGGTGCGGTCTGTACCACAGAGACGTTATTGATGCGCTGCTCAGCATGAGCACTGCTACTAACTGCTACCATACTCATTGCCAATGCAGAGATGGCAAACGTAGAAGATACGCGGTTGTTCATCGTCATTACCTTGTTATTGCGTACTGTCATTATGTATTCCTCAAAAAATCTGCCGACTTAGCTTATAGGGGAGACCAGCGACTGGGGTTTTTCTACAAACCCAGCGCGGCTGTCTGGCACAATTTCAATCAAGTTAATCTGGGTCGGCGTGATTTCAACAATACGGCCGTCATTTAATCCAAGATAATTACCGACTCTAACGCTCGCAACTGAACCATCGGGGCGCTGTACTAAGGCATATTGCTGACCTTCAGGGGAAATAACGACACCGCGAAAGACGAGTTGCGATAGCTCATATTGCTCAAGCGGTTCTTTTACTCGGGTGATATCAGGGCGCACGCCATCGATAGAGGTAGCAGGGCCTTGAACGTTCACTAAGCTTGGTGGCAAAAATGGACTACGCTGCGCACTGGCACTATAGACAAAATCTTCTACCAGCTCAGCCTTGGGCGGCGGTTCAATCGGCTGCGCTGGCTGGTTACGAATATCAGCCATCGCCTGCTCTGCCATGCCGATACGGTCAGTACAACCCGTTATCGACAAAACAGTGGCGCTTAAAATAAGCAGCATGGGCAGTTTTTGGATATTCATTAGTTGCCTCCTGCAGCATCAGTGGTAGCAGCATCAGGCGCGACAGCTTCATCACCTTCAGGAGCCGCTTCTTTTGAGCGATACGTTTTGGTTTGTAGCACCAGATTGAGCTCAGGCAAAACATCCAAAGTTGGCTGCGGATTACTGACTTCAAAATCATGCATCGTAATAATACGCGGCAAAGCAGCAAGCCCGCTGATAAAGCTACCAAACTGATGGTATTCACCTAAAGCGGCAATACGAATAGGCTGCTCAATAAAGAACTCATTTTCAATCTCAGGCTCTACTGAAATATCTTGGAAACGGATATTACTGCCAACGCCCGTCATATTGATACCTTCGACCAATTCTGATACACGGGTATCTTTTGGTAGCTGATCAAGTAAGGTATTGAACTCCGCTTCCATTTGAATCACTTGCGCTTGATAGGCCTTTAGATGGCGCGCCCGCGATTCTTTTTCACGGTAGCTATCCAGTAAGGTTTGCTGTTGACTTTCCGCAGCAGTGATCTCATCAATTTTACTGCTAATCGGCAATGCCCATGACAGCGCAGCGATTAAAGCAATAATAAATCCAATCACGGTGACTTTGACAGGGAGCGGCCAACTGCCATAGTTCTCAGCATCCAACGACTCAAAGCTGCGGCGGAATTCATTCAAATCGAACGGCTTTTTAGTACTAACCGCCGTCTTTTTGGTTTTAATGAGGCTTTTTTTACGGCTCAGTTTCATAACTCACCTCCAAGCACAGCATTACCATCCGCATCAGTAGCTTCAATCGTTTCTGACTGTACTTTGGTCGTTACGACAAACTGAACATAACTGTCTTCAGGATAAATAGGACGCGGCTGTTCACCAGCAGTGACCGTATTATTAAGCGCTGGAGCAGATTCATAAGCAGTGATATTTTGCTGAATATTACTCACTGCTGAATTACCCATCCATTTGCTATTATCAAGGTTACGAATCAAGCTAGAGACGATATTTGGATTGTCAGCAAGACCGGTTAAAGTAAGCACATCACCTTCGCGTTTTAAGTTATTTAAATAAAGCGCTGGCGGCATCGCCTTGGCAAGATCATCCCATAACCGTACAGGAACCGGACGTCGACCTTGCAAATCTTGGATAACCTGCATGCGTGAGACGATGTCATCACGGCGCTGCTCTAAGCTATCAATCTCTACCAAGGCTTTATCTAGGCGCGCATTTTCTTGTTCAATCAGTGCATTGGCATCTAACTGCTCATCGAGTTCATTGTTAAAATAACTCCATGAAGCGAATGCCGCCAATAGAGCTAGCAAAGTAACGGCCACCACCAAAGTGATAAATTCTTTATTGCGGCGTTCGCGCTCTTCTTGCCGCCAGGGCAATAAGTTAATACGAGCCATTAGTCGAAGCTCCTTAACGCAAGACCGCAAGCGGCCATTAAGCTGGGTGCATCAAGCGCCAATTGCTCATTATCGATATGTGGAGCAATGGTCATATTAATGAACGGATTTGCCATACTCACAGGTACGCCCAATCTTTGCTGTGCCATACCGGCGAGTCCTGCAATAGAACTACTGCCGCCTGCAAGCACCACATGATCAATACTGGTATATTGACTGGATGAGAAATAGAATTGCAATGATCGAGTAATCTGTTGAATGGTATTTTCTATAAATGGGGTCAACACATCAGGATAGTAATCGTCCGGCAAAGTACGTTCGCGTTTACTAATCGTCGCTTCTTCAGCGGACAATCCGTATCGATTTTGTATCGCTTCAGTAAGCTGCACACCACCAAATAATTGTTCACGACTATATATAAACTCGCCATTTTTAGCAATATATAATGTGGTTTGATTATGACCAATATCGACGACAGCCACCAAATCTGGTACGTTTGGCAGGCTATCTGCCATCAAACCAAAGGCACGCTCAATCGCATGCGATTCGATATCCATCACTTTGGTTTGCAAGCCACCAAAGGTCAGCGCATCCACTCTTTGGTCGACATTTTCCGACCGTGAGGCTGCCAATAGTACCTGCACCATATTGTCATTAACCAAAGAGGGACCCAATACCTCAAAATCCAAATTAACATCTTCTAATGGATAAGGTACGTATTGATCAGCATCCAAGCGGATTTGCGCTTCACGCTCAACGTCGTTAAGCACCATATCCATATCGATGATTTTGGTAATCACGGCTGAGCCTGAAACTGAAGTAGCGGCGTTGCTACCGGCAGCTTGGCAACGTCGCGCCAAGCTTGCTATTGTGTTACCCACCGCTTCAGTGTCTACAATGAGTTTGTCGACGACTACGCCTTCCGGCAACCTTTCTATGCCGTAAGATTTTAGGTGAAATATGCCCTGTTGACGCTGTATGTCAACCAACTTCACTGAGGTGGTGCAAATATCCACGCCAATCAAATGTCGACTCTTAGAAGTAAATAGCCTCACAAACTCTATACCTTATGTTAAGTGTACAATCTGATAGTTATTTGTAATAATTTAGTACAATACTTTACTTAACAGATAGATTCAAGCATTTAAATTACTTATTAAGCAACACTTACACATTTATTATTACTTGCCTATTTTGTTCAAGGTATAATGCCCTATCTATTGAAACTTTAATTGATAAGTCTTCTTATGACCAAAAAAAATGCTACCGCTCGTCTCATTCACTTTTTGGTGGGGCTTTTCATTGCCTGTTTAGCGTTAGCGCTAATCTTAGCGCTTGCCGTACCTATTGGCTTTTACGGTATGGCAATGTATTTATCGCCAACCTTGCCAAGCATTCAAGAGATTAAAACGGCCAACCTAGAGATGCCGTTACAGATATATAGTAGTGACGACAAACTGATTGGTCAGTATGGCAATCGTTTATCGCTACCGGTTACGTTTGAAGAGATTCCTAAAGGCTTAACGCAGGCTTTTTTAGCGGCGGAAGATGCGTCATTTTTTCAGCATAGCGGGATTAGTATTAAAGGTCTTGGTCGCGCTGTGACCGAAGTGGTCACCGATGATGAGAGTCAAACGGGTGGCTCTACTATTACGATGCAGGTTGCCAAAAACTATTTCTTAAGCTCAGAGCGCACTCTAAATCGCAAGCTGACAGAGCTGTTTTTAGCCCGTAAAATCGAAGACGAGCTGAGCAAAAATGACATTCTTACCTTATATGTCAATAAAATTTATTTAGGCGAAGGCGCTTATGGTATTCGCGCCGCTGCCAAAAAATATTATAGTAAATCTCTAGAAAACCTCACCGTTGCCGAAATGGCCATGTTGGCAGGCCTGCCAAAAGCTCCTTCTAAATATAACCCAGTTGCCAATCCAAGTCGCGCCCTCACCCGCCGCAACTGGATTATTGGACGCATGCATGAGCTTGGCTATATTAATAAGGCTCAGCACGACGAAGCCATTAACGCCCCAATTGGTATCAATCTTTATCAAGAAAAACTTGACGTCAATATGCCGTATTTGGCAGAGATGACGCGTTCTGCCTTGGTCAACCGCTATGGTGAGCAAGTGATGCATGGTGGCTGGCGCGTGCGTTTGACTGTTGATAGCGAAGCACAAAAAGCAGCAGAATCAGCGATACTAACAGGTTTGGTGGCTTATGAGCACCGTCATGGCTGGCGCGGCGCTGAAGCAAATGGCGAACCGCTGGAAAAATTCCGTCGTTATAGCAATATGTCTCCGGCCAAAGTGACCAAGGTCAATTCTCGCAGTTTTGAAGCAACGATGCCCTCTGGTGAGAATGTAACAGTTAACTGGTCTGGTATGAGCTGGGCGCGCAAATATATCTCTGCCGATCGCATCGGCTACTTTCCGAGTAATGCCAGTCAGATTGTCAGCAAAAATGATATCGTGCGCCTGATACCGACGACCAATGGCAATTGGCAATTGGGACAAATACCTGAAGTACAGGGCAGCTTGGTTTCTCTAAATCCTGAAACGGGTGCCGTTCGAGCCTTGGTAGGTGGATTTGACTTTAACCATAGTAAATTCAACCGCGCGCTACAAGGCTGGCGTCAACCAGGTTCGACGATTAAGCCACTGGTTTATACCACTGCTTTAGAAAAAGGCTATCGTCCAGACAGTATTGTCTCGGACCGTCCTATTCAAGTAGGTGACTGGAAACCTAAGAATTCCGACCAACGTTTTTTAGGCGATATCACCTTACGCCGTGGGCTTTATCTATCTCGTAACTTAGTCTCTATCCGTTTGCTGCAAGCAATTGGTATCTCTGATGCGCGCAATTTGTTAGACGAATTTGGCCTTGATAAAGAAAAGCTGCCTACAACTTTGTCATTAGCTTTGGGCGCTGGTCAGGCCACGCCATTACAAATGGCGACGGCTTATGCCACCTTTGCTAATGGCGGACATCGTATCCAGCCTTATTTTATCGAACAAATTTATAACTATGATAATAAGCTGCTGTTTCAAGCCAACCCGCAGCAAGCTTGCGCCTTATGCTTTAATGAGCAGCTTGACGCTGTCAATAAAAAGCTTATCAAAGATTATGAAGCAAAAATAGAAGCAGAGAATAAAGCAGCTGCTGCTAAAGATGAAAACGTTAGCGCTAAAGACAATGCGACAGATAAAAAAGACGCTGAGCTAAAAGCAGAAAATAACGACAAGATAGCAAAAGATGATAAAGTGCTTGATTTAGATATTTATGATGCAAGCCCATATTCAGATCGCCTAAAAGCACCAGTAGTACAGTATGTACGTGCTGAACAAGCACCGCGTATTTTAAAACCTAGAGTTGCTTTTGAGATGGCCGATATCTTACGCGATGTTGTCCAGCGCGGTACGGCTGTGAAAGCAAGAGCGTTAGGACGTGATGATATTGGCGGTAAGACCGGAACGACGAATGAAGCGAAAGATGCCTGGTTTGCAGGGTTTCATCCTACCAATGCCACGGTTGTATGGATGGGCTTTGATCAGCCATCAACGCTAGGTCGCCGCGAGTATGGCGGCGTAGCAGCGCTGCCGGTTTGGATGGACTTTATGAAAGCCCAACTAAAAGACACCCCTCATCAATGGGTTTCTATTAATAACCGTGCCAAATCAAAAAAGCAAAAGCAGAGCATTATAGAAATGATGGATGAAGGTGCTGCCGAGCTTGAAGACGATACAGCCGATGAGGGTAAATCAGCAAAACCCGTTAAGACCACCACCCAGCAACGTAAGCCCCCTGCTCCTGAACCAATTGAAGAGCAAATTCAAAATCGACCAGCTCCTGAGAAACCGAAGCCAAGTCGTACTGATGACAGCAATCCTCAAAACAAACCTTTATCAGCAACGCCTGTTGCGCGTATGCCGCCGATGCCAGAATAAATAAACCACTATTCTGGTTAATAGTTTCATAAAAAAGGTCTTGCTCAGTCTCCTGCGCAAGACCTTTTTTTTGCGCTTTTAGAGCCTGTATTTGAAGTTAAGGCGAATTTATAAGCTTAAAGGGAATTGATTTGAAAAGCGGCTGATGATATTAAAACTCTACCATACCAGCGCGTAGCTGCTCAATCAGCTCCGCAAACTGCTGACGCCATTCACGTATGGTTGCTTCGTCTGGCAACCACTGATTCGATAACGTCACGACATTTACAATCAAATCAGGTGCTTCTTTTATCTCACTACCCGTCTTCTCATCGATAACATTATCAGGCAATACCGCATATAAACAGCGCTGATAAGCATGCTCTATATTGGCTAAAAAACCTTGTTGCTGTAATTGTTGTAAGCGCTGCACTTCAGGCGAAACTTGGGTACGGGCGCTTAGTGCTTCTTCAATATCTGCCAAGGTTGGCGCTGTCATACTTAAACCATAAAAATGCCCAAGTTCTTGTACAAAAGCAAGATATGTCCCATATAGGTGAAAAATGGCCGTTTCACAATGGGCTTGATAGAGCTGTTTATCGTTAGTAGTAGCTGCCGCCTGACAAGCCAAACGACAAAAATACAGCTTTTGATTGGTACGGTCAGCTTGGTATTTGGCAACGCGAGTCTTACCTGCCATGCGCCTATCCTTGTTATTTAGTGAATGATTTGTTTAATAGGTATTACGATTATAATAATAGGTCTTTTAAACAGCTTTTACGTGAATAAGTAAAATTACTTAATAAGCTTTGTTTTGTGATTAAGACATATATTTAGAAACATATATTTTTAAATATTTATTTAGAAATATTTAAAAAACCATCTATATAGCAGTGTACTATTTTCTGAAGTCACATTCTAAACAAATAATTTACCTGATTTATTTTCTTTAAGCCACAAAAAAGCCAGCAACTTAGGCTGGCTTTTTTATTGAGAAAATAACTAAGCGTTATTTAGATTAGTGATTGCCTTGGTTAAGCTCTTGGGCAAACGCTTCATCAAAGCTTGCAAAGTCTTTGCTATCAGTGCTGGCTGTCATATCAAACGCTGCATTCAAGTCTTTATCTTGCAGTTTTTGCTCCGCTTTTTCTTTACGGGCTTTATGATAAGCAAGACCAGTACCGGCAGGAATCAAGCGACCAACAACGACGTTTTCTTTCAGACCACGTAGCTCATCCACTTTACCAGTTACGGCAGCCGCAGTTAGAACACGAGTGGTTTCCTGGAACGACGCCGCTGAGATAAAGCTTTCTGTTGCCAGACTTGCTTTGGTAATACCAAGTAATTGACGCTCATACTGTACTGGGAATTTATCTTCCGCTTCGAGTTTAGCATTCAAGGCTTTGATATCAGCGTATTCGACCTGATCGCCTTTAAAGTGGCTTGAATCGCCGCCATCCGTTACTTCAACTTTACGCAGCATCTGACGAATGATAACTTCGATGTGCTTATCGTTGATTTTTACACCCTGCAAGCGGTATACGTCCTGTACTTCGTTAACGATATAGTCAGCAAGCGCGGTTTGTCCTTTCAGACGTAGGATATCGTGCGGGTTTTGTGGACCATCAGCGATAACCTCACCACGAGCAACCGTCTCGTTTTCGAAGACGTTGATTTGACGCCATTTCGGGATCAGCTCTTCATGAATCTCACCATCTTCATTGGTGATAATGAAGCGGTTTTTACCTTTGGTTTCTTTACCGAAGCTGACCACACCCGACATCTCTGCCATGATGGCATGATCTTTCGGACGACGTGCTTCAAATAAATCAGCAACACGTGGTAGACCACCGGTAATATCTTTAGTACCTGATGATGCTTGTGGTACACGACCTAGGATCGAACCGGCTGCTACTTTTTCACCGTCGCTAACGCGAATGATGGTTTCAGCTGGTAAGAAGTAAACCACTTCTTTACCTTCGTCAGTGTTCAAGATAATCGCCGGACGTAAGTCTTTGGCTGAGCTTGAACGGTCACGAGTCGCTAGAATCTCAAACGAGCTCATACCAGTCGCATCATCAACTTTTACCGTCGCTGTCATACCATCAGTGATGTCACTGAAGCGTGCAGTACCAGCAAATTCTGTGATAATTGGGTGCGTGTGCGGATCCCATTTAGCGATAGTCTGACCGCCTTCGACCTGCTCTTCGTTTTTCACAAGCACGCTTGAACCATAAGGAACTTTATAGCGCTCACGCTCACGGCCAAGCTCATCAGTCAATGCCAGTTCAGCTGAACGCGACACGATAACCAAATGACCATCGGTATGTTGCACTGTTTTCATGTTCTCAAAGTGCACTTGACCAGCATTACGTGCTGAGATGCTGTTGTCCACAGAAGCAGAACTTGCTGCCCCACCAACGTGGAAAGTACGCATCGTTAACTGAGTACCAGGTTCACCGATAGACTGCGCTGCCATAACACCGACTGACTCGCCGATATTGACTTTATGACCACGGGCAAGGTCACGACCATAACACTGTGAACAAACGCCATGTTCGATATCACAAGTAATAACCGAACGTACCCAGATATCATCAATCGCGTTATTATCAAGCACATTTACCCAATGCTCATCGATCAAGGTACCCGCTGGAATCAATACTTTATCAGCATCATCGTTATACGTTACATCACGAGCGGTCACACGACCAAGTACTAGCTCACCGAGCTTCTCAATGATCTCACCACCTTGAATATGCGGCTTCATGAGCAAGCCTTGCTCAGTACCACAATCTTCACTGGTAATAACCAAATCTTGTGCCACGTCAACCAAACGACGCGTTAAGTAACCCGAGTTAGCGGTTTTCAGTGCGGTATCCGCAAGACCTTTACGGGCACCATGCGTTGAGATAAAGTACTGAAGTACGGTCAAACCTTCACGGAAGTTGGCTTTAATCGGCGTCTCAATGATTGAGCCATCCGGTTTTGCCATCAAACCACGCATACCTGCCAACTGACGAATCTGTGCCGCACTACCACGAGCACCAGAATCTGACATGATAAAGATAGAGTTAAAGGATTTCTGCTCTTCTTCTTCACCTTTAGCATTCATGATTTTATCAGTCGCTAAGTTGTCCATCATCGCTTTGGCGACTTTATCATTGGTACGTGACCAGATATCGACAACTTTGTTATAACGCTCACCCGCAGTCACGAAACCTTGCTCGAATTGGTCTTCAATCTCGCGAACTTCCGCTTCTGCGGTTTCAATGATTTGTACTTTGCTTGGCGGAATGACCATATCATCGATACCGATAGACACGCCAGACAGTGTTGCTTGAGCAAAACCAAGGTACATCAATTGGTCAGCAAACATAACACTTTCTTTCACGCCAACTTTACGGTAGCAAGAGTTGATCAATTTAGAGATATTTTTCTTCGTCATCTCTTCATTACACTCATCGAACGACATACCTTTAGGCATGATGTTCCAGATAAGTAGACGACCAGCGACGGTATCTTGTAACTTGACTTCTTTAGTCTCATTACCTTCTTCGTCGACATGAGTTTCAGTCACACGTACTTTAATTTTGGCGTTTACATGCAAATCGTTTGAACCAATCGCACGCAATGCTTCATTAACGGTGGCAAAAATCATGCCCTCGCCTTTAGAATTGATTGACGAACGGCTGATGTAGTACAGACCCAATACAACGTCTTGTGATGGTACGATGATTGGATCACCGTTAGCAGGCGACAAGATATTGTTGGTCGACATCATCAATGCACGTGATTCAAGCTGCGCTTCTAGGGTCAATGGCACGTGAACGGCCATTTGGTCACCATCAAAGTCGGCGTTGAACGCGGTACAGACTAGAGGATGCAGCTGGATAGCTTTACCTTCAATCAATACTGGCTCAAATGCTTGTAGACCCAAACGGTGAAGCGTTGGCGCACGGTTCAAGAGTACTGGATGCTCACGGATAACCATGGCCAGCATATCCCACACTTGTGGCTCTTCACGCTCTACCATCTTTTTGGCCGCTTTAATCGTCGTTGCTAAACCATGAGACAATAATTTGTTATAAGTAAATGGCTTGAACAATTCAAGTGCCATTTTCTTCGGTAGACCACACTGATGTAGACGTAGCGTAGGACCAACAACAATCACCGAACGACCAGAGTAGTCAACACGCTTACCAAGTAAGTTTTGACGGAAACGACCTTGCTTACCTTTGATCATATCTGCCAAAGATTTCAATGGACGCTTGTTACTACCAGTGATAGCACGACCGCGACGACCGTTATCAAGTAAGGCATCGACTGATTCTTGCAACATACGTTTTTCGTTACGTACGATGATATCAGGGGCGCTTAGCTCTAATAGACGCTTTAGACGGTTGTTACGGTTAATCACGCGGCGATATAAATCGTTTAGATCTGAGGTCGCAAAACGGCCGCCTTCTAGTGGTACTAGCGGACGCAAATCTGGTGGTAGTACTGGTAAGATATTCATTACCATCCACTCAGGCTTGTTATGAGAATCACGGAAGGCTTCTAATAACTTAAGACGCTTAGACATCTTTTTAAGCTTGGTTTCAGAACCGGTTTGCGGAATTGCTTCACGCAGCTCATCAATCTCGATATCTAAATCGATGTCTTTTAATAGGTCTTGAACCGCTTCAGCACCCATTTTGGCAGTGAACTCATCGCCAAACTCTTCAAGCGCTTTATAATAATCTTCATCATCAAGCAGCTGATACTTCTCTAAAGAAGTCAGACCAGGTTCTGTGACGATATAGCTTTCAAAATATAGGACGCGTTCGATATCACGAAGCGTCATGTCTAGCAATAGACCGATGCGGCTTGGTAATGATTTTAAGAACCAAATATGCGCAACAGGGCTCGCAAGATCAATATGACCCATGCGATCGCGACGTACTTTAGCAGTTGTGACTTCAACGCCACATTTCTCACAAATAACGCCTTGGAACTTACGGCGCTTGTACTTACCACATAAACACTCAAAGTCTTTTACTGGACCAAAGATTTTGGCACAGAACAGACCATCACGCTCAGGCTTAAACGTACGATAGTTAATCGTTTCTGGTTTTTTAACTTCACCATGTGACCATGATTTGATCACGTCAGGTGAGGCTAAGGTAATTTGAATACTATCAAACTCTTGGTTACCGTTGCCGGTAGGGCTTTGCATGATATCGAGTAAATCTTTCAAGTTGCTTCTCCGTTATCTTTATAATCATCTGACAGCGTGCTAGGAGCGCGGCTAAGATGAATGAAGGCAATGAATAGGGTTGAGACAAATCACTAAAAGCAGCAGCTATGCGCGTACTGCTTCTAGATTGACCACTAAGGATAATAATTAACTAAAGCTATGTTAAAGGTAGCTTCAGTCAGCCGTGCTTAATGGGTTTGCTTTAACTCAATATTGATACCCAGTGATTTGATTTCTTTGGTCAACACGTTAAACGATTCAGGCATACCTGGATCCATATATTGCTCACCATCGACGATGTTTTTGTACATACGGGTACGGCCTTCAACGTCATCCGACTTCACCGTCAGCATCTCTTGCAAGGTATAAGTCGCGCCATATGCTTCTAGTGCCCAGACTTCCATCTCACCGAAGCGCTGACCACCAAACTGTGCTTTACCACCGAGCGGCTGCTGCGTTACTAGTGAGTAAGAACCAGTAGAACGCGCATGCATTTTGTCATCAACCAAGTGGTTAAGTTTTAGCATATACATATAACCAACGGTTACTTGGCGGTCAAACTTCTGACCAGTACGACCGTCATACAAGGTCTGCTGACCATCACGCGCCATACCAGCAAGCTCTAGCAAGTCTTTGACTTGATGCTCATGAGCACCATCAAATACTGCTGTGCCCATCGGTACACCGCCGCGTAAGTTGTCTGCTAGCGCCATGATGTCATCATCACTTAAGCTATCAAGATCCACTTGCTCGCCGCCCACTTTGTTATAGATTTGGTCTAAGAAATCACGCAAATCTTTAATCGCTGCTTGTGCTTTGAGCATACCATCAATCTTTTCGCCCAAGCCTTTTGCTGCCATACCTAAGTGAGTCTCTAGAACCTGACCGATGTTCATACGCGATGGTACACCGAGTGGGTTCAAGACGATATCAACGGTATTACCATGTTCGTCATAAGGCATGTCTTCAACCGGCATAATGCGCGATACCACACCTTTGTTACCATGACGACCAGCCATTTTATCACCAGGCTGAATACGACGCTTAACCGCTAGATAAACCTTAACGATTTTTTGTACGCCATGTTGTAAGTCATCACCAGCGGTCAATTTGCGTTTTTTCTCGGCAAATTTAACATCGATGTCTTTTTGCTTATCGACCAAGTAATCAGCGATTTGCGTTAGACGCTCAGAGATTTCTTCTTCAACCGGTTGGATATCAAGCAAGGTCTCAAGGCTCATGTCTTTCATATCAGCCAATGCCATCACTGTACCGGCTTTTAGACCAGAACCGCCACTGACTTTTTGACCATCGAGCAAGCTTGCGATACGACCACGAGCTGCTTCTTCAAAGATGCGTAGCTCTTCTTTTAAATCTTTACGGTAGCTATCAAGCTGTGATTTTTCAATCGCTTTTGCACGCGCATCTTTTTCAACGCCGTCACGGGTAAAGACTTGCACGTCAATAACCGTACCTTTGCTTGATGTTGGAACACGTAGCGACGTATCTTTAACATCAGCAGCCTTTTCACCAAAGATAGCCCGTAGTAGTTTCTCTTCTGGCGTTAGTTGCGTCTCACCTTTTGGCGTGACTTTACCAACTAAGATATCGCCCGCATCTACTTCAGCACCGATATAAACGATACCTGCTTCATCAAGGCTTGATAGCGCCGCTTCACCAACGTTTGGAATATCAGCAGTAATTTCTTCTGTTCCAAGCTTGGTATCACGTGCCACACACGTCAATTCTTGAATATGAATAGTTGTGAAACGATCTTCTTTCACCACTTTTTCAGATAGCAAAATCGAATCTTCGAAGTTGTAACCATTCCAAGGCATAAATGCGATGCGAATATTCTGACCCAGTGCAAGCTCACCAAGATCCGTTGAAGGACCATCAGCCAAGATATCACCTACAGCAATCTCGTCGCCTTGGTTAACAATAATACGTTGGTTGATACAAGTATTTTGGTTAGAACGCGTATATTTAACCAAGTTATAGATATCAATACCCGCTTCACCAGCGACCATCTCATCTTCATTAACACGGACCACAACACGTGAGGCATCAACGTCTTCGATTACACCGCCACGCTTAGCGATAACACAAACACCAGAGTCACGCGCAACGTGACGCTCCATACCTGTACCTACTAACGGCTTATCAGCACGTAGCGTAGGAACGGCCTGACGTTGCATGTTCGAACCCATCAAGGCACGGTTAGCATCATCATGCTCAAGGAATGGAATCAAACCAGCAGCTACCGATACCACCTGACTTGGTGACACATCCATATGCGTCACTTTTTCTGGCGGCATACGCACGAATTCACCATAGCTACGCACACTGACCATCTCATCAGATAACGCGCCTTCTGCGGTTACTGGTGAATCAGCCTGTGCAATAACAGTACCAACTTCTTCAATCGCTGATAGATACTCAATAACGTCTGTTACTTTACCGTCAACCACACGGCGATATGGCGTTTCTAAGAAGCCAAAGCTGTTGGTTTTAGCAAAGGTTGCTAGTGAGTTAATCAAACCAATGTTTGGACCTTCAGGAGTTTCAATCGGACATACACGGCCATAATGGGTATCATGTACGTCACGTACTTCAAAGCCTGCACGTTCACGGGTCAGACCACCGGGTCCTAATGCTGATACACGGCGTTTATGCGTCACTTCTGACAATGGATTGTTCTGATCCATAAACTGTGATAACTGGCTTGAACCAAAGAATTCTTTAACCGCAGCCGCTACTGGCTTTGAGTTAATTAAATCTTGTGGTGACAAGTTATCAGATTCCGCTGAGCTTAAACGCTCTTTAACCGCACGCTCAACACGTACTAGGCCAACACGGAATTGGTTTTCAGCCATCTCGCCTACCGAACGAATACGGCGGTTACCTAAATGGTCAATATCATCGACTTCGCCGCGACCATTACGAATCTCAATCAATTCTTTTAGGACGTTAACGATATCATCATTGGTCAAGACGCTACGACCGCGTTGAATATCAGCGTCATCAGTATCTTCAAATTCTAGACCCAAACGACGGTTAAACTTCATACGACCGACATTCGATAAGTCATAACGATCAGGGTTAAAGAACATGCTTTCAAACAGCTTCTCAGCAGTTTCAACCGTTGGTGGCTCACCTGGGCGCATGACTTTATAAATCTCAATCAAGGCTTCTTCACGGCTTGAGGTGCTATCTGCACGTAGCGTATCGGCAATATAACTGCCTTGGTCGATATCGTTGGTGAACAGAATGCTGAATTCTTTGATAGACTCACTGGCTTCAAACGCACTTAATTTAACCAACAATTCATGGTCAATCAGCGTATTGGCTTTAGCGATAACTTCGTCATTAACGACGATGTCTTCCGCTAAAATACGCTCGTATAAGTATTCATCAGGGATAGAGATTTTAGTCATACCCGCTTCTTCAAGCTGACGGATACGGCGGGCATTAATACGTTTGCCCTGCTCGACAACCACTTCGCCTTCAGGCGTCACGATATCAAACTGCGCCATCTCGCCACGTAAGCGGTCAGCTACCAGATCAATCTCAAACTGCTCTTCACCTTTATAAACCGCGACTTTATCAAAGAACAAATCTAAGATCTCAGACGTGCTTAAACCTAAAGCGCGTAGGATGATAGAAGCAAGCAGCTTACGACGACGGTCAATACGAGCAAAAACCAAATCTTTGGCATCAAATTCAAAGTCTAACCATGAACCACGGTAAGGAATGATACGGGCGTTATAAAGCACCTTACCACTTGAATGCGACTTACCTTTATCATGGTCAAAGAATACGCCCGGCGAACGATGCAGCTGTGATACGATTACACGTTCAGTACCATTGATAATAAAAGTACCGTTAGCAGTCATCAATGGCATCTCGCCCATATAGACGCTTTGCTCACGGATATCTTTGATTGCAGCTTTGCTGTCTTTATCTTTGCTGTCTTTGTCTTTGATGATTAGGCGAATTTTGACACGCATCGGCGCAGCAAAGGTCGAGCCGCGTAAGATACACTCACGCTCATCAAATTCAGGCGTACCTAAATAATATTCAACGAATTGTAACTCAGCATTACCAGAGTGACTCTCAATTGGGAAAATAGAGGAATACGCAGCTTGCAAACCAGTATTCTCACGAGCTTTTGGCTTTTTATGCTCTTGCAAAAATTGCTCATAAGAATCTACTTGGATAGACAACAAATAGGGAATGTCCATCACAGTAGGCAATTCAGCAAAACTTTTGCGAATACGCTTTTTTTCAGTATAAGAATATGCCATCGAGAGTCCTTACAGTAAACGTGGAAACAAATTGAAAGCGTGGCCAGCGTGCATCTATATTAGTTGATATTAATACTATGCAAACTTAGCGACGTAAACGATAATATAAAACGGTTATTCATGCTCATTTAATGACTGATGATTAATTCACGCGTATAGTGCATGATTAAGCCAGCTTATTTAAGCGTAAAATCGGCATCTAAACATGCCTACATGGGTGCTGACATTGCAAATTTCAATGCCCTACACTCTATAGTACTTAAGGCCAAGCACTGGTCTTTAAATACTATTGATTCTCTTTATAAATTCACTTAAAGTGTTATTGATACCTTTAAAGCGTTGTCGATATCTAAAACAAGGGTGTTGCGTATTAAGTTCAATTTCATGCTATTTAATGGTGCTTTTTAATACTACACAGCAAACGACTCACCAGCTACAATCATAAGTAATATCGTCGCTGATATCTACCGTCTACGAGCCTACTTACTGACAGTAAAACCATGCTAAATGGATAATCGAATATTTATAACTTTTCGGAATTAATGGTAACTGGGGTAACTATAACTTTTAGAAACAATGACTTTTAGAATCAGTATAAACTATAGCGTTAATGGGAAAGCATGCAGACACAAAAAAATGCCAAACATCGATCGACGTTTAGCTTATATTAACTGATTTCAATAACTACTAAGTGTACTTGCATGTATATCGTCTGTCCTTTTGATGGGTATCCACCGTGATGTTGCATGCGTATGTTGGCAGACACAAAAGGTCAAGCTACGAATTATAATAAAAAAAAGCTGGCAATGCAAGGCATTACCAGCTTTTTTTGTACAACACTAAGATAAGCTCAGCTTATTTTAGCTCAACAGTTGCACCAGCTTCTTCAAGTTTCTTTTTCAACTCTTCAGCTTCAGCTTTGTTTACGCCTTCTTTGATTGGAGCTGGAGCGCTTTCAACCAAATCTTTCGCTTCTTTCAAGCCAAGACCAGTAGCTTCACGTACGGCTTTAATTACGCCAACTTTCTTCTCGCCAAAGCTGGCAAGAACTACGTCAAACTCGTCTTTTTCTTCAGCAGCAGCAGCAGGACCAGCAGCAGCAGGTGCAGCAGCAGCAACAGCAGCTGTTACGCCGAATTTTTCTTCCATAGCGCTGATTAACTCAACGATATCCATTACTGACATTTCAGCGATTGCGTTTAACACATCATCTTTAGATAGTGCCATGAGAACTCTCCGTTATCTGATAAAATTTAGTTGGTTTTAATATCGCTTGGATTGCTTGCCAAATTTTCAAATAGTGTTGGCAATAAAGTGCAATCGGCGATGTCAAAGTTACGTTAAAACAAGCAATTAAGCAGCTTCTTTTGCGTCTTTGATTGCTGCTACCGTGCGAACAAGCTTACTAGGAACAGCGTTCATAGTTTGAACAAGCTTGGTAACTGGTGCGTTCATAGTAGCCATTAGGATAGAGATTGCTTCGTCGCGAGTTGGTAGCTTCGATACGCGCTCTAGCTCTTCTGGACCATAAACTTCACCACCGACTGATACCAATTTGGTCTCTAAAGCTTTGTTATCTTTACTGAACTCGAAAACAACTCGAGCAGCAGATCCCAAATCTTCCATAGAGAAAGCCAAAAGTAGTGGACCAGTCATACGGTCTGACATGCTCTCAAACTTAGTGCCTTCAAACGCGCGTTTTGCTAGGGTGTTTTTTACCACTTTCAAAACGACGCCTTTCTCACGGGCTTGTTCGCGTAGCTTAGTAAGCTTTGCAACACCAATACCATGATATTCGGCAGCTACTGCTGAGTGAGCATTAGCAGCAACTTCAGACACTTCAGCCACAACTTGTTGTTTTTGCTCTAGCGTTAATGCCATAAGTTGACTCCTTTAATCTAATCAATCTAATTCATACTAAGACTGACTTGATACGATACGTTATTTATAAATTCCATGAAGAATTCACTCATAACGACTGATTACGGCACCGTTATCAGAATGACATCAAGTGATAGCCTAGCGCTTATATTAATTTTTAATACAGGTACTAGCCTATCGGCTCTTATCAACAACTGGGTGGGTCACCGTCTGCGTAGGACAACTAAGATTTTCATCTGTCGTCGATTAACAAAAGCAGCTCGTTGTTATTATCAGCAATCCGAAAATCATTAATAATAACGCAAAACCGCTTTCTACCTACGGTCTTAGACAGCATAGCGTTTGCTACGCTGACCTAATTCTTTAAAATATTTTTGCGGCCTTTATTTGAAATCGTCAAATAAAGGCAGATGTTTAATTATTTCGCTGTGCGATATGGAACAGGATCAATAGTGATACCTGGACCCATAGTGCTAGACAAGGTAATTTTCTTAATGAAAGTACCTTTAGAAGTAGCAGGTTTAGCACGCTTTAGATCTGTGATTAGTGCTTGAGCGTTTTGGATAACTTGCTCAGCAGTGAAACCAACTTGACCGATAGTGGTATGGATAATACCCGCTTTATCAACACGATACTGTGCTTGACCCGCTTTAGCGTTAGTTACAGCTTCAGCAACGTTAGGCGTTACTGTACCAACTTTTGGGTTAGGCATCAGGCCACGTGGACCTAGGATAGTACCTAATTGACCAACAACACGCATCGCATCAGGAGCAGCAATAACGACGTCAAAGTCCATGTTACCGGCTTTGATTTGTTCTGCTAGGTCTTCAAAACCAACGATGTCAGCACCAGCTTCTTTGGCGGCTTCAGCAGCAGCGCCTTGAGCAAATACAGCAACGCGTTTGGTTTTACCAGTACCAGCAGGTAGGTTAGTAGCACCACGAACGACTTGGTCAGATTTACGTGGGTCAACGCCCAAGTTTACTGCGATGTCGATAGACTCTTTGAATTTAAGAGCTGGCAAATCGTTTAAGATTTGAACCGCTTCTTCAAGAGTGTATAATTTTTCGTTTTCTACACGCTCAGCGATTAACTTTTGACGCTTAGTAAGTTTGCTCATTTACACACCCTCCACGGTAATACCCATTGAACGTGCAGTACCAGCGATGGTACGGACAGCAGCATCAAGACCAGCAGCAGTTAAATCTGCATCTTTAGTCTTAACGATCTCTTCTAACTGAGCACGGTCCACTTTACCGACTTTAGCGGTGTTTGGTGTACCAGAACCTTTAGCGATACCAGCAGCCTTACGTAGTAAGTATGCAGCTGGTGGCGACTTCATGATGAAGGTAAAAGACTTATCGCTGTATACCGTGATCTCAGTAGGAATCGGTAGACCCGGCTCTTGGTTTGAGGTCGCAGCGTTAAATTCTTTACAGAACGCCATGATGTTCACGCCTTTTTGACCCAATGCTGGACCAATCGGTGGTGAAGGATTTGCTTTGCCTGCAGGCACTTGTAGTTTGATGTAACCATCAATCTTCTTAGCCATGAGATACTCTCCTTTATGGGTAATAGCGCCAAATCAACGTGGTATAACCCTTATTGACTAACAGCTCCCCGGTTGATGAATTTGTGGCAGGTTTAGTCTAGCTTTTCAACTTTACTAAACTCAAGCTCGACCTGAGTCGGTCGGTTAAATACGTTTACCGTTAAATGTAGCTTAGACTTCTCATAATCCACTTTTTCAACCAACCCTTTAAAGTCAGTAAATGGACCATCGATAACCAACAACTCTTCGCCCGGCTCAAATAGAGTCTTAGGACGCGGGTCAGCTTCAGTCTGGTTCAGACGGTTCAAGATGCGATCTGCTTCTACTTGCGTAATAGGCGCAGGCGTCTCTGGCGTGCCACCGATAAAGCCCATAATACGTGGGCAATCTTTAACGATGTGCCAAGTGTTGTCGTTCATCTCCATTTGGATTAATACATAACCCGGAAAGAACTTACGCTCGCTTTTACGCTTTTTGCCGTCTTTCATTTCGACGACTTCTTCAGTAGGAACCAACACATCACCGAACGAATCAGCAAAGTCACTACGATTAATACGATCAGTTAATGAACGTTGTACTTGCTTTTCATATCCTGAAAACGCTTGGACAATATACCAACGCATATCACGCTCCTGATCATTACAGTTAAGTCGTTATAAGTAAATTTTGGCTTAAAGGACACTAATACGCGTCATTAACCAATAAAGATACCAACGAACCAATTAAAAAAGTTATCTAATAACCAAACAAGGAAGCCAACAATCGCAATCATGACAAGCACTTGCCATGTGTATTGGAAGGTTTCATCTTTGCCTGGCCATGTGACTCGGCGCAGCTCAACGGCCGCATCTTTTAATAATATTTTAAAAGCGCGACCTTGATTTGTTAATGCCAAGCACACGAAAGCAATGATAACCAGCGCCGCGATAATACCAATACGCACCCAAACATCATTGGCAGGTTGCCAATAGCCAGGTAAGTATTGATTAACTAACGTTGCACCAATTAAAATCGCTGCGGCTAATAGCCACAAAATCACATCTTTTACTGAACCAGTTTTAGCAACTTCAACAGCAGTCGATTGATTGCCAGCTGAAACGTGCTTATCTTTGGACAGCATTCCACCAGCAACTGCCTTGGCATCAGATAACTTAGTCTCGAGGTTATCTTGATTATTGCTCATAAAGAACTCACTTCGGAGATGGTGGGGTATGACAAAGATGTGATAAGAAGATGGCAGGCGATGTAGGACTCGAACCTACAACCCTCGGTTTTGGAGACCGATGCTCTACCAATTGAGCCAATCGCCTATGGGTGTAAAGGACAGCATTATACAATATTTGGCATAGAATGCAAGCATTTAGGAATAAAATTCTTCTATCGCCTTAATGTTGCTATTCTGAAACCTTATTATCTACACACTTTATATGCATAATAATCTTAAACATTTAGCATAAAAGGTGCTGATAAGCTGCAGCGTTAATATAGCAAGCTCAGTCAAGAATTACAATAGATAGCAAGCAGGTTTAAAAACGAATTTTTATAAATACAGTTAAAATGGGAATATCTTCTTATTCAGCCCTACTCTTCAACCATTCATATTTAATCACTTATTCTACACCCACAAAAAAAGCAACCCTCTTACAAGGGTGGTTTTTTTCTTACTGCTTAACGTGATCAGATTGCTCTAATA
>NZ_DEIR01000003.1:4924-19527 GCF_002352555.1 Psychrobacter sp. UBA2769 | reverse complement strand
GCTTTTCTTTGGCCAAAGGTTGCGATTAGAAGGACTTTTCGAATTAGTAAACTGTCTAATAAGAGTATCTATTCAAAATGATTTGACTTCTATCATTATAGCTGCTAATTTTGGATAGTATCTTGTTACAGGTCTATAAGCAGGATGTTTTTGACTTGTAAAAATATCAGCTCTTTTTGACGCGAGATACTTAATCTAAGCTTTATCCTCTTATTGTTGTAATTATCAAAAGGAATTGATAATGAAGTTAGCTCCTCTTTTTTCAATTGGTGCATTGGCAGCAATCAGTCTTTTAGGCTGCTCAAATCAATCTGCTGACACTACTGATGGTTCATCAGCAACCTCTCAAGAAACCACCGTCTTAAGATTTTCACATTTTTGGCCAGCAACATCATCGATTAGTACAGAGGTTTTTGAGCCTTGGGCCAAGCAGATTGAAACAGACTCTAACGGCCGTCTAAAAGTGGAACTTTATCCTTCAGCAGGTCTTGCTAAGGCAGATGTGACTTATGAGTCCGCTGCAAAAGGCACGATAGATATTGGTTCACAAGCACATGGCTATACTAGTGGACGCTTTCCTTTAACTCAGATTACTGAGCTTCCAGGTTTATCAAACTCAGCGACTCAAATGAGCTGTATGCTCCAAACTCTATATGAAGATGGTACTTTAGCCAGCGAATACCAAGATTCACATCTGTTGTTTATGTATGGCGCTGGACCGGGTTCGTTGCATACGACTAATAAGTTGATTCGTACGCCTGAAGATATGAAGGGTATGCGCATTCGTCGTCCTTCGGCGGTTGCTGGTGATATCATTGAAAGTGCGGGTGCCTCACCAGTAGGGTTGCCTGCCAATGATATGTACACCTCTTTACAGCGCGGTGTTGTTGATGGTTTGAGTTTTCCTTGGGAAGCTGTCACTGCCTTTAAAATCGATGAAATTACCAAATACCATACCAATATTCCTTTTTATAGCTCGGCTCTTATGGTCACTATGAATAAAGAAAAATATGAAAGCTTACCTGACGATTTAAAAAAGGTACTGGATAAAAACTCAGGGATGGCGCTTGCTAATAAGGTGGGTGAAGTATTTGATAAGCATGATGACATGGCAATAAAAGCAGCTAGAGACAAAGGTGATGAAATTGTTGAAATCCCTGATCCACTGAATGATCCTAACTGGAAAGGACCTCTTGAAAAAGGCACCAAAAAATATCTTGCTGATGTCAGTGCTCTAGGTTTAGATGCAAATGGTGTTTATGCTAAAGCCAAAGCCGCCAGTGCAGCCTGTAAGGTCTAACCTAAAGGAGTGGTTGTCACATGGCATTTTTAATCAAACTTAGCATCCTTATCTCACGGTTATGTCAGCTTATAGGTGGTATCAGTCTAATTATTATTGTACTGGTCACCATGTTGGATGTTATCGCACGCTATATCTTCAAGCTCACTGGAGGTGAGTTTGGATTTACGGTCAAAGGCAGCGTTGAGATCGTCTCTTACTTTATGCTTTTTGCTTTACTCGGCGCCTTTGCCGCTTTTGTTGAACGCTCACAAATCATTGTAGATGTATTCACCCAAAAAATGTCAAAAGCTGTTAAAGGTTACATGATGGGCACCTTTATGATGGGTTTTTTCATCATCGGTATCGTGTTCGCATGGGGTCTTTATGAGAGCGCTTTTGATGCGATAGAGTACGGCAAAGTCACCCAAGACCTTCGAATATCTATGATGCCCATCTACGCTATCAGTGCCTTCTTAAGCATTTTACTTGCCATTCGGTCATTGATCGAATCCATTAATATTTTTAAAACGGGCGAGTTCTTTGACGCTGAGGAGACAGGCGCATGAGTCCAGAAATTATTGGTGCCATCGGTTTGGTATGCATGATTGCGATGGTTATGCTGCGTGTTCCTGTTGCGCTTGCCATGTTAGGAGTGGGTCTGGTTGGTTTTGGTGCCGTGACTGCACCTATTGGTGCCGTACAGATGCTCAAAGACTTGCCGGTTGATGTTTTGGCAAAATATGATTTTAGTGCCATTCCGTTATTTATTCTAATGGGCGTCTTTGCTTCTCATTCAGGTATGGCAGGAAAGCTGTTTGATGCGACCCGAACTATCTTTGGTGGCGTAAGGGGCAGTCTGGGAATTGCTGGGATTGGCTCATCTGGTATTTTTGCATCCATCTCAGGGTCATCATTGGCGACTGCGTCTACTATGACCAAAGTGGCATTGCCACAAATGGAGAAGTACGGTTATCAACCAGGTTTCGCATGCGGTATTTTAGCCGCTGGTGGTACTTTGGGAATCATGATTCCACCCAGTATTGCGCTACTGGTCTATGCTATCTTAACTCAGCAGTCAGTCGGCGATATGTTTATCGCTGGTTTCTTGCCGGGTATTCTTGGTATGGTGATGTATTCAATCACGGTGATGATTATGGTGCGCTGGAAGCCCCATTTAGCACAGCGCGGAGAAACTACTTCTTGGAAGCAAAAGTTACTCTCTTTGACAGGTCTGATTCCTTTTAGCTTTATCTTTATTGTGATTATTGCTGGTATTTTCTTTGGGTTATTTACCCCAACAGAAGGGGCGGCGGTTGGTGCTTTTGTATCATGGGCTTATGCCTTTGCTAAAGGAATGCGCATAAAAGGGTTGAAGCAATCATTGATTGAGACCCTTGCTCTCTCTGCCGTGGTTTTCTTTATGCTGCTTGGGGCTGAAGCGCTTGGCTATTTTATCTCAGTATCGCGCCTGTCTTATAGTTTGGCTACGTGGATTGGTACATTGGCAGTTAGCCCAATGGTGGTACTGATTTGCATTCTAATCATGTACTTTCTTTTAGGGCTATTTATGGATGCCCTAGCGATGCTGGTAATTACTATTCCAGTGGTATTCCCAATTATTGTCGCCTTGGGTTATGATCCAGTTTGGTTTGGTATTATCGCAGTACTAACGGTAGAGCTTGGGTTAATCACACCGCCTATGGGTATGAATATTTTTGTCATTAAAGCAATGGCACCGCATATTAAGTTATCCGATATGTTCCGAGGTGTCGCCCCCTTTATTGTCTCTGATTTGGTTCGATTGGTTCTTTTAGTAGCATTTCCGGCGATATCTTTGGTGTTGTTAAATTAGTATCAAAAGTACAAGCTTATATAAAAGGCTTTATTTAAGTTTGTCTGAGTCAGTAAATAAAAAATAGAAGTTTAATTTTATAGCCATATTATCACAATGATACTATGGCTTTTTTATGCATTACTACTGGGGTAGAGGCCATCGATATGACGGCGTTAACATAATGGGTCCCGTTATTATGGGTAGTGATGGCTATAGAATAAAGAAAGAATATTTCGATATCACCTTAAACTTTGATTCAGTTAGGTTTATGTTGATGAGACTACAAATAATATTGAAGTAAGCAGCACCTCAGAAACAAGTTTTGAAGACGCTATTCAAAAAGGCGTGGCGCGTATCGCCAAAACCGTTAACAATGTTCAAGGTGCTTGGGTAAAAGAGCAGAAAGTTGGTATTACCGATGGTAAGATTAATAAGTATCATGTCATTATGATTGTGAGCTTTGTCATTAATGAAGATACTGACCTTAGTTAATTATTATTAACAATGCCAAATTACTTATAAACCTGATTTATTAAAAAATAAAAAGCCTGTGTATGCAGGCTTTTTTTATGTCTTTTAACCAGCCATAAAACAAAGATTTACTCATAGAAATTTCTTAACATTATAGATTGAGGTAGATGTAGTAAACTGGTTGTTCGATATTTTTAACATGATTCTTTAACAAAGTTTTTATAAATAGAGAAAGCTATGGCAGTTGATTTTACCAATACCTTGATCGTTGCGATATCAGCAACCGCTTTATTTGATTTATCAGAGTCTGAAAATCACTTGATAGCATTATTGCAGCAGCGACCTAGCGAGGCGATTAAAGAGTTCCGTGACTATATGGCTGAACGCGAGAATGATTCGCTCAGCATTGGAGCCGGCTATCCGCTTATTAAAGCATTGTTAAATTTGAACAATTACTGCCATGATTGCGAAGCGCAGGACTCAGGTATCGAGACGCCATTAGTAGAAGTGGTTATCGTCTCAAAAAGTAGCCCTGATACAGGTATTCAGGTGCTTAATGCAATTCGTGAACATGGTTTAACCATTTCTCGCTCGGCATTTATATCCGGAAGCCCTATAGCGCCTTATATTAAAGATTTTAATGTGGATTTGTTTTTGACCACCAATCGTGATGACGCTCAGCAAGTTGCCGATGCCAATATTTGTGCCTGTGCGATATTAGATGCCACACCAGTAAATACTTATGAGCTCGATACTAAGCAGCTGCGTATCGCATTTGATGGTGATGCGGTGTTGTTTGATGATTCAGGTGAGCTGCTTTATAAACAAAAAGGGTTGCGGGCTTTTCATGAGCGTGAAGCCGAAATGCGGGATTTACCGATAGAAAAAGGACCTTATGCAGAGCTGTTGATTAAGCTGTCAAAAATGCAAGAGCGATTGCCTGCAAGCTTGCATACTTCTCCCATGAAGATAGCGTTAGTCACTGCTCGTAATGCCCCTGCGGACTTACGGGCGATTAAAACGCTACGCGACTGGGGTGTCGATCTCGATATGGCGTTTTTTTTAGGTGGACTTGAGAAAACAGCGGTGCTAAAAACCTTTGCGCCGCATATTTTCTTCGATGATTCCGTTAAACATATCGATGCTGCTCGTAGTTTTGTGCCGACCGCTTTGGTACCTTATCATTCGACCTCGTTACTTCATGCCAATAGTATTCTGACGGCTGATAAAGACGCGTCGTTATTGTCATTTAAACCTGTAGAAAACCCACTTGTTTCCGTCAGTCGTTGATAGCGTTTTTATAAAATGTAACGCTTGCATAAGATTAAGAGGATTAAAAAGGTAATACCTAATATGAATTGGCAGCAATTACTCACCTTGGTGATGGAGCGGATTAAGCAAGTCATCGGCTTATATGCGTTTGTGCTCATACCCATGTGGGGCATGTATGTGCTGAATGAAGCGGTGTTTTTTGGTCTATGGAATATTTTTGGTATTGTGCCACGAGCATTAGACGTTGGCAGTATGATTGGGGTCTTTGCATCATGGACAATGCACGGTAATTTTTCCCATTTCTTGGGCAATACGTTAACGCTATTACAAATTCTGTTTTTGTTTGGGCTGTTTGAAAATAATGCTTATCGTACGATACTCAAATTAATCGTGGCGTCGGGATTGGTGACTTGGGTGCTTGGCTCGCCTTTGTCTATCCATATTGGCGCGTCGGGGCTGTGTTTTGCGATGCTTGGGTTTATGATAGGCGGCGCAGTATTTGCGAGGCGCTGGGGCTACTTATTGGCTTGTATCGTGATGGGGACGGGCTATTGGTTGACCATTAAACAAGGTCTAATGCCGCAGCAAGGTATCTCATTTGCGGCGCATTTTGGTGGGTTATGCGCCGGTTTGTTGTTGGGTGCCAATTCTAAGCACTCCTATACCAGAGTAAATAATCGTCGTTAATTTTATTTTAGGCACATATGTTAAGACAGCCTGTTCAATCAAGTACGGAGATATTTATAAATAATTTTGTAAAACCCAATAAGTGGGTTATTTCTTATTGATACAAACATTGATATATAGCGGGTCGCTCTTTTCTAAAGCTCGCCACTTGGTGGTTTGCTTTACATGCTCATCGATACTGAGCTTACTGCCTTTTTCTTGCAACACATAGTCTGCACGGGCAGGGGCGGCACAGTCAATCACTTGTGGTACTTGCTGCACACTTCTACGTCTTTCAAACAAATACAAATTGACCAAGTAAATATTTGGCGCATCGGCGTTGGCGCGAGCGTGTCCGCTATCAGCGGCGATAAAGCGTAATGTCTGTGGTTTAACATATGACCAAGGACGAAACCACGTGCCTTCTTCAACTTTTTTGACCACATGAACGCCTTCAGGAAGCTGTGCGACCTGCTGACCAAACCAGCTATATTCTTGGCTTATTTGAAAGCCAAAGATACCGATGGCACCAAATAATGGAATAAGCCATCTTGGCGCTTTTTTACCGGCAAGTTTACTCAGGTGAGTGATAACCAATGCTATCCCAGCCAAACCAAACCCAGCGGCTATGGTCGCGATAAACTCAAAAAGCATAAGACTTTTCCTTAACGCCATTAGCGCATTTAATACCAATTATTAAAAACAAATCTACGATTACAAGTATGTTAAGTGCATTTATTATGTCACTTATGATCATGTTTCTCATTATTTTTACTTTTAAGAGCGATGGATAAAAAAATCACTCACAAGCAGCTGCTGCCTGTGAGTGATATATTATCGTAAAAAAATAGTTATCATTTGCACATCATTTTTTAGCTTATATCGAAGCTTAGTGATCGATTGCGCCGCCAGCGCCGCGTGGCGAACGGACACTTTCAACCAACTCTTGGATATGGGCTGGTGGTGGTGCAGTCGCATAAGAAACAGCAAATGCGACGATGAAGTTAAGTAATGCACCAATCGCACCAAACGATAATGGTGAGATACCAAATAACCAATACTCTTCGGTATCAGGGAAGTTTGCCGTACCCGTGATAAAGAACCAGCCTTTGAAGACGAAGATATAAACCAAGATACTAATCAAACCTGTGAGCATACCAGCGATGGCGCCCAAGTTATTAATACGCTTCGAGAAAATACCCATCATCAATGCAGGGAACAGTGATGCACCCGCAATACCAAAGGCTAATGCTACGACCTGTGCGGCAAATCCTGGGGGATTAATACCGAGCCATGTCGCAACCACAATCGCGATAGCCATCGTGATACGCGCGACTTTTAGCTCGCCTGCATCAGTGATGTTTGGATTCAGGTTACGCTTGATTAAGTCATGACTGATCGCAGATGAGATTGCAAGTAGTAGACCAGCTGCCGTTGAAAGCGCTGCTGCCAAACCACCGGCGGCGATAAGACCGATAACCCAACCTGGTAGCTGTGCGATTTCTGGGTTAGCCAATACCAAGATATCAGCGTTGACGTCAAGCTCGTTACCTGCCCAGCCTCTATCAACAAACACACCATCACGCTCTAAAGCATGCTCAGCTTTTGCTTCTTCAACCGTCGTAGTAGCGGCAGCAACATCACCACCGTCAGCGGTAGCCGCAGCCAATGCAAGCTCTGCTGCACCAAGTCCGCTATCGCTATATAACTGAATACGACCATCGTTATTTAGATCGTTATATTTAATAAGACCGGTATCTTCCCATGTTTTCATCCAATCTGGACGTTGATCATATTCGATCGCAGGGGCATCAACACCTTGTGGATAAATGGTATCGATTAGGTTTAAACGTGCCATCGCACCTACTGCCGGAGCAGTAAAATAAAGTAGTGAGATAAATACCAAGGTCCAACCAGCTGTCCAACGGGCGTCAGCAACTTTAGGAACCGTGAAGAAGCGAATGATAACGTGCGGTAAACCGGCGGTACCAATCATCAGTGATAAAGTAAACAGCACCATGTTTAGCTTGTTCGGCACGTCAGCGGTATAAGCGGTAAAGCCTAAGTCGACGACGATTTGGTCAAGCTTGGTTAAAATAGGAATGCCTGCTTCAACATGGTTTGAGAATAAACCAAGACCTGGAATCGGGTTACCCGTTAATTCAAGTGAGATAAAGACGGCAGGAATGGTATACGCAATCATTAGAACCACATACTGCGCAACCTGCGTGTAGGTAATCCCTTTCATACCACCAAGTACGGCGTAGAAAAAAACCACAACCGCCGCAATAATCAGACCGGTAGTATTATCAACTTCTAAGAAGCGTGAGAATGCCACACCAGCACCGGTCATCTGACCGATAACATAAGTGGTTGAAGCAATAATCAAACAAACAACGGCAATCATG
This sequence comes from Psychrobacter sp. UBA2769, assembly GCF_002352555.1. Lineage (NCBI taxonomy): Bacteria > Pseudomonadati > Pseudomonadota > Gammaproteobacteria > Moraxellales > Moraxellaceae > Psychrobacter > Psychrobacter sp. UBA2769. Next base: position 11,594 of record NZ_DEIR01000003.1, on the reverse strand, counting down.
GCCGCAGTCTTAGAGTAAAAGCGGTCCCCAATAAAATCAGGAACCGTGAACTTACCAAATTTACGTAAGTAAGGCGCTAGGAGCATAGCCAGTAGAACATAACCGCCTGTCCAGCCCATTAAATACGTTGATGCCGCATAGCCGCCGGTTGCAATAATACCTGCCATCGAGATAAATGACGCCGCACTCATCCAGTCCGCGGCGGTTGCCATACCATTCATAACAGGATGTACACCGCCGCCAGCAACATAAAACTCACTGGTCGAACCTGCACGTGCCCACCAAGCAATACCGAAGTATAAAGCGAAGGATAGACCTACAAAAATAATATTAATCGTAAATTGACTCATAGGACTATTCCTCGTCTACACCATATTGTTTATCGAGTTTATTCATGCGCCATGCATAGAAGAAGATTAAAGCGATAAAAACGATAAGAGCCCCTTGTTGTGCAAACCAGAAGCTTATATCGGTACCGCCTACTCTAATACCTGACAATAATGGACGTAGTAAGATGCCAAAACCATAAGAGACTAGGGCCCAAATGACAAGGCTAACTTTGATGAGACGGAGATTGGCACGCCAATAACCTGATGAATCGTTGTGGTTCTCCATAGGACAACTCCTTTTGTCTAGCTTAAAAACAAGGTCACTGATTTGAGTCTGACAAGTCATTTTGCTTTAGTGTTTGTGCTACTACAAAAAGCAGTGTGACACTCAGTCCATCTTATAACCATAAAAACGGTAGACGAACGGCTAAAGCAGAATGATCAATCAGGATAAGTAACCCAAAATTATCAACATATGAGCAAATTTTTTTCAATGCTAGCGATACATACACTGATGTTAAGTTGCTGGGTACGACGACAGCATAAAATTTGCAGGATAAAATCAATATAAACCGGTTAAAAATTCATTCTTTCTTTATCTATTAACAGAGATGAAGAAGTTTTTATTAAATTAAGCGGATATAAATAGTGATATTTAAATAGGAAGGTCGGTATTGGCTGACAATCCTCTGTCCTATCATTCATATCATCTTCCCGATAATATGGCTTCAATACTCCAAAATTATTCATTCCAGTAAGTATTGCAAGCATTTTTTATAAACTTATTAGGAATATATACAATATTGACTTAATTAACAATAAATAAATTTTATTTACTTTATGTAACTAAATATTTGTTCCATAGAAACTATAGTATAACTTATGTTAGTAAAAGTTAATAAATCTCCTGTCTCTCATAGAATAGCCTACTAACACCTTATTAACGTTAAGGATTTATTCTTATGGCTATATTAATAGCTATAAGTTAAAAATAGCATTTATTTCAAAAATAAGAATCAAGAACTCATAAGCAAACGTTATATTGCCAAGTTTTTTTATAATAAATAAGCGTTATATAAAGATAGTCATACTTTCATCACTATGAATCAGTCTTAAAAGTTTTTCATTATTATTTATTTATAACAATAGATTTTTTATTTAAAGTCTTTTACTCGTCAAAAGTTTATAGATATTAAAGGTTCTAAATAAAGGATTGAAATAGTTAAATAATCGCCAGTCAGTTAAAATACGCCAACATGATATGGGTGATTTCATTGCCACTTTATTGCTTAGCTTTCCAGTACTGTTAGAGAGGTCAGGAGAGAACAAAGCGTCATAAGAGGGTAGACAGTCACATTAATTAATAACATATGTTAAAAATATAGAAAGTCAGTCAGGGAAATATAGTATGAATGAAGGCATAGCAGGTTGGTTTAATAGCATCGTTAATTACGGTGTTAGTATTATTTGGGGTAATAATGATTGGTTAATCGCCAGCAATCCGTGGTATGGCTTGTTGATGTTTGTCTTGATTGGTGCCGGTCTTTATTTTACCGTTGCTACGCGTTTTATTCAATTTCGTCACTTCGGTCACATGTGGCAATTATTACGGGTGTCAAATCAAGGCCGTAAAGATGGTGGTATCAGCTCATTTGAAGCGCTGATGACATCCTTAGCAGCGCGTGTCGGTACGGGTAACTTGGCAGGGGTAGCCATTGCTATCTATCTTGGTGGACCAGGTGCCGTATTTTGGATGTGGATGACGGCGATCGTGGGGATGTCGACCAGTTTTATCGAGTCAACCTTAGCGCAAGCCTATAAAGTGCCGCACAATGACAATGTTTACCGCGGTGGACCGGCCTACTATATCGAAAAAGGTTTGGGTAAACGCTGGCTTGCGATATTTTTCTCGCTTTGTTTGTTGGTTGCTTTTGGTTTGGCATTCAACGGCGTGCAGTCAAATACCATTGCGCAAGCGACCAATGAAGCCTTTGGTATCCCAACATGGATGACAGGTTTGGTATTGGTGCTACTGGTTGCGCCAGTGGTATTTGGTGGTTTGCGTTCGGTTGCGCGTATCGCGGGTAAAATCGTGCCGGTAATGGCGATTCTTTATATCTTATTGGCGCTTTATATTATTGTTACCAATTTTAGCGAATTCCCAGCGGCGATTGCCTTGATTGTAAAATCGGCCTTTGGCTTTGAGCAGGCAGCGGGCGGTGTGATTGGTTATGGTATTGCGCAAGCAATGATTAACGGTATCAAGCGCGGTCTATTTTCTAACGAAGCCGGTATGGGCTCAGCGCCTAATGCGGCAGCAACGGCAAAAAGTCATCCTGATCATCCAGCGGTGCAAGGTTTTATGCAAATGCTGGGTGTGTTTATGGATACGCTGGTTATCTGTACCGCAACCGCTGCCATTATTATCCTCTCTGGCGTGGTCGACCCGAGTGTCGAGCAAGAGGGTATTCAGTTAACCCAGTTAGCATTGTCGCAGTATGTGGGTGATATGGGTGTGATTTTCGTCGCGATTGCTATTTTCTTCTTCTCATTTACCTCTATCATCGCCAACTACAGTTATGGTGAGTCTAATCTTGAATTTATCTCTGGTGAGAAAAATGCCAAGGTCATGATTATGATTTTCCGCTTTATGGTTTTGGGCATGGTGTTTGTCGGCGCAATTGCGAGCTTACCTGCGATTTGGAACTTCGCTGACTTATCGATGGGTCTCATGGCACTCGTTAACTTAATAGCGATTTTAATCTTGTCACCCGTAGCGCTGCGCATATTGCGTGATTACGAAAGACAAATCAAAGAAGGTAAAACGGGCGATCAAATCAAGTTTAATCCCGATGACTTTGTGAAATTAAAAGATGAAGCCAATCGTGATGCGTGGACTGACTAGCCTTTATTAGGGCGTGTCCTCAATTCAATCGATGGACATCTAAATGGTCTAAAAATGGCTAAATTTTGCCAAACTTCGTCAAATAGCTGGGTAATATCCCGATATTAACTGCACTATTTTCCTTGTTTGGCTACAATTTATCTCATTTTCATCACCATTTTTAAAATAAGGACACGCCCTAGTAAATTAAGAAATTGAGCCATTAAAGTTATAAACATTAAAAAACCGCTCTTATCATTAAGAGCGGTTTTTTATTGCAGAACAATTAATTATTTACAACAACAGTTATCTCAAACATGGTTTACATGTTTGGATAGTTAGGACCGCCGCCGCCTTCTGGCGTCACCCAAGTAATGTTCTGTGACGGATCTTTAATGTCACAGGTTTTACAATGGACGCAGTTTTGCGCATTAATCACAAACTTAGCACCTTCGGCATCTTTTACCACTTCATAAACACCCGCTGGGCAGTACAGGCGCGCAGGCTCAGCATATAGGGGTAAGTTAATAGAGATAGGCACTGTTGAATCAGTCAGTTTTAAATGCGTTGGCTGATCTTCAGCGTGGTTGGTGTTCGAGACAAATACTGACGATAATTTATCAAATATCAATTTACCATCTGGCTTAGGATAGGTTGGCTGGTAGGCATGAGCCGCACGTTCTAGCTGATCGTAGTCAGGAAGATTGTCATGTAGGGTAAATGGCATTTTACCTTTCAACAAGTTGTGCTCGATAAAGGTAAACGCGCCGCCCATAAACAGACCCATGCGATGTATCGCAGGCGAGAAGTTACGCGACTCGTAGTTGTCTTGGTACAGCCATGACTCTTTATACATAGTGGTATAAGCCACTACTTCGTCATGCTCACGACCAGCTTGTAATGCTTCGAAAATGGCCTCAGCAGCTAGCATGCCTGACTTCATAGAAGTATGCGTGCCTTTAATCTTCGCAGGGTTCAAGAATCCAGCATCATCACCGACCAACACGCCACCTGGGAAGGTGAATTTTGGTAATGAGTTTAAGCCGCCTTTGGTCAACGCACGTGCGCCGTAAGAGATGCGCTTACCGCCTTCTAGTACGTTTTTGATGACAGGGTGGGTTTTTAAGCGCTGCATCTCATCGAATGGCGACATATATGGGTTGTGGTAAGACAAGTCAGCGACAAGACCAAAGCTTACTTGGTTGTTCTCATCGAAATATAACCACCAACCACCAGTAGAACCTGTCTCGGTCAATGGCCAACCAAGACCATGCATGACCACACCTTGCTCGTGTTTTTCAGGTGCAACTTCCCACAGCTCTTTTAGACCAATACCGTAATGCTGAGGGTCAGAGTCTTTATCAAGACCGAAACGACTGATTAAGCGTTTGCCCAAATGACCGCGGCTACCTTCAGCGAAGATAGTGTACTTGGCAAGCAGCTCGTAACCAGGCTCAAAGCTGGCCTTGGCTTCGCCACTGGCAGCCACACCCATATCGCCAGTCAAGATACCACGTACAGAACCGTCATCGTTGTATAGAATGTCAGCAGCAGGGAAACCTGGGAACATCATGACTTCAAGCTCTTCAGCCTGTACGGCTAACCAACGAACCACATTGCCTAATGAAACAATATAGTTGCCATTGTTGTGCATTGGGGCTGGAATAAGAGGGTCGGGAACCTTGGTTGAACGAGTGGCTGAATTCAAGTAGTAGAAGCGATCTTCAGTGGCTGGCACGTTTAATGGTGCGCCTTTTTCTTTCCAGTCTGGTATCAGCTCGTTTAAAGCACGTGGCTCGATGACCGCGCCAGATAAGGTATGCGCACCAAATTCTGAGCCTTTTTCGACCACACAAACCATAAACTCATCGTTACCAGCTTCGATAGCGAGCTGACGTAGACGAATGGCAGCAGACAAACCGGCAGGTCCACCACCGACGACAATGACGTCAAATTCCATCGACTCACGTTCGATTTCAGGCTCTGCGGCGACCGGTTCTACGACAGGCTCAGGTGTTTCTTTTAACACAGGAGCGTCTACCACAGAAGCAGCAGCTTCTGTCGCTTCAACTTCAGCGGCTTCTTCAGTCGTGGCGACTTCTTTAGCTTCTACAGTTACCGTTTCTGCTACTGGTGTATCAGTATTTACGGTATCGCTATTTACGATGTCACTATCAACGACTGGCGTTTGATTGTCTTGCTCTTGCATACCTACTCCTAAACTTGTAGTGGCTTATCTCAGGGCATCATTAGCTTAACAATTGAATAATAAGGCTTGCGGCGCTAACGTTACTCAGACATATGGCTGCCCGATAAAAACTGTCTTTGCGGCATCAATTGACGACGTTAAGATTAAAAATATCCGATATAAAAAATATCAACCTACAACGTAAAATGTGTCATTAATACAACACCCACTGAACCATTTGAAATAAAAAATCGTTACTCATTATAAAAGAAAAGTCCTACAAACACGATACGCATTTCTGGGCATCAATGTTAAGGTAAGAGTGACTGAGCAGGGGTACAATGACGATAGGCTTTCATCATACCCGAAACTAAAATTTATAGTAATAACAGATTTGCCAAACTTTGATTACTAAATAAAGGATTGTATGATGAATGATAACAATAAAAGTGTCGATATCGCTGCTGAGAATAACGCTCAAGCCCCACATGATATAGCGTCCGAGCTTAAAAATATGGATGCGCTTAGCCAGTATTTTAAGTCGGCAGCCGGCATACGTGAAGGACGCGCCATACCGCCTCTTGAGAAATGGCATCCTGAGCAAGTAGAGGATATGGATTTAACTATCAAAGCCAATGGCGAATGGTGGCACGAAGGCGTGCACATGACCCGGCAGTCATTAGTCAATTTATTTGCCACTATCTTATGGAAAGAGGAAAATGAGGGCAAGGTTGAGTATTTTTTAAAGACACCGGTACAAAAGCTGCGTATTCAAGTAGAAGATGCACCGTTATTGATTAACGATGTCGGTATCGTTGATGAAAACGATAAGCGCTGGCTGGAATTTACCACCACCACGGGCGATGTGGTGCGTTTAGATGATGAGCATACTATTAGTCTGCGGGCTTATATACCTGAAGACGATACCAGTAATATTAATGCTAGCAATATCGATGCTAGCAGTATTTGTGATAATGATAAAAACGAAGAAAATAAACCCTCAGAAAGCGATACCCAAGTTCGTCCTTATATGATGGTACGAAATAACTTGCACGCGCTTATTGGGCGTAACGCCTTTTATCATTTAACGGACATTGGGGAATTGACAGAGCGTGGTGGTGAGACGATACTAACGCTGCAAAGTGGCGGTAAGTCCTATGCATTATCAATGCCATTCAGCTAAGCATAAAACATATTTAGCATCCGATAATATTTAACATCTATATAAAAACGGCGGTAAGATAGCAATGAAAATTGCCGTAAAAGCAG
>NZ_DEIR01000003.1:0-4914 GCF_002352555.1 Psychrobacter sp. UBA2769 | reverse complement strand
AATCATAATACGAATATTAAAAAGGTTATGTCGAATAATAGCGTGGTAAATAATGCGGTTAAAAATGATCGCAGCGCGCCAATAGGCTTGTTTGATTCGGGCGTTGGAGGGTTGTCGGTTTATCTACACTTGGCTCAGCAATTACCGCATGAACGTTATGTTTATTATGCCGATACCTTGCATGTGCCGTATGGCAATCGCGATAGTGAAGATATTAAGGCTTTGACGCTGACAGCGGTAGAATGGCTATACCAACAAGGCTGCAAGCTTATCGTTATCGCCTGTAATAGCGCCTCAGCTTATGCATTAGAGACCGCCAGACGCTGTTATCCGCAGTTGCCTATTGTCGGTTTGGTACCTGCTTTAAAACCTGCGGTCTTAGCCAGTAAAACCGGTCATGTCGCGGTATTAGCAACGAAAGCGACTTTAAATGGGACGTTACTTAACGATGTCATCACTAACGTTGCCAGCCCCCATGCCACCAAAGTAACCAAGTATTTTGACCCAAAATTGGTCCCTTGGGTTGAGTCGGGTATGCCAAAAGACAGTAAAACCGCGCAGGATTTACGCCAGCAATTACGCCTATTCACCCAAGATGGTATCGACCATTTGGTATTAGGCTGTACCCATTATCCCTTTTTTAAAGCGTTTTTACGCCAAGAGATTGCAGAGCAGCAATTAGCGATACAAATTGTCGACTCAGGGCAAGCAATCGCTGAGCGCGTCAAGCAACTGTTGTTAACAAACCAGTTGTTGGCGTTGCCCGCCGAGGTTGCAGCTGATGAAGCGTTAAAAGATAAGGCAACAAGGGTGAATCTATCGCCGCCATTGACCTTTTATGCGACCAAATATGATGAGCAGTTAGGTGTGGTGATACAGCATTTGTTAGGTCCGCAGACTGATATACACTATTAACTTTCGCCTTAAGCGGCTTTGTTTTATCCTAAGAAGCGTTTTTTATCTGCTCAATAATCAGCTAGCTGTTATAATCCCGCAATATATTAATGGAATTAGTAATAAACTAAACGCATCTCAGTAATATTGTGCTAGGCTAGTATTTGCTAAACAGAATATTTGAGATGCTCCTGATTTCGTTAGCAATTTATTTAGCAATTGATATGATTATTATTTATATCACTACCTAAGCTTAGAGGTGATTGTGCCAAACCGTCGCTATCATATTCACGTCATATGCGCTGACAACGACCAGCTGTTGGTTTTAGACAGTGTGGCGATGTTTTTTCAAGCCCGCGCATTTTTAACTTATGACGTTTCTAGCAAATTACCGAAAGCGTCGTTATATGGGCGCCAGTGTATCGATGCCTGTGATTATGCGCTGATGATTATCGGTGATAGCTATGGTACGGCGCAAAATACCGGTGTTAGTCAAATGCATTTGAGCTACCTCAATGCCAAAGCCAAGCTCAAACCCTTGCTAATATTGGTTAAGAGCCACCATAATGAGGTCAATATCAGTCGGCAGCTGCAAGAATTCACCAATATGGTGACCAAAAAAGCCGATAAGATTTATTATTATGAGAACGAAAACGATATCGAGCAGTTGCTTATTCAAGCCTACTATAAAATGGTCGCCAATCATGGGGTAGAAGATGGCTGGGTAAGAGTCAGTGACGAGCTGATGAAAGCGAATAAATCGGCACTTACTGAAGAGATGTCTGCTAGCTTTTCGACCAATAGACTACCTAAGCAAGCTCAAGAACATCCAGTTATTATTAATCATCTTGCCGCTGATAGTGTCAGTAAACCCATCATACTGACAGAAACTTTTGAGGTTCAATATAAAGCGCAAGCTTATGAGGGTGGTAATTTAACCGATGTGACCAGACCCATGATTTTGTCATGGCAAGAGGTGCTAGTCACCTTGATGAAAATACCTGCGACCTTTTCAAGCTATGGTTTGCAGAGCGCTATCAATCGCTTAATCGCTACGAGAGCTGAGGCAGATATTAAAAAAGACATGCCAAACGTTCATGCTGTGGCGCGCTGTCAGATTTCTCAGGATGATTTAAATCAATTGCAGCGTCAGTTAGTAGCGGCGAACTGGATACAATTAACCACTTATGGCACGCGGGTCACCCAAGAGCTATGGAAACTCACCTACCATGCAAAAAGTCTATTGGCCGATAAAAAGCCAAAAGTAGACAGTCAGCCGTCACTGCCTCTGAATTAACGCCACGTATCACTCTTATTATTAATAAATATCTTATTCAATTTATAATCAGCTAGGTTTATCTATAAAAGCCTGATTGATGGCTGCCTCTAACGATTTAGCTGTTACATTTTGCGCTCTAAATAAATTTTACGACGCCCATGGCTACGTTTTGTAATACAAAGCATACGTCTCAATGGTTGTGAAGCTAGGCAATACCCGTAATAATGAAGCTGATAAGCACATAACAATATTGAACAACTAGGGAGAATAAATAATGAGCAACTCTAAAAAAGATACATTAAACACTGAATTAACCAGCTTGGAAGAGAAAATGCACGAGGCAAACCAGTTTCATACCTTGGAAGAGCAAGTAGCCGATATGAAGCGTCGCGGTATTGATCCAACCCAAGCCTATAAAGATTTGGATAGAAAAGAAGAAGATGCCGATTGGGGTGATGCTACGTGGAAAGAAAATGGTAAATGGGAGCCAAAAACGCCTGCTGATCTAGATGAGAAAGCACGTGAAAACTGGGATGGCGACAACGGTAAACCAACCCCGCCACCGATTGTTTAGTAGCAGTTTTTTATAGAGATTATTTAATAACGACCATTTATTCTTAAAGCCTTAAAGGTATTTTATAAAAAAAAGCCACGCTAATTTGCGTGGCTTTTTTGTTAGAGGGCTAACGCTAGTAATTAAATATCATAGCTTTAACCGTTCATTTTAATATCTAACTACGAACCTTCATCCACACGTACGAGTTTCACTGTGCCATCAGGACTGGTCACACGGCGATAGCGCGTATTGCTTGATGGTGATGGTTGTACGGAGTAAGTATTAGAAGTGGATTTAGGGCTAGTTTGCTGCTGAATCAATTGTCCCATACGGTCGGCAGGCGCAGGATTTAAAGGACGACTGTTTGTTGGCTGTCCATATTGGTTGCCATACTGAGAGCTGCCAGTAGCAGCGGTATTACCAATGATTGCACGATAAAACTTCTGTCCTGCGCGTCCATCGGCTGGGAAGATACCATGGCTTGATTGATATTGTTGAATCGCAGTGCGCGTATTATCACCGATAATACCGTCGACTTCTCCAATATCGTAGCCGGCATTTAATAATGCTTGCTGAATTGCTCTGGATTCTTGGCGACCAATACCAGGGTCGTCAGTTGGCCAAGCGGTAATAAAGTCGGTTTTACTGCTATCTTCGCGTGTAATTAAATCCGATAAATGCGCAATCGCCAGTGCATAGCTTTCTGAGGCATTATACGAATAGAAGGTATCGAAGTTTTTACCAACTAAGAAAGCGGGACCGTCAGGACCTGCAGGTAATAATAGACCGGCACTATTCAAATCAGACGGCAGTGGACTACCGTTCGCCAATGTCAGTCCTTGATTGCGCCAATGACTGATAGATTTTTTGTCTTTACGGTTCGATGCACCCCAAAATCCGCTCGGCAGTTTGACTTCATAACCCCATGGCTCACCTGAACGGTAGCCACGTTTATCGAGGAAATTGGCAGTAGAGGCAAGCGCGTCAGGGACACTATTAACCAAGTCGCGACGACCATCACCATCGAAATCGACGGCCAATTCTAAAAAGGTACTTGGCATAAATTGTGTTTGCCCAAATGCACCAGCCCAAGAACCGGTCATATCGCTGGGTGCGATATCGCCGTTTTGCACAATTTTTAGCGCATTGGCGTATTCGCCTTGGAAATAGCTTTGGCGACGATCAAAACAAGACAGCGTCGCTAAAGATTCAAACAAAGGCTTTTTCCCCAATGTCTGACCAAAGTTAGACTCTACGCCCCAAACCCCTAATACGTGCTCGGCTTTGACACCATAGCGCGATTCGATGCGGCGTAGTGTGTCTGCCCATTGACGCTTGGCGCGGATACCATCTTCTACTCGTTCCGTATCGACAAGTGACGACAGATAATCCCAGACGTCCTTTTGAAATTCGGGTTGATAGTTTAACGACTGAATAACGCTAGGGTCAGGTTGGCTTGGGCGATAGTTATTAAAGGTAAAGCTATCGACGCCGCGGAATTTGCTAGAGTTCTTTAGACCATCTAAGCACTGTTGAAACTCGCTATTAGATAAGTCTGGCGCTGGTGGTCTGGCGGCTTGGGCCGTGCTGGCAAGACTAAGGCCAACCGCGATGCTAAGCAGCGATAAAGTGGAGAATGGAGTCAAACGCATGAGAATATCCTATAAACGTCAAAATTATCATTGAGAAATGGAGCAAGGCTAATAAAGCTAGTATTGACTTAGAGTAACCAATCTCAATAGTAAAGAAAAGGTGTCGAAGCACTCAGTTACTATAAATTGACGTGAGCGTGAGGTTAGAAGAGGGATTGGGGCAAATATGGCATTGCACGACTTTAGAGAAGTCTCTGATTTTAATGCGGGTAAGCGGTTTTGACAGCCATTTAGTAAATCTACTTTGTAAAAATGCTATCCAACTCCTCAATAAAGCCATGAATACGCTCGGCATTTTTACCCAAATCGCTACCCCCAACCCGTGATTTACTGCGGATATCGACCAGGCGCTCGCTACCGTTATCAGTGATACGTACGATGACATCATCTTTAAAACCAAACCACATCGTCCTATCTGTCGCTTCGATAATTCCTTGGTTAGCATCAATATTTACCAGCTGCCAACCTAAATGATCGATGACTTGTTTGGTTGCCTCGACTAGCTCAGGTTTTGATTGGGGATAATTTAATGT
>NZ_DEIR01000018.1:0-176677 GCF_002352555.1 Psychrobacter sp. UBA2769 | reverse complement strand
GAGCCCTTATCCCGAACTGGGGTTTTAATAATAAATACAGTTCTATCGAATCCTTTAGCGAAGGCGCAGCACCTGTGATGTCAAAAGCAGGTAAATGGGGTTTTATCGATAAAGAGGGTAAAGAAATTATTGCTCCGCAGTATGATGGCATAGATGGTAACTTTGGGGGTGCATATGGTTTCTCTGAAGGACTGGCCGGTATGGAGAAAGGTGGGAAATGGGGCTATATCACTAAGACAGGTAAAGTCGCTATAACCTTTGTTTATGATGAAATACGTCCATTTAAAGAAGGCGTCGCTGGCGTCCTAAAAGGTAATAAATGGGGCTTCATCAATGGCACGAATAAAACCATCATTCCTTTTAAATATGCTGATAGTAATGTCGAACGTTATAGTTCTAACTTTATGGCTGCCAATTATTTTATATTTTGGGATGGTGTAGCAGAAGTTGCAACTATCAATCAGCAAACGGTTTGTATTAATAAATCAGATAAAAAAGTCGCATGTCCACAATAAGTGTGTTTTTCTATTCATGAATAGTTATTAATTATTTTTACACTTTATTAAACACGTAAAGGTGCTTTGCGAGAAGTATGCGATTGGCGCACAGGTACTATTCGAGACAATCGGTGAGTTTTTTGCTTATTTAGATGATGTGCGATGCGAGTACTGTGGTTATGTGTGCCCTTTACAGATACCAGCAGACATCCCTTATATGCGAGCAAAAGACAGTTGGTGCTGTGAGGTATGTGAGCATGCTGTATGGCGGGAACATAATCATAGATAAGTCGTTCAAATTTTAAAGCCAGGCAGCTTGGGTTGCCTGGCTTTTTCGTATGCAATATATTTTCTCTTAAATTCAGTCTAACTTTAGTGTGCCTCTACATATGCTCTTTGAGTTAGTATAACCCCTTATAAGCTATCCAATTTTATTATACCACTACACATTAGACCCTGTATCAGCATGAAAAATGTCCATTACACCAATGAAGTAGAGAAATTTTTTAATTATTTGTCATAGTATATATCAAGATAATTAAAACAGTCATGTGAATAATTTGGATTGGAACAAAAGCAAGTGCGTATTGAAAACCACCCGTAATTGCCGCATTAATTGATTTAGAAATTGCATGTGTCGCTAAACCTAATAATAAGGCGAGCAATAAAATAGGGTTAGTTGGGTTCCCTTGCATGACTACGGCAGCCATTGCTGCATGCACCTCAAACATAGAACTCAGTACGGTTCCTGCAATAAGACCGGCGTCACCCAGCCATAAACTTAAACCATAAACCAGTACTTGAATAATAGTAAGTGTGACTACAATGATACCTGCCTCTTTCAAACTAAACATGGGTGTATCCGTTAACTTAGCTTTCTCTTCGGATCGAGTTTTTCTCATCAACCATATTCCAGGAACAATTAACATTATAATGGCAATAATAGAGGGGAATAATAAGATTTTAAGCCAACTAAAACTTACACCTGCAACAATAATAAGAAGTTGTACCACTGTTGCGACACAGGATATAAGGGCAGCTCCAGCATTTTCTTTTGCATCTGCACGACCCTGACGAACTTCTATTCCAAGGCTTGCAATCGTGGCTGTACTGGATACAAATCCTGATGCTAAAGCAGATAAAAACATGGCGTGGCGTGACGGTAGAAGCCTCTTTGCCATATGTGCTAGTGCTTGAATGGCTAAAATCAATGTCAACAATTTTAAAATAATATAAGGATTTAGTACTGAACCCCAAAGATCCCTATTGGGGGTTAAAGGAAGTGCAATTAAAAGTAAAGCCAGTAAAAAGATACCATCTTTGAATTCACGCTCAGTAATCCATTTAACCGCTACTCCATGCATTGAATGCTTTGTCATTAGAAGGAAGGTAAGGACGACGGTAAGTGCCGCTGCATAAGGAATATGCCATAAACATAGTCCGCCTATAAAATAGGTGAGTATAAAAGCAAGTTCAGTGGTTACACCTGGATCTTCAATTTGTTTATGAGTAGAGATGATACTGATACCACCTACTATCAATGCCCCTATGAGTCCCATAAGAGAACCGAAAGAGAAACAAATTACCCCTAATAGAGCGCAAATTGCAAAAGATCTAATACCTGCAAAGCTGTGTTGATTTTCACGTTGTTTGCTACGCTCTCTTTCTAGACCAATGAGTAGTCCACAACCTAGTGCTGCGGTAGATGCAGTAATTAAGTTTTGGACAGGTTCAATCGTAAATGTATTAACAATCATGAAATTCATCCCACTCTCTATGACCCCTGCTGTCAAATCCGTATAACTAAACTTGGGAGATTTTGATTACGCAGCATGACGATAAAAATCAAGCCACACCTGTCTTGGCGATCTATAGCCCAAGGGAACCGCCTAAAAAGCCTCTTAAACCTATTAACAGACCACTTAAAACAGACTTCCATAATGGAACCACTTATAACTGAACCGCACCAGTACCGTCGAAAACTCGATATGTCTAGCTACCTTGCAGTCAGTGAACCATTGCTGTTTTTACCTTCTATTTATTTAACAGCTTTAGCTTTGAAAACTGTACTATAGACTCTGGTTTTCTTAGTCATGATAAACTCCTCATAGAGTCGTTAGTTTACCAAGTTATTCTCCAAGATTCCTTCAGCATAGCTCAATATCACTTTTGACAAATAATAAGCCGCTTGCTATCATAAAAAAACATCGTGGGTTTACCGCTACTTCCAGCGCGATGAAAAACAAAGACTGGTAAAACGCACACCTCCTTTTCGCTCTGTAAGGTGACTGTGTCGTTTCAATTTGACACAGACAGAGCAACAGGAAATTTCTTTATGACTACCTCTAGTCAATTACATCCAAACTTTAAACCTCTCAATCATTTTCCTCATATTCAGCGACTGAGTCTTATGAGCGCTTTCTGCTATTCCGCTTTTTTAAGCAACCCCTCCAAACAGCGTCATAAAACGTTATCAGTCTCAGTCACTGGTAGTCTAAGCTTTGTTAAAAATATGGCTTACCTTGGTTTTATTACTGTGCCTAACGACTCTTGACGTTTGACACATCGCAATAAAACCCACTAAAAACTTGAATGCACTCACCTCATTTAACCATCATTATTTAACAGGTAACCTTATGACAGCATATAGCGATAAAACCAACCAAGATGACAACACTAATAGCAAGCAAGATACGGGCGTTGAAGGCTGGATGACAGAGATATGGGACTGGATGGATAACCATAATATAGCAGGCAGTTCTGACAGCACTATCCCTCGTGAATCTGACGCATTACGTCAGTTAGAGCGACTGGATTTGGGATATGGAAAATCAACGAGTTATAGTTATATTGATAATAAGTCAGTATTACAAAGCGAAAGTGAGTCTACTGAGCCATTACCTAGCGCTATCGGCCATTTAAAAAATCTAAAGTACCTTAGGCTAAGAGGTTTTAATGAACTACCAGAAGAGATTGCTCAATTAGATAGCTTAGAGACACTGGTTTATATGAACTGCGCTTTCACTGAATTCCCAAAAGCACTGTGTCAACTAAAGAATCTTAAAGCGCTTAATATTTTTTCAAAGAGCTTAGAGAGATTTCCTGATGAGCTCGGTAATTTATCATCGCTTACCCATTTTGATATGAGAGGAACGCAGGTTCAGGAGTTACCAGGCTCTATTGGCAATCTAAGCAAACTTACTAGTATTGAGCTGTATGCCAATGAATCATTGAAGGCTTTACCTGATAGTATTGGAAATTTAACAAACCTTGAAAAACTAGAGATACGTGCTTCTGATCTCAAAACCCTGCCAAGTTCTATAGGCAATCTACATCAATTAAAAAGTCTTGGGCTCTATCATAATGGCCTACAAAGTTTGCCTGATAGTGTTACCAATCTAAAAGCATTGGAAGAAATTGATGTTAAGGGGAATCCTCTTTCAGATGTATCAGAAGCTGTCAGTCGATTTTTGGGTAGTGTGGGTGGTAACTAGCTTGAACTGAGAGAATACGACAATGAAAATATGAAACTACATTCCCGAAATTAAAGAACGCGCCGTTCGCATGTTGATTGAAGCGGCATGCGACTATCCATCCAACTGGTCAGCTATTAAAGCCATCGCCCTAAGATTGGCTGCACACCTGAAACCCTACGATCATGGCATAAAAAGCACATCGATCAAATCATTCCTGCATCGGTATAAGCGCAAAGTAACAAAGAGCGTATCAAAGATGCTTGAACGTGAGAAAAAACAGCTCAAGCAAACCAACGAGATTATACATAAGGCTACCGCTTTTTTCGCCCAGGCAGAGCTCGACCACTGACTAAACCATGATTCAATTCATCGAAGATAACAATCATATTTATGGGGTCGATCTGATCTGCAAATAAAAGTTTATCAAATTGTTTTAGATGTTTACTAATGTTAAAATTCATTACTTATTATTACTGCTATGTAAGTATTAATCAGTACAAAATTTGACGTAAGTAATACCGGCAATTATAAGAATCTAAGCCAATTAATAATCCAATGCTGCTTTATCAAGCCCTATTATTACTAGGGATTCAGGAGAGATATTTTGAAAAAGTTTTTACCTTGGCTAGTTGGGTTATTCGTTATATTTGCAATCTATCTTTATGCATCCCCCTATCTTGTTCTAAATAATATTAAAAATGCTGCTCAACAAGGAGATGCCGATAAACTTTCAGGCTATATTGATTTCCCTAGCGTTAAGCAGAGTATGAAAGATCAAGTCAAGGCCGCTATGGTTAAAGAGCTTGCTTCCAGTAAGGAGCAAGATGGCTTTGAAGCTTTAGGCACCATGTTAGGCGCTGCTATGATAGATCCACTTATTGATGGTTTAGTAACGCCAGATGGTGTAGCACTCATGCTCCAAGGGCAAAAACTAGATTTTGACTTAAATAATGACACGCCTGAAGATAAGCCTAAAGCCAAAAACGAGGATATCGATTATAAAGCCGGCTACCTGTCCTTTAATCGATTCAAAGTTCAGATTATTGATGCAAATGATCCGGATGAATCATTAGATGTGATCATGCATAGAGATTGGCTAAGCTGGAAAGTCACAAGAATTAATTTTTCTTTAGACTCAAAGGATAAAAAATATAACAACAAAGTCGCAGAATCATCTGTCGCTGATTTAGATTGGGCTGAAGAAGAGGATACAAGTGAAACCTACGATGATGTATTCCAAAATCTAGGTGAACAGCAGGATACTGATACTACATCAGATGTAAGTGAAGTTACTTCTGATACTGTGAATGACGAGGACTACTATAATAATGGAACAGGTGCTAATGCTGTAGAAGTAACCGGACCACTAATACCCGCACAAGCAGCACATATTGACTATCTTGTTGACAATGAAATTGAAGCGCCACAATACATGATAGATTTATTGAATGATTTTACACTTGGTGGCGGCACAGAGGCTGATTTACGTAAATTTATTATTGAACGTTCAGGTTATGACGATGGGTATGATGGATTGAAAGACTGTCGTAACCCAGACTTAACCGAAGCACAGTATATGAACAACTGTACTTAGTGAATAGTAGATGGGTCATAGCTCCAGTAAAAAAATCAAGCCACCTTGCCATACGCTAAGGTGGCTTATTTGATTGATAATGGATTATAAGCAATGACTACCCAATCTGACATTAAGAAACTGGCCGAGCAAATGGCTGGTAGCATGAACAGCTTTGATGACATCAAAGACTTTCAAAAGCAGCTCATGCAGTCGTTTATCGACACTGCACTAGAAGCTGAGATGGAAGACCATCTCGGCTATCCTAAGCATGAAAAGAAAGCCTCACTACTCTTTATATGAGCGGTGAGGCTTTTTTTTGTCCAACTTTCAAGGCTTGTAACGTTTTTCAGCATGAGCTATTCAGTCTAATTGCTAAGTTTAACTACTCAATCAAAAAGCTCGTTTTCGGTGCAGTGCCCATTTGGTGCCCAAACCGTGCCCTACTTCTAAAACTAAAAGCTCGTTTCAACCGTTAAAGTTATAGTACTATTAGAGTTGACTGTCACTACAGTCCATTCTAATTAACGACAGATTGAGCCATTCATGAACTTTATAGACGTTGAACCCACGCTAGAAAACTACTGGCGAGCGATTATTTTGTTTGGTAAAAATACAGCTTCTTATAAATTCGCGCTTGCCAAAGCTCTGATCGACGTTAGCTTAGAAAGAGATTCTGATTTAATTTCATTAGAAGACTTGGCACTGCCCTACGCCATGCATCTGTGTGAACATCTAAAACACAGTCCTAAACAAAGCACTTTTGGTAGGGGTAAGTTTATCAATGCTTGCATTCAATTCAACCATCATCAGATTAGCGAAGACGAACTCATTGATATCACGAATAAAGAAGGATTTAAATACGTTTTGGACGCATTTCATGTGGTCAATACTAAAGCGGTGCAAGAACGGTTTTATGATGTGATTGATGAAGAGTTTTTTATTGATGAGCGTAAACATAATAAAGGTATACGTTTAACAGATAACTTATTTAAATTATTCTATGTGTTTGATCACTCGGCTGAAAATTTGAATTTTGAGACAGAATCACGTTGGAATTTGGTGGAAAAAGCATGGGAGCTCAATATTGGTAAAGGTTTAATTGCGGTCGAATTTGACCAAGATACCAAACAGCTATTTACTCAAGATACTAAACATCGCCGCATCGATATCACCAGCTCAAGAGGTGCCCTAAATGGTTATCAAAAGAGCAGATGCTTTTACTGTTTTAAAGAAATCAGTATTGCTTCTAATGACCCGATGCTAGCAGACGTTGACCACTTTTTTCCGCACACTTTAAAACCCCAAGTAGCAACCGCTGGTTGCTGTCGTCCCGTTAATGTCGATGGCGTTTGGAATCTAGTGCTTGCTTGCTCTGATTGCAACCGTGGTATAGACGGTAAATCTGCTCAAGTACCTAATATTGAATTATTAACAAGACTGCACACACGCAACGAATATTTGATTGGCAGTCAACACCCCTTACGTGAGACCTTAATCAATCAAACGGGTAGAAATGAGAAGATGCGTCAACAGTTTTTGCAAAAGTCCTTTAACTTCTCAAAAGAAGGTTTGATTCATGTTTGGCAACCTAAACAACAAGGCTGTAGTCTTTTCTGATAATAAACAGCGATATATAACCTATGATAGATCAATCAAACACCCTAGCCTTTTATAATAGTAATGCACACTCATTCATCGAGCAAACCATCGATGTGAATATGCGTCTGCTATATCAACCCTTTATAGATAATCTACCTGTCAGACCAATAAGCAAGCAAAATATACTAGACTTAGGCTGCGGTTCAGGTCGTGACAGTATGCATTTTGCCAACTTAGGCTTTAATGTTACTGCTATTGATAGTAGCTCGGCATTACTTGACCTTGCAAAAGCGGCTGCTCAAAAGCGCATGGACTATCAAGATACGATTGAGTGGCACTGCGCTACTTTTCAAGATATTATCCAAAAAAACTGGCAACGTCAATTTACCGCTATTTGGGCATGCGCCTCATTACTCCATGTACCTTATAAGGAGCTGCCTGAATTAATAGATGGGTTACTACACATGCTAACAGACGATGGTGTGTTTTATGCATCATTTAAATACGGTAATAGTGAGCGCGTGAAAGATGGTCGCTTTTTTTGTGATATGAATGAAAAATGCTGGGAAGCTATCAAGCAAAAAACCAACCATGAATTCAAAGACGAAATTTGGCTTACCAATGACCAAAGAGTAGATAGAGATGAAAAGTGGTTTAATATTATGATTAAGCGATAACAAACTTAAATTCTCACACAGTCTATTTTTGAATTAGGCTTCTCATTTATTTTGATAGCTTATATAGTGACTATGAGCTTAAAGATTTGCTTATGGACTACTATAGCTATTATCATATAAGTGAAGTATTTTACAAAACAAAAAGACAATAACCTCAATCGGAGTAAATAATGATTACCCATGTACCTGATGTGACTTTTAAAACCCGTGTTCGTGATGAATCTATCGGAGGAGACAACCCATTTAAATGGCAAGACTTAACCACAGATGAGTTATTTGCCAATAAAAAAGTGGTTGTGTTCTCGCTACCAGGTGCCTTTACACCAACGTGTTCGACCAGCCATCTACCTCGCTATGAAGAGCTTTACAATGAGTTTAAGGCGTTAGGCGTAGATGAAATCGTTTGTATTTCTGTCAATGATGCCTTCGTCATGTATCAATGGGGCTTAAAGCAAAACCGTGAAAATGTTTTCTTGCTTCCTGATGGTAATGGTGAGTTCACTCGTAAAATGGGCATGCTGGTTGATAAGAGCAATCTTGGCTTTGGTATGCGCTCATGGCGTTATTCGATGTATGTCGACAATAAAGCAATCAAAAAAGTATTTAAAGAAGCTGGTTTTGACGACAACTGCCCAACAGACCCGTTTGAAGTATCAGATGCAGACACCATGTTAGCGTATTTGAAAAGTAATGCTTAACAGCATTGACGCTTGACTGTTGTCATCAAGTGTTATCGGGCGTCTATAGATGCTCACATACGGATATTTAAAACTGTAGAACTGCTTAGCTCTTAAATATAAGGGCTAAGCAGTTTTTTTATGGTTTTTATAAAAATTTCTATCGCTGAGCGGTGTTGTTTTTAGGGATAGTGATAATGTGAGCATGATTTTTGGCAAACAGATAAGTATTAACCGTAAAAAAAGCCAGACAGCTTAAGTTGTCTGGCTTTTTGTATATCATCTATTAAAAACAGCTCAAAGCTTTTATGCCATTACAGACTCTAACGCTTACGTCCTATAAAGCACTTTAACCACATGCCAGCCAAACTTGGTTTTCACTAAATGTGGGGTGAAGAGTTCACCATTGAAGCAGACTTTATCAAATGCTGGTACCATTTGACCTTGTTTAAACTCACCTAAGCTGCCGCCTTTTTTACCTGATGGGCAGGTTGAGTGTTTCTTAGCCAACACATCAAACTGGGCACCTTTTTTAAGCTTGGCAATAATGTCGTCAGCCACCTCTTTGTCTTTTACTAAAATGTGTAATGCGCTAGCGGTACGAGCCATAATGTAAACCCTTTATAAAATATCGATTATCGGGGCATTATATCACTACTCTCTTTGGTTGCTGGCCTAACTTGACTACGCTACTGCATCAAAAGTCATTATCCACACAGGCGCTACTCTTTGGATGAGAATTGGTGCCTTTTGAGTGGCGCTGCCACTATCTATCAATCTATCGTTTTGAGGACCGCGAAGAACCTCGACCTTTTGCAGGGCGCTTGCCATTTGCAGCAGGTTTGCCTTTGCCAGCAGGCTTCTTGCTATCACCAAAAGGACGCCTGTCTTTACCTTTAGAACCCGCTGGTTTTCTAGCACCATCTTTGGGATGTTTAGCTTTTTCCTTTGCTGCGCCTGTTGGTTTTGAAGATTCTTTTGACTTTGACGAAGTATCTGTACGAGGTTTTTTTCGTGGCGCCTTACGAGATTTCTTAGCAGCAGTACTGTCTTCTGAAGAGGAGTCTTCTATAGATTTCAGTAAAACAGCCATCTCTTTTGGGGTTAAATCTCGCCAGTCTCCAACGGGAAGACCCTTAAGACTCACATTCATAATACGTGTGCGCTCAAGCTTCACGACTTCATAGCCAAAATGCTCACACATACGGCGAATTTGACGGTTTAAACCTTGCACTAGCGTGATGTTAAACACGTTAGGCGACACCTTAGTGACCGGACATTTTTTTGTCATCCTGCCCAAAATAGGTACGCCACCGGCTAAACCTTCAATAAAACTATCCGTTATCGGCTTATTTACCGTCACCACATAATCTTTCTCATGGTTATTACCCGCACGTAACACCTTATTAACCAAATCGCCATTGCTCGTTAAAAAGATTAAACCTTGGGAATCTTTATCCAAACGCCCAATCGGGAAAATACGTACGCTATGTCTCACAAAATCAACGATATTGTTTTTCTCAGAGCTTTCCGTGGTGCTCACAATGCCTACTGGTTTATTCAACGCAATAAAAACGAAATCATCTGCTTCCCGTGGCTCAATAAGCTGGCCATTAACTTTTACTACATCTCCAGCAACTACTTGCACGCCTACTTGAGCACGCTTGCCATTGACGTACACATTACCTTGTTCAATAAAGCGATCAGCGTCGCGCCTGGAGCAAATACCGCTTTCGCTAATGTATTTATTTAAGCGAGTCGAAGAAGCGTTAAACATAAAGCACCGTTTTTACCTAATAAAAAGTCTTTCTTGCTAAGAAAAAGACCTCAACTGAATGGATTATCAACAACGAGATGGCTGACATTATATAGTAAATTCAGTGCCCGTTTCAGGAGAGATGGGCAAAAACCTATTGCTCATTGTTTATTGCTCATTGTTTAAAGTTACAAGTAGTCTCATGGCCGTGACCATTACTTCGCTTAAGTTATAGTAATAAACGTTAATCGATGTCAGTTTAGAGAGATTCTGATTTAATTTCACTAGAAAACTTCGCCCCACCCTACGCCATGCATCTTTGTGAGCATCTAAAACGCAGTTCAAATTTAGTATGACAGTACCCTATCACTTGTTATAGTAATCCTCTAAAATAGATGCCATTTGTGTAAACCATCAATGTATTACCGTTCAGCTTACTGCAAACCCTTATTGCACAACAAGTACTAATTAGATAGCATGTGCTACTTGATACTTATCACACCAGCAGTAAGTGACTGTCCGCCACACCAACGTAAGGCTAATCATAATGACCCCAATAATTAGAGTCGCCATCGCCGGTTACGGCAACCTTGGCCGCGGCGCGCAAGCCGCCATCAAACAAAGCCCAGACATGCAGTTAGTCTGTGTATTCAGCCGCCGAGACCCTGCCTCCGTCACCCTGATTGACGACAGCGTGCCCGTGTACGCCATGGACGATATTGCCCAATATAAAGACGAGATAGATGTGCTGATATTATGTGGCGGCTCTAAGTCTGATTTGCCTGAGCAAGGTCCAGCGTTGGCTGGTTTATTTAATATCGTTGACAGTTTCGATACTCACGCTAAGATTCCTGAGTACTTTGCAGCACTTGATACACCGGCCAAGAAAGCTAACAAAGTTGCTATGCTATCTGTCGGTTGGGATCCCGGTTTGTTTTCCATCAACCGCTTATACGGCGAAGCCATTTTACCGGTTGGCGAAACCTATACCTTTTGGGGCAAGGGCTTAAGTCAGGGCCACTCAGATGCGGTACGCCGCGTAGACGGCGTGAAGTCAGGCGTGCAATATACCATTCCGTCAGAACCTGCCATGGCACGGGTACGAAATGGCGAGCAGCCAACACTAAGCACCCGCGATAAACATACCCGCGAATGCTATATCGTGCTAGCAGATGGCGCAGATGCCGATACCGTACGCAACACCATCGTCACCATGCCGGACTACTTTGCCGACTACGATACCAAGGTGCACTTTATCGACCAACCAACGTTTGAGCGTGAACACCAAAAGATGCCCCACGGCGGTTTCGTGATTCGCAGTGGCGTGAGTGGCATGGATGATGAGCAGAACAATCAAGTATTGGAGTTTTCATTAAAGCTTGGCAGTAACCCTGAATTTACCTCTAGCGTACTCGTAACCTATGCCCGCGCCGCCTATAAAATGAACTTAGCAGGCGAAACTGGTGCGAAAACCGTACTCGACGTCGCACCTAGTTTATTATCACCTAAGTCTCCTGCTCAGCTGCGTAAAGAGCTACTGTAAATGTCTGCGCTAGACTAGAAATAAAAAACTGAGCTCAAAAAAGCACCGAACCTTAATGGCGTGGTGCTTTTTTTATAATCTGGTTTTTGGTGGGCTATGCTTGATAAACAGTAGAAATCTTTCTACGTGATTTCTATATAATTTCTACGTGATTTAAAGCTCATTGACGATGTATAAGGATTTTGCTTTATAAATCATTCAGACCCAACCCTCTTCCAAAAGGTGCTCGGTGTTACTCACTTTAAACTCATGATATAAGTTAAAAAACACCGTTGGATCTTCAACATTATCGAGTAACCCACGTTTATTGAGCGCGACAAACATCGCTAGCGCATAAGCCGCACAATGGATAGATTTCTTAGGATTAAACTCACGATCCGTAAAAGCTTGATATTGCATGACTTCCTCATGCAGATGAGTATTTTGCTTTAGAGCATTCACATACAGCCAGTCATAAAATGTAGTCAACGGCTCTACACTCCACTCCATGCCAAAGTAATTATAGCCAATCAGCTCACCTGAGGTTGTTAAACGCGCGTCTTTTTTGGCTTGTCTTGGCGGGACTGTCAGCAAGTCAGTATAGGAGCCACCATCCTCAAAAATCATGCTGCTCTGAAAGGCATTTTCGACACTATACGCTTGACCATCATACTCATTCGTTAGCTTTAAGCTCAATGGACTGAGTGGAAAACTCAACTTATTGCCAGATTTACTCGATAGCTCTAAGACGTGACTAAAGCCATATTTTTTGCGAATGACTTGATGCATATCATTGATGGATTTTTTCTTTTGTCTACTGGCAAACCCCACGTGCCGCTCAAATCGCACCATGTCCGTCTTGACCAAATTGTCACTATTGACTCTAGGCATAAATACCGGTCTGTGTTCTACCGCGCTTTGCGCTTGTTCCATAGGGTTCTGTGTTTCTTGCATTGCAATATGCCTTATATCTTAATTATCAATAGTCTTGTATAAATGTACTTTTATAACGCGTCTTTTATAGCTGGTGATGTGCAATATAAAGTCGTGCTTCATCGTCGCGGCCATTATTGAATACTACTTTATATCCTTTAATCACCCCAGCAAATGGAATTTTACCCTGCATCGCCTTATAGTGGGCAGTGATGCGCTCATTAATGATGTCTAGCTGCTTTTGACGCGGTAATAGCCTGACTTCATCATCTAATGAGATGCGTTTAAATCTGTCCACCGCCATATATGAATTGAATGACGGTCTAAAGTCTTCATTAAAGGTAATATCAGCATAAACAATCGGTGTGATGGCATTTAATGAATGACTGGCATCGCGCTCTAACTCTGCTAAAAGGGGTTGGTATACCATTTTATCGATGCCCAAAACGCTACATAACTTTTCAACAAATTCCGAGGCAGCATACTTAAAATCGTAGATTTTATTAGTCAGTCCCAACGCAGGGCTAGATAGAACTGTTTGCAAGCGATTAATGGCTTTGTCTGTCGTTTTAGGATGATTATGATACCCCATTAGCGTCAGTATTTCATGATGGGATAGTGTTTTTTGCTCGATGCGTTTTAGAATGATAGATTGTAGTGTCGTTGTCGATTGACTAGAAATAGTCATATGAGGCGCTCCTGTTACTCTGTGTATGCCAAAATGATTCAGCACAGTCGCTTTAACTTTACAGAGAAAAAGGAGTTGTGCGTTTTACCAGTTATTGTTTTTCATCGTGCTGGAAGTAGCGTTAAACCCACGATGTGCTTGTATATTAGCAAGGATAAAAATATTTGTCGAGCTGTACGCTTTCTTCGGCATAGAGGATATGGCTTATCCATGACCAATGACTAAAGAGCGGATAGAAATGAGAAGTGGTTTAATATTATGATTAACAAATAAGAGGTTTTTAGAGTAGGAAAATAAACATCCTAAATGATAGCCTGTCAATAATAATCGACGCGCTATTTAAACCTCAGATTGCAAGTTTACCTTATACTGCCACTCATAAAAAAGACCTCGTCTACAAAATGCAGACGAGGCCGAAAATCTAGATCTAGATTTAAATTATAAAAACAATAGTCCTAAACCAATCACAACGCCACTGACAATCAATACGATAACACAAAAGCCCATAATATCTTTGGCTTTAAGTCCCGCAATTGCTAGTGCTGGCAACGCCCAAAAAGGCTGAATCATATTTGTCCATGCATCACCCCATGCTACTGCCATAGCAACTTTTGCAGGGTCACTGCCTAGCATTTCTGCCGCCTCTAACATAATTGGTGCTTGTACCGCCCACTGCCCGCCACCTGAAGGAACAAAGAAATTGACAAGTCCTGCACTTAGAAAAGCGAAAAGTGGCAACGTCTCTGCTGTCGAAACGTTGACAAACGCTTCTGACATCACCCCTGCCAAACCAGATGCCGTCATCATTCCCATAATACCGGCATAAAACGGGAATTGAACGATAATACCGCCTGCACCTTTGACCGCCTCTTGAATAGCAATCAAATAATTGCGAGGTGTGCCATGGAATATAATGCCAAGGAATAAAAACATAAAGTTAACTAGGTCGAGCGTTAAAGCAAAACCGTTTTGCACGAAATAATAGATAATAAAAGCAATGCCCAAGATGCCGATGACCATTGACAAAATCCAGCTGTTTTCCAATCGCTCTGCTGGTGTCATATCCGATTTGGCTGGCAGCACCTCAATGATAGGATCTACTAAAAGCTTAGGGTCGACCGTAATCGTATCTTCTTTTGTTGGCATCATTATACGATTTAATAAAGGGACAATAATAACCAATGCCGCCACGATAATTAAGTTATAGCTCGCAAAAATAGTGGCACTGGTTGGAATAACGCCAATTTTATCAACAAATGGATGGCCTGCTGTGGCAATGGATAAGGGAATGGAACCCGAAAACCCAGCATGCCAAATAATAAAGCCAGAATAAGCACTGGCAATCAATAAACGATAATCGACATGTTCGACACGCTTTGCCAATTCTTTGGCAAATAATGCCCCAATGACCAGCCCAAATCCCCAGTTGATCCAGCTTGCCGCAAGCGACACTAAGGTTACCAAGATAATCGCGCTGCCTGGCGATTTGGCCAAACTTGCCAGCTTCCCTAAACCTTTTTTAAATATTGGACTGCTTGCCAATACGTAACCCGTGACCAATACCAAGACCATTTGCATGGAGAATGCAAGCAATGCCCAGAACCCTTCACCCCAAAACGCCACCATTTGTACCGGTGAAGAATCGGTTAAACCTAGACCCATGGCAAAAATAACCAAGGTTAAAATAATGACGAACAAAAATGGATCTGGTAGATACTTTTCCATCAAGCTGTTCGAGAAACGTGTGATTCCTTTCATTTTATAACTCCCTTTTGTATATAAGTATCCCCTGAATGTCTAATTCGACTTCACGGTCAAAGATTTCATCTGCTTCAAGATGATAAATAATACTCTATAACGAGTCTTATTTTATGATAAAAAAGCGCAGCAGTGTTAGGCTGGATATTGAGCAAATCTACTACAGTCCCTAGTTCAGCTATATCGTTAGCCCTACAGAAACCAAATAGGCTAAATAGCGAGAGGAAGGCTTGCCTCTAAGCCCTTAGTGAATATTTTTTTGGCTGGAAAAATTGTATACAAGACAATCCAGCTTAGATGTTCATTTACCAACCTTCGAGATTAGATTACCGGAAAAACCACCACCTCATCCTCATCTTGCCACGGCTTAAATTTAGCCATCGCTTGCGAAAAAAGTGGATGCTGAAGCCAATCTTGTAGCCAACGCTGCAAATTTGGATAAGGGAGATTGTAAAAAACATCGCGATTTACATGAGCGAATTGACGGACAAAAGGCATAATCCCAGTATCAGCAAGCGTGATACCCTTCCCTAGCAAATAAGAATTTTTAGTCAGTAACTCCTCTAAAAGCTGTAAAAACTCTTCACCTCGTTGTCGATATTGTGTTTGGGTCATCTCGAGATGACGGTCGGCATATTTATAGCGATCGAGCCAATATTTAAACTCGTTATCGTTTTTATTAATCAATACATTCGCGTCATGTAAAGCTGCATCATGAAGCAATCCTTGCGGATCTTGCTGCTCAAGCGCCCATATCATTATCTCTCTACTCTCTTCAATCACCGTGCCATCTAAAAGCTGCAGCACAGGCACTGTACCTTTTGGGCTAATCGCTAGCATCTGCGGCGGCTTATTTTTTAGCGTTATCTCGCGCAGCTCTAACTGCAGCTCGGCAAACAATATGCCAAGGCGAGCGCGCATGGCATAAGGGCAGCGACGAAAAGAGTACAGACACGGATAAGAGGAAGTCATAGATAGGGTTCGCCGTTAAATTGAAATTTAAATTGAGATTAATAATTTTAAACACAAAAGCTAGCGTTTTATGGCTAAGGTATGTGCGGATTTTAGCTGTGGTCATGGCCATACCCTCACCTACTCATGATAACAATGCCCGTACTTGCCCTCAAGGCTAGGTTTGATGTTTAATAATATAGCGAGCCCGCTTAAAAAACGTTCGCTCAATTTCAAAACAATAGTTACCCAATAAAAAAGCCTCACGACTTTTCATAGTAGTGAGGCTTTTTTTTAATCTGATACTTAACCTAAAACATTGTAAAGGTGATTTCTTAGAACTATAAGATTAATAATGCTTAGGCTATTAAACGCTGCTGGATTTTGGCAATCCATATTCTATCTTATCGACCACTTCATCTTGCTGCTCAACAATCAAGCGATAGCCTTTAATAATCCCATCATAAGGCAGTTGACCATCATGCTGCCGATAATGCTCACTGATACCTTGCTTAATCACGGCCTTACGCGCAGCTTCATCCAACTTAGCAAATCCACTTGGCAAACGTACCTGCTCTAAAAACGAGACTCCCCAACGCGACATCCAATTTGCGCCGCCAGTAAATTTATAATCGACATCGGCTTGTAAGCGATATCGAGGTTGCGGCTGAGGACAATGCGCCAACTCATACTTAATTTGGGCGATATCTTCTGCAAAGCGCTCATAAGGCAGTTCTAGTACCAAAAACAGCTTGGCTAAAAACTCATCGGCGGTAAAGCATTTATCCATATAGCTGCCATCAAGACCAAGATGTTTATTAGACAACACATGACGCAAACGATCACAGGCAGGAATCGTGTACTTAATAGAATAACCCATGGCTTTGACAATATCTTGCGCGCACAGCTCGAGGGTTTCTATTTGAGTGATTGCATATTGTGCTAAAGGATGACGCGGATGATAACGGCGAGTATATTTGGATTGATTGGCAGATTGGCTCATGATAGTGAAGACCTTAGATTCCTATAACTCCGACGAAAAAGTATAAAATCAGGCACAAATGAGGATGTCGGAGTACAGGCTCATGCGCTTTACCAGGATTGTTTTATATCGTGCTGGAAGTTGCAAGGTTTGTACGCCACCACCCATTGCAATCATGATAATTTGCAATAGCAATTGGTAACGACAAAACTGTTAAACCCACGATAAATGATTCGTTTAATAATGATAGCACATCAGCTCATAGAAAATAAATACTGATATCAATGCTTCTTTTTTAAAGAAACATCCTAATCTTCACCATGATACGTCGCTTCATCCATCCAAACAATAGGGTCTTCACACAAATGAACCAAGTGATACCAAATATCACTACTGCGAGCGATACGGTGATGACCGCCTTCGAAATAATCGACTTCCCAGCTTTCAGGCAGATTCACCAGGGTTCGTCTAGCGACCGCCACATCCAAACTTTCATCGTCGACTTCCACCATAACTCGTACCATCTCAGTGTTTGATGTCGGAAAAGACAGTTTCATATCGGCCACTGCCGGAATACGGTCGGCTAAAACGTCACTTGGATAAATACAAGGCGCAATCAAGAGCGCGCGTAAGTTATATTTATGGGCGAAATGATTGGCAAACCAAGCGCCAAGCGAATGCCCTGCCAGCACCACGCGTGGATACTGTGCCATTTTCTCACGAATTAGAGCATCGTAAATCTCAAACATTTCTGCAAAATTTTCGCGGTAATTTACCGTTTGACAATATTTCGGCTCACGTTTGATACAAGTGTATTTACTGGTTTCGCAACTTGAATCAAGACCATGAAAAAACAATAAAAACGTGTCGTTATTTTCGCTAGGAAACATCATAGCTCTCTCCTTTTTTCATTATTATTTAGATTTATTGTTATTAATCTGGTCTGTTATTTAAACCGCTTTTTGATTGGCAATCTGCGCTTGGTATAAACTCAAAATCTCCTCACAAGCCGGCATTGAGATATTTTTTGCAAAACCTTTATTAAACCAAAAATCATAAACGGCTTGGACAATGGCTTTTACCGCCTTAGTATCTTTTGGCTTTTGCTCTGTTAATTTACGCGCAATATCTTTTGCCTGAATATCCGACTCATTGTAGGGCGCACTCCAGCCCACACAATAGCGATAGAGCACATCATTAATGGCCAATATAAATATAGCCTCAGCCACGCCATACTGTTCGATAAATTGTTCTAACATCGAGCAGCGCTCGTCATAGAGTAAAGGCTCTATCGGCATCTCATCACGCTCAGTCACACAATCGCTACTGACCACATTTGAGGGCTTGCTAAAGTCCTGAAAAAGCAATGGGTAAGACCCGCCAATACCGCCCTTCTTGACCACGTTAAAGCGCCAAATGCCATAATGCGTATCAACGCCCTTATAAGGCACATGGATAAACCATTGCATCAGCGCATCGCTATCATAAATGATATGCATACTGCCAATACGCACCCCTTGCTTCGGTAAAACATCCGTGTATAAACGATCCATATCATCGCTATAAAGTTTTACTTTTTCTACGTTTTCAGCACTGACATCACCAAGCTTAGCTCTTGCATCATTTATGTTTCGGCACAGCCTAAACGGCGCGACAAAACTTAAGGTATCATCGGTATTATTGACAAAATACACATCATCTTCATAATTGTTTATCGAAACTGTCTCAAGATAAAACAATGGGCTGTTTCTTACGCGCCCTTTCTCATCACTCGCCAGTGCCGTTATTCCAGACAGTTTTGCGCCATCCGACCACTGCATATTGTCTATCCGCTTTTGCTCAAATTGATAGGTTAACTTTGTCATTGTCATATCCTTATTATTTTGATTTTAGTTTGTTCGTTGCAGTATTTTTCGTATTTTTTTTCGTATTATTTTCTTATTTTTTGGGCTTTCTTAAGCGCAATTTTAAGCCAGCCGAGTCTATTCGCCATTTTGTAAAATGACGTCATTAGCTATAATTTAAGTAAGTTAATCGGTTTTAGAATGTAGGATTCGGTGTTTTTTCTAATTGTTTAGCCGTAGCTGGTCATTATCGTAAAGCTGCTTTTTTTATCGTTATTAGTCTTACAAAGTTAAAATTAACGAGCGTTCTCTGTTTAGTCTTTCTAATTATCAATCAATATGTTTTTTGGGTTTGGATTTGTACAGGCGAAGTAGTTTAGGAGTAAACGAAAATAATACTGTTTAAAAAATACTGTTCAAAGGACATTATTAAAATGCTTGCTAAAGACAACCCAGTTAAAAAGTGAAGCGTTGCGCCCCGAGGGTTAACGGTTTGTCATGTTATTTTTGCCTGACTCAATAACTATAATATAAAACCTTATGAAAATAAAGAGGCTAAAAAAGCTGTGCGACAACTACTGTCGCCCAATCACTTATTACTAGATTTATCACTAAATTTATCATTAAGCTTATTATTTATTGAACCAATTTATATAAAAAAACCCCATAAGCTATATGCAACTTATGGGGTTATCTTTTGCCAAATTGTGAATCAGATATCTAAAATCTAGCACGCCATATACTGGCGTTTGATGAATGATTTAATAAATGAATTAACGTTCTAAATGCAGATACTGCATATGACATTCGTACTGATGCAAGATATCGACCAGCACTTGCTCTTTGGTATAGCCAACCAAGTCATACTCTTGCGAGCCATCACTTAAAAACACCTCAGCGCGGTAATAAAACTCGGCCTGCTTGCTTGAAGTGTTGAGCGTAAAGTTTGGTCGCTCAGCTTTGATGAGATTGACTTCATAAATAAAGTCATCTTCATCACCATGACCGACGCGCAGTTTTACGCCATCTATCTGACCATCATCTTCATCCGTTGCAGCATCTATATTTTTACCAATGCTGGCCAAATTTCGGATATCCAATGATGTCTTAAGACCACCTGCTTTTAGCTCGTTTTCGACCTCAATCATAGCAGGCTTAACCACCGTCTGTAAAAAGCGTTCAACTTGCTTGTGACTGGGGAAACTGACGATACGTTGCAAGCGCGCTTTCCAACCTTTACCACTATCGAGCACGTTTGCCGTGCCAACGGTACTGGCTTTGCGCTTATTGCCTTCTTCTTTTAATGACTTCCACATAGCCATCATGTAAAGCAGCAAAATAAGCGAGAACGGTAAACCGGCAATGACAGAAACTGATTGTAGCGAAGCAAAACCACCTGCAAACAATAAACCCAAAGTAATCAAACCTGTGGCTGCCGCCCAAAAAAGGCGTAGCCAAACAGGTGCGTCGGT
This sequence comes from Psychrobacter sp. UBA2769, assembly GCF_002352555.1. Lineage (NCBI taxonomy): Bacteria > Pseudomonadati > Pseudomonadota > Gammaproteobacteria > Moraxellales > Moraxellaceae > Psychrobacter > Psychrobacter sp. UBA2769. Next base: position 156,269 of record NZ_DEIR01000018.1, on the reverse strand, counting down.
ATCATTGGTCATACCTTTTGAGCTTAGATTTGCAAGCACTAAAGCACCAGAGTCCGCTGAGGTCACAAAAAATATCAGTCCAATAAACACACCTGCCAATGAGAAAACGTCACTGTAAGGGAAGTATTCAAACAAGGCAAACATACCCATTGCGGCGTCATTAACGGCGATTTCACCGAGTTCAGTGGCACCGTTGGCGACCAAATCTATCGCTGAATTACCAAAGATAGAAAACCATGCAAAGATAAAACCTAGCGGGATAAACATCACGCCAAAGACAAACTCACGCAAAGTACGACCACGGCTAATACGCGCGATAAACAAACCAACAAAGGGTGCCCAAGCGACCCACCATGCCCAGAAAAATATCGTCCAACCTGACTTCCAATCAGCACCAGCCGTACCATCATAAGCATAGACATCAAAGGTTTTAAAAATAATAGTCTGGAAATATTGCCCAATATTTTGAGTAAAGGTATTGAGCAAATAAACGGTATTACCCAATACCAATATGGCTAATAGTAGCAATATCGATGACAGCATATTAAATTCGGATAAACGGCGCACGCCTTTTTCAACGCCTGTCATCGCAGAAATAGCGGCAGCAACAACCACGCCTAAGATAATCAGGCTCTGCACCATTTTGCTCGATTCGATACCGAAAACATGAGTCAAGCCGGCATTAGCCTGTAATACACCGATGCCTAAGCTGGTCGCAATACCCATCAGCGTGCAGACAACGCCAAAGGTATCAATACCATCACCTAGCCAGCCTTTGATTAAGCGCTCGCCAAAAATAGGGGTCAGCGGAGAACGTAGCGCAAGCGGCATGTTTTTACGATACGCAAAGTACGCCAATGCCATACCAATGAGCGCATAAATACCCCAACCATGCAGGCCCCAGTGTAAAAAGGTTTGCGACAGCGCTTCACGCATGGCTTCAGCACTGGCAGGCTCGAGTCCCGTATGCGGCGTTAGATAATGCATCAACGGCTCAGAAGCACCAAAGAACAATAAATCAATGCCGATACCCGCGGAGAACAGCATCGCCGCCCATGCTAAAAAGGGGAACTGGGCTTTTTCGTGGTCTTGCCCAAGCTTGATATCGCCGTATTTAGAAAAACCAACAAACAAAGCAAAAATACTATAAGCGGCAACCACCAGCATATAATACCAGCCAAAACTCTCTGATACCCATGCCATACTGGCGCTTAATAATGCCTCACTATAATCTGGAAACACAATCGTCCAGATGATCAATAAAATAGAAATAATAGCTGAACCTAAAAAAACCGTCTTATTTAGAGTCAGGGGTTTCGTCGCATCTTCTGATGGCGAGCTGTACATAAAAGACCTCAATAGGTAAATGAAACAGGGTCTGATATTGCTTTGTCCGTCATAGTTTTATGACTGATAGCCAGATGAGATATGTATCACCGCATGACGCACAAAGCAGTACCAATTAATAAAAACTGAAAGATAAACTATTAGAAAAACAGCGACGCGAATGCTAAGTAATTTAACCTCACCGGTTTTCATCTCTATAAACATAAGCGCTGATAAAAAAGACCTTTACGGTGAAAGGCCTTCTTTTTTGAAATGGTCTTATATTATTTGCTGTTCAATAATGTAGGCAGGCGTTTAGACAGCCATTTAAACAACAGAACTATAATCACGCAGCGGCTCGGCTCTGAGCGGTGCACCATTGGCGACATAATAGTCAGCCGTCGAGCGTGGCAGCTGTACGCCGCGCATCTTATCAACGATTTTTTCGGCGAGCATAATGGTGGTGGCGTTTAGATTACCACTGATAATATTTGGCATAATCGACGCATCGACCACGCGCAAGCCATCGATACCGTGTACCAGCCCTTCGCCATTGACGACCGAATCATTGCCCTCGCCCATCGCACAAGTACATGAGGGATGATAAGCCGTCTCACTATGGTTACGGACATACTCGTCTAGCTGCGCATCAGTGACCAAATCATCAGTCGGCGCAATGGCGCGACCACGATATGGGTCAAGCGCTGGCTGATGCATAATCTCCCGAGTGATACGCATCGCCGCGCGGAATTCTTGCCAGTCCTGCTCATGCGACATATAGTTAAATAAGATACTCGGATGCGCGCTAGGGTCTTTTGAGGTTAGCTTGACGCGGCCTCGACTTGGGGAACGCAATGAACCGACGTGCGCTTGGAAGCTATGCGATTTCACCGCACTGCGGCCATCGTAACGCACCGCTAATGGCAAGAAGTGATACTGGATATTGGGATGGGTAAATTTTTCATCAGTACGGATAAAGCCGCCGCCTTCGAACTGATTGGAAGCACCAAGTCCGGTGCCATTGAACAACCACTCGGCACCTATGGCTGGCTTATTCCACCATTTATTGGCAGGGGCAATCGAGACGGGTAGCTTACATTCGTACTGCATATACAGCTCTAGATGGTCTTGCAGATTATTACCGACGCCCGGCAAATCAAGAATCTCATTAACGCCCAACCCTTTGAGCCACTGACCAGGACCGATGCCAGAGCGCTGCAATAATTGCGGAGAGGCAATCGCGCCAGAGGATATAATCACTTCACGAGATGCATAGAATTTTTTGGTTTGACCTTGGTGCGCGACTTTGACACCGACCGCACGCTTACCGTCGAATAAAATCACATCGGTCAATGCACCCGTTAAAATGGTAATATTGCTACGCGGTTTTGCACGGTCAAGATAACCGCGCGCTGTGGAAGCACGGCGACCATTAGGTGTCACAAAGCGATCCATTGGCCCAAAGCCTTCTTGTTGATAACCGTTTAGATCCTCTGTACGCGGATAGCCAGCTTGCACGCCCGCTTCAATCATCGCTTCAAATAACGGATTGACGCCTGGTTTTGAAGTAGTCATCTCAACTGGACCACCGACGCCATGATAGTCATTTTCGCCTGCATCGCAGTTTTCTGACTTTTTAAAGTAGGGTAAGCAGTCGAGATACGTCCAGTCCTCTAAGCCTTTGATTTTTGCCCAATCATCAAAATCGAGCGCGTTACCACGGATATAACACATCCCATTAATGAGTGACGAGCCACCAAGTCCTTTGCCGCGACCACAATCCATGACGCGGTTATTCATATACGGCTCGGGATCGGTTTTGTAGCCCCAGTTATAAGTGGTGCCTTGTAGTGGCATGGCGAGCGCCGCTGGCATTTGGGTACGAAAGTCTAAGCGATGGTCTGGACGACCTGCCTCTAACAGCAACGCCTTAATGTTGGCATCTTCGGTCAAGCGCGTGGCCAGCACATTTCCTGCTGAGCCTGCGCCGACGATGATGTAGTCATATTCAGGTGTGGTTGATGTCATAAAACGCTCCATAATATTAAAAAATCTATCATTTCTTATCAGTAAGGCGGCGCGAAAAGGACAAATGAGTCCTCATACGCCAACCTGACTGTTTTAAAAATTTTTACCATACAACTGCTTAAAATACCGATTCAAACTTGCCCAGCTCTACTTGGATAGATTTGGTCTGCGTATAATGCTCAAGGGCTTCAATGCCATTTTCGCGGCCAATACCAGAATGCTTATAACCGCCCACTGGCATTTGCGCGGGTGATTCGCCCCACGTATTTAACCAGCAAATACCCGCTTCAATCTGACCGATTACTCGATGCGCGCGGGTCAAGTCAGCGGTTACCACTCCTGCTGCCAAGCCGTAATCCGTATCATTGGCGCGGCGAATGACTTCTTCTTCGGTCTCGTACGTCAATATCGACATCACGGGACCAAATATTTCCTCACGTACTATGCTCATATCATCGCTGCAATCCGTAAACACGGTTGGCGCAACGAATGCGCCTTTAGCGAGCTCGCCTGCCATGATACGTTCGCCGCCAGTCAATAGACGCGCGCCGCCCGCTTTACCTTGCTCGATATAGCCAAGCACTCTTTCCATATGCGGGAAGCTGACCAATGGACCCATGTTGATGCTATCGTCCAGCGGATTGCCAAGCTTGATACGCTCGACGCGCGTTAAGATGGCCTGTTCAAACTTAGCTTGTAAGGTTTTGGGGATAAAGACGCGCGTGCCATTGGTACAAACCTGACCTGTACTATAGAAGTTCGCCATCATGGCAATATCAGCAGCGGTATCGATGTCTGCATCATCAAATATGATTAATGGCGACTTACCACCAAGCTCTAGAGTCACATCTTTAAGCGACGATGATGCCGCGCTTGCCATGACTTTTTTACCCGTTGGTACACCGCCCGTAAACGATACTTTAGCGATATCAGGATGCTGGGTTAGCGCTTCGCCAACTTTATAATCCCCTTGCACAACGTTAAAGACGCCGTCTGGTAAGCCTGCTTCGGTAAATATTTCTGCCAGTTTTAGTGCCGTTAACGGTGTGACTTCTGAGGGTTTAAAAATCATCGCATTACCAGCGGCCAATGCTGGCGCTGCCTTCCACATCGCGATTTGAATCGGATAATTCCACGCGCCGATACCGGCGACCACGCCAAGCGGCTCGCGGCGGGTATAAACAAAGCTGCTATCACGCAGCGGAATCTGACGACCTTCAAGCATTGGTGCCAGACCGGCATAATACTCAACGACATCGGCACCGGTGACGATATCAACATATTTGGTTTCAGAAAGCGCTTTACCCGTGTCTTTGGTTTCGAGCAATGCCAGCATGTCATTGCGTTCGCGCAATATCACAACCGCCTTTAATAAAATACGACTGCGCTCAACCGCTGTCATCGCTGCCCACACTTTTTGACCTTGTTGCGCCGCTTTTACCGCTTCATTAACCTGCTCATCGGTGGTTTGCTGAATGGTGGCGAGCACCTCACCTGTCGCTGGATTAATATCTTCAAATGTCGCTAATAATTCATCGACCGCCAAATAACGACCGTTAATATAAGCGGTTTGTATTTGCTCTAAATCGATGATGTCTTTTAAGTTGTTTGGGTTGCTTATGTTTGAATCTGTCATAGGTTCTCCTATCGACGACTGGTAAAGGCTTTGTAAGGACGCCAATGGCAAATAATGTCGTCATGGGTTAAGTATTTAAAATAAATTTATATCGTTTATTTCTAAAATTTTTTCTTTAAGCATTTCTTTAATAAACGCTTAAAGCGCTGTGTTTAAAGTATTGTGTTTAAATCAAAGCAAAACTAGCGTTTTATTCATGTTCAGGTTGGGTCATTTTTAGCAAGCGCTCACGTAATGATTTTTTATCGGATATATTAATGCCGGAAAAATCAGAAAGCCAAATACCATCAGCGACCAGACGCACCATGCATAGGGTTTCGGTATTGTCAGTTGGTTTATGCTTGTCTAACTGCTCATTTGACCACTCAGCCCACAGCTTGCGCAGCTCACTGTCCGCCAGCATCAATACATATAAGGTTGCCTGATTATCAAACTCTTCCTGCCCTTTTTCGCCTAAGCTAATCGTGGCATTGATATAGGCACGGGTAAACGAACCATAACGCACTGGGTCTTTGGCCATCGCCGTATCGACCTCTGTTTCGAACTTTTTCATCGCGTCATGGAATACTTCCAAAATCAACGCATTCTTGGTGGTGAAATGATGCATCACCCCGCCTTTGGTCACCCCAACCGCATCAGCGACGGCTTGAAAAGTGACTTTAGACAACCCTTGCTCTAGCGTGATGCGTGCTGCCTGATCAAGCAGCGCACGACGAACGATTTCTGGCTGTTTTTTACGTTTATAAGCATTTTCTGTTTTCATTTTTATCTCGATGTTCATGCACCAAAGAGTTTGAGAATAAGTTTGTCGCCACTATGGCTACTATTGCCGCTTTCTATGCCATCAATAATTCTGACAATTTTGACAATGCTAGTGATGGCAACTACCGCCGTATAACCAGTCTTTACTAAATATCTTACGCCAAGCACTTAAAAATGATGACTCTTGCAAGCTCATCATAAGCTTTCAACCATGATGCTAAGACGCAGATATGAGGTTTCTACCTTAAAGAAGATAGGGATTATTTATTTATCCAAAGCTTAAAAAGCCGTTTTATAAGGATAAAGTTATATATCTCATAGAAGAAACCACACGGTCGGTATTTTATAGAAATAATACAGCAATGTGAAGGGCTAGTATGTATCTGGGTTTTATAGAACATTATTCTAGAGAAGGTTGTTCTAGAAAACTCTATTTTAGAAGAGGCTGATTTAGACCACATTGGCTTAGATAAAGCTGCATGGTCTAAATAGGCAGAGAAATGAATGTTGAAGTTTTAAGTCAAGTAGACTGATGGAGATTATTAAGTATCAATATGGTGGCATTTGATAACAGCAAGCAAGGAAAATTGATACCAGTCGCACATAGCTATAACGTAGCGCTTCTATTTTGAACTGACTATGCTATCGACTCAGGTAAATTTTTAACGCCGATGCTTGCCGCATCGATAGCGCCCGCGATATAACCGGGGAACTGCGCTGACCACTCGCTACCGATACCAGTAAGACTGTTTGCCCAGACGCCAGATAGCGCTTTAGATATAGGGGGTGTGGCATGCTGACCATCACTATTAGCATCAGCAGTGGTTGCCGTAAATGGCTCTTGCGCCCAATCTTTAAGGTACTCAGCCTGAGGTAAGTCTGCTTGTGCCACAAATAACCGCACCAGTTGCGCACGGCAATGCTGCTTTAATACGTCTGCAGAGACAGTTTGACGTGCGGCTGCAGGTACGCCTATAAAACCAAATAGTGCCCCGCTACCCTCTGCCACCGATGCATCATGAATCTCAACCATCGGTCCTTGTCCGCTGCGTGCTGAGCCTGATAATCCTTGTTGTTGCCAAAATGGACTGTCATAAACAGCAAGGTATTTGGCATGCGGCGCCATCCAAGTGGCCGTCCCTCGCCACTGAGTCGTAAGATTGGTCGGTAAAGCAGGCTCGAATATTATGGTTGCTTCTGCCAATCTAGGCGGTAGCGCCAGTAACACATGCTGCGCTTGCCACTGCTGTGTCTGACAAACAGCCTCTTGCCCAGACTCATCTTCGCTAGTGATTTCAATATATTGACCAGTATTATGCAGCTGACGCACTTTTTGATTGGTCAAAATCCGCGTGCTATCTAAACTCTGATAGAGTGCGTCAATCAATGTCGCCATACCACCCTTAAGTCGCATAGACGGCGGCGCACTTTTATAGCCGTGCGTACGCATAGCAGGCTCATTAGGCGAGCGCTCAACCAGCATATCGCCCTCTTCGAATTGCGCAAAACTCTCTAACTGCAATTCATCAATCAAACGCGCCAACTGCTGCTGATACTCTGGCCAAAACCATGATGATCCCAAATCAAAGCCCTTGGTGTTATCTGTTATTTGTGCAGTATTTGGGTCAGTTGCCTTTGCCGTCACAATACGACCACCCAAGGTTGGACGCGCTTCTAACAGCACATAATCAACACCTTTTTTCTCTAATAAATAAGCCGCATACAAGCCACTTAAGCCGCCGCCAATAATCGCTACAGGTACTGTTTGCATATTATGCTCCTTCCACGTCAGCACCGATGATATGAGACAGATGACCAGTTTTAAGATAAACCGTAGCGCCGTACTCGCCTGCCTTTATTGGTGGCAGCGCATCTACTGGCAAGCGTATCCAACCACCGCGAGTATAAATTTGAGCGTTATCTATTATCCTTTCTTCTATTAATTCGACATCTATTAGCTCGCCATCTATCAATTCACCTTCTATCAATTCACCGTCTAGTACCAGTATCTCAGCGCCGCCTTTGACAGCTTCAGTAAATAGCACTTCATTAGCATCTAAGCGTTGTAAGCTGACCTGCTCGCTGGCGTCTGAGAATAAATGACAGACATCACGATTGCCTTGTTTTTGCCAATTTGCCGCATCATTGGTATCGATGGCGACATAACGCGCCTCTGCTGCTGGCATTTGCCAAAGTTTGACAAAAATAACCGCGCCCTCTTTACTATACGGCTGATGCCCAGAGTTTGGTGGATTGCGTAAATACCATCCCGCTGGATAATCGATATTATCTGCCGAAAAAGTACCCGACAACACCAAAATCTCTTCGCCGCCCGGGTGCAAATGATGGGGGAAATAGGAATCAGGGGCATAGCGCACGATACTGGTGGCACGGGCTTTTTCTGCGCCGACGCGGTCAAGCATGACGCGCTCGACGCCATTTTGCGGTGATGACACCCATTGATAGTGTTCGGGCGCTAATGAAGCACGGCAGGTAAAATCTGCATTGATAAGCATAGAATGTTTTCCAAGGATAAGGTTTGATGCCGTCAATTATTCGCTGATTTACATCGGCTGACAAACGAGATAATATTCATCTCTCTAAAAGAAAATGTTTGCCACTATGAAGAAAGCCGTACATTTAAACGCCCTACGTGCCTTGGAAGCAAGCGCCCGTCATCAAAGTTTTTCTGCGGCGGCAGACGAGCTAAACGTGACTCCTGCTGCCGTCGGTCAACTGGTACGTAGCTTAGAGGATGCGGTAGGCTTACCGCTTTTTTATCGCAAACCTAGCGGCAAATCGCGCTTAATTCCCACCAAAACAGTCGAGCTGGCATTGCCTCATATGCGGGCAGGCTTAGACAGCTTGGCACAAGGATTGGCACAGTTACAAGCAGGCTCAAATAGCGGCGTACTCACGGTGACGGTCAGCCCTGCCTTTGCCGCTAAATGGCTGTTACCGCGCATTGATCGATTCCAAAGCCTGCAACCAGATATCAATGTAAGGCTTGACACCAGCGCTAAATCAATCGACTTTGCCGTCCAAGACGTCGATATCGGCGTGCGCTATGGTGCTGGAGTTTGGGCAGGATTAGTTAGCGAAAAGCTGATGGAAGAAGAGATTTATCCGGTTTGCTCGCCGCAATTGTTACAAGGAAAAAACGCGCTTGATTTGACCCAAGAGATGCTCATCCATGATCGCTCCATGGATGGTTTTATCGGCTTTCCTTCGTGGGATGACTGGCTTGCACAAGCAGGTTTAACCAATGCTACGCTCAGCAAAGTAGATACCTCGCGAGGGATGCAAATCAATAACTCAGCAGCGGTGCTCCAAGCGGTCATCAATGGTCATGGGGTTGCGTTGGCGCGTAGTGTGATGGCACGTGATGATGTCGCTGCCGGACGCTTGGTACGATTGTTTCCTGAAATTACCTTTAGCTCGCCATTGGCTTATTACGTCGTTTATCAAGCGGAATCTGCCCATATGGCAACGCTTAAAACCTTTCGTGATTGGCTGTTTGCAGAAGTGTCATCCACTCATGAGAGGAACTTTATTTAGGTATAGTCGGCTCAACATGAAAAAGGAATAGCCGATTCAATTTAAAGAAAAATACTGCCTAAACTGACTTAGCGGTTTAGGCAAAGTTCAACATTTCTATCAGACTAAGGCGTGTCCTTATTCCCTGCCCAAATTCCCTACCCAATGATTCTCAGGCATTGACCCGCATGATATAAAGTCAATCCCAGCTCAGTAAAGCCTGACTTAATGCTTCCAAAAGAAACTTTTGCCTCTTCTAAAGTCTTAAAGGGTAAGGGAATACTGTCTCTATTACCGGTCATTATATAATCGGCAAAGCACTTACCCATTAGTGTGCCTGTGGTAATGCCGCGACCGTTATAGGCCGTTGCGGTCAGCAAACCCTCAGCGGGCTCCATGACTCGAAAAATATGATCTTGCGTAAAGCCAAAGCTACCAGTCCACTCATACTGCCACTTAAATGCTGGCAAATCTGGATAATAGCTTTTTTGCACCGCATTGGCCCATGATTGATAAAAGGATTTTGGTTTAAGCTGCGTACCACCCACCGTTCCCAATAATAGGCGATCATCGTCATCACGGCGAAAGCTAGACAAGGCCAAGCGTGTATCCCATGCCCCTGTTTTGTATGGCAAAATACGATCTGCCGCCTCTCCGCTGAGCGGCTCAGATGCAATCTGATAATAATAAACCAGATAAAAGGTCTTTTTGATTTCTGTCCACTCGCCTTCGGTATAAGCGTTGGTCGCAATAATGACGCGCTCAGATTTCACGCGCGCTTTAGAAGTCCTTGCATACCAATAGCCATCCACCTTTTCTAAGGCTTCTACAGCGGAATGCTCATAGATAGTGACGCCAAGATCTTTTGCCACTTTGGCCAGCCCTCTGACATAAGCCAGCGGGTTTATGGTACCAGCACGGTGATCGAGTAGTGCCTTATTGATATTTTTAGTACCACAATACTCATGGCATTTACTGCCGGTTAATACCTCAACATTCGCACCGCGGCGGCTAAGCTGCTCGTACCTAATATCGACATCGACTTCACCTTTAGCGTTATGTGCCATGTGGATATTACCGGCTTGAGTGGCTTGGGCGTCGATATTATAACGTTTGATTAAGTCAAATACTAAGCTTGGCGCTTGTCCGAGGGCTTCAGTTAGACGCTCACCTGCCGCTTCACCTAGCGCAATATTCAAATCATCAGGGCGCGCCCAAGTACCTGCATTGACGAGCCCTACGCTTTTACCGGAGCCACCACTGCCTATCGTATGGCTCTCAAGTAAGATAACTTTGACGCCTTTTTCTGCCAAATGAATCGCCGCCGATAACCCTGTATAACCGCCGCCTATGATACAAATAGTCGCTTCAGTATCGCTATTCATCTGGCTGTAGGTATCAATAATAGGTGCGGTCATATTCCACAAACATTGCTCTTGCAACATCTTATATTCCTTCTAAATTACACGTTGTCTACAGTGGAGAGCGTGCTTGTGTCGTTATTTACAGTAGGTTCTTCACGGGGAATGAATTTATCTAAGAATACCCATAGCAAGCCAAATAGCGGCGATAACCAGCAGGCAAAAGCAAATGGCGCATAAGTAAGCGTTGCAATACCTAGCGTTGCCGCGACGAAACTACCACCCATGTTCCAAGGAATCAGAGGAGATAACAGGGTGCCGGTATCTTCAATAGAGCGGGTAAGCGTCGTGCGCTTGTAGCCCATTTCTTGATATTTGTCTTTGAGCAGACGGCCTGGTAATACCAGTGTGGTATAGACGTCACCGATGAGCGTACCGACACCAAGCGTGCTGGCATACGTGGTAATTACCAAACCAAATCTTGATTTCACCATCTTATTGATTTTTGCCATGATGGCTTTGAGCGTACCGTAATGCTCAATTGAGCCGACAAAAGCTAAAGCAAAAATGGTCAAGGTCACAACCCATGTCATCGACATGACGCCGCCTTTAGACAGCAGTTGGTCAACGACAGCAAAGCCCGTTTCACTGACAAAGCCATTTTGCAGGACGTTAAAGATGTCGTGCACACCCACGCCTTGCATAAAGAACGCGACCAATCCTGCAACCACTACTCCTGATAATACCGTTGGAATAGCAGGCATTTTCATCACCGCTGCGATGACAACGACAATAGCAGGTAATAAAGTAATGATGCTCAAGTTATAGTTGGCGGCTAGTGAGGCTTGAATGTCTCTGATTGAAGATAAATCGACATTTTCTGCGCCATAGCCCATCCCAATCCAAGCATAGATAATCAATGCAGTCACCATGGCAGGTACGGTAGTTGGCAACATACCGCGGATGTGCTCCCAAAGGTCAATACCGGCAGCGGCTGGGGTTAAGTTCGTGGTGTCAGATAAAGGGGACATTTTGTCGCCGAAAAAAGCACCGGAAACAATGGCGCCGCCTGTTAGTGACGGCGGGATGCCCAAGCCTAGCCCAATACCCATCATGGCAAGACCGACCGTACCAACCGTACCCCAAGAGGTACCGGTTGCAACAGAAATAATGGCGCAAATTAGACAGACAGAGACTAGGAATGATGAAGGAGAAAAAACGCTAAAACCGTAGTATAAAATCGTGGGAACCGTACCAGCGATAATCCAAGCACCGATGAGCATACCAACGCCCATCAAGATAATCATGGCCGGTAGACCAATTTTGACAACCTTTAAAAAGCGTTGTTCCATGCCATCCCAGTCACGGCCACGCAGCTTCATAAACAAGCCGGTGATTAAAATACCGCAAGCTAAGGGAATGTGAGGGGTAAAATCTTTGAATACAAAAAACTGCACCATTAGAATAATGGCAGTCAACACCAGAGGTGCAATATCTAATAAAAAACTAGAAGACGGACCATAGCCATCTTTAGCTTCGTCATAAGGTTTATCATCCATCATAAGATACCTACCTTCCTTAGTAGTGGATACTGCTGTCATAGATATAACAGTAGTGGAAACAACCAATCCATGGCTGCTGATAATGCTGAAAAAAGTGCGAAAAAGGTTACGGCAAAGGGAGTAAAAAGCCTGTTTTTGAAATCATGAATGGTTATTCATCACTTCCGCAGGCTTTCATACTAAAACAATAAATACTTAATAATTGGCGATCAAAATAGCTAATAACTGGCTTGCTAAATAGGCACTGAGCCTACTTAACAAGCATCACGTCACGTCAAATTGTTATTAGCCAAAGTTGATGCCTTGCGCCAGTGGCAGCTCGGTTGAATAGTTGACCGTATTGGTCTGACGACGCATATAAGCTTTCCATGCGTCTGAACCTGATTCACGACCACCGCCGGTTTCTTTTTCGCCGCCAAATGCGCCGCCAATCTCAGCGCCACTAGTACCGATATTGACGTTAGCGATACCGCAATCACTACCACGGTCGCTGAGGAAAGTTTCAGCTTCACGTAAGTCATTGGTAAAGATACAAGATGACAGCCCTTGTGGCACATCGTTTTGCATCGCTAGCGCATCGTCAAATTCTTTATAAGGCATGACATATAGAATCGGTGCAAACGTCTCACTACGTGCCACGTCATTTTGCTCATCAAGCTCAACAATGGCAGGGGTCACATAATAGGCATCGGGGAACTTATCCATCAGCACCCGTTCGCCGCCTGTGACTTTACCGCCAGTATTTCGAGCCTTTTCTAACGCCGCTTGCATGTTATTAAAGCTGTCTTCATCAATCAGTGGACCGACTAGATTGCCTTCGAGCGGGTGGCCGATGCTCACAGTATCGTAGGCAGACTTAACGCGCGGTAAGATATCGTCTTTGACCGACTCATGAACGAACAGACGGCGTAAAGTGGTACAACGCTGTCCTGCCGTTCCTACTGCTGAGAATAAAATGCCACGTAGCGCCAAATCTAAATCAGCCGTCGGTGCCAAAATCATGGCGTTATTGCCACCAAGCTCAAGCAAGCACTTACCAAAACGCTCAGCGACTTTAGGTCCTACTTCTCGGCCCATGCGCGTACTGCCGGTGGCACTGACTAAAGCAATGTCTTTATTCTCAACCAACGCATTACCGATATCGGTTTTACCCAATATAATTTGCGATAGATGTGCGGGTGCTTTACCAAATTTTGCCAAGGCTTTTTCAAATAACGCTTGGCAAGCTAAGGCGACGAGTGGGGTTTTTTCTGAAGGTTTCCAGATGACAGGGTTGCCACAGACGATGGCCAGCGCCGTGTTCCAAGACCAAACGGCAACGGGGAAGTTAAAGGCCGAGATGACGCCGATGACACCCAGTGGATGCCATGTCTCACGCATGTGGTGACCTGGGCGTTCCGAGGCGATGGTTAGACCATAAAGCTGACGCGATACGCCCACGGCAAAGTCACAAATATCAATCATTTCTTGTACTTCGCCAAGGCCTTCTTCTTTAATTTTTCCAGCTTCTAATGATACTAAGACACCTAGGTCTTCTTTGTGCTCACGCAGGACTTCACCCAACAGACGAATCAACTCACCACGTTTAGGAGCAGGAACGACACGCCATTCTTGAAAGGCTTGTTTGGCATTTTGGATTTTAGTATCGACGTCGGCGACTGTATCTAATGTGACTTTACCGATAACTGAGCCATCAATTGGGGTGGTGACTTCAAAGTCGCCATTTTGATAGTGTGCTTCTTCTACGCCCATTGCAGACATATATTGCTTAATCATAATCAATCCCTTGCATATTGGTATAATGGTTTACTACGTCCTTGACTGACTTATAAAATTACCCTGCTACCTACTAAGTTGCAAAATAATAAATTTCTTGCAGGCATTCCTTTTTGGAATGACGCGATAATAAGTCGGCTATACGCTAGACATTTCTAGCCTAAATTTTACTAAATACTGATGCTAGACTGGCACTGCTCAAGGCTTTGAGCTTGCATCGCTTCATACAATGCCATCTCATCGTGAATAGCTGCGCCCAAATCACGCTCAAACTCTTGTTGGCTTGAGTAACCGTCATATTGGCTTGGCTGCGCCTCTTGCAGGTTCGATTGAAAGATACCAGCGGCACTGACGGGCAAAAAGTCCTCATAAACGATGGGTTCAATGCGAAGCACCTCATCATTAATCAGAGCAGTCAGCTTAGCATTAGGCAGTTTATTCAAATCATAAGTGCTTAAGGTGCCGGCCAAAAACGCTTGACCGTCCTCAGAATCAAGGCTGCTATCCGTCAACTGATAATAAAAATACGCCAGCCCCTCATCATGTAGAGTTTGATAGTCATCAGGAAAAGCGGTAAATACCTCGACTAAAATTTGATTGTATTGAGCCGCATTGTCCTCATTTGGGGTAGCACCAAGCTGGCGGCGTGCTTCACTCAGTAGTTCATCATAAAGCGCGCGGCCCTTTGGTGTTAACGCCACACCGCGTTGTTCAATCTCTCCAAAGCGCGCGGTATGATGCCCTTGCTCATACTCTTCATGGCTAGCGTCTGAATTATTAGCAACTTTAAAGCCAACCGCTTCTTGTAGCGCTTTAAAACTGGTTTGCCTTAATAAGATAGGACACGCTCTACGCGGTGGCCCTTCGATAATGGCTTTTGAAGGTATACCGCGGGCTTGCATGCCTTGTTGTACAGCATCAATATCCAAGGTTCTAGGCGTTAAATGATTGATATGCGGACCCTTAAAGCCGACCACATCAGCGACCAGCGGATGCTGATTTAATAGACGCTGATAGAGCGCTTTTGCCACCGGCGTTTTATCATGCCAGCGAAATGTCTCTAGCGCTTCTTGGACAAATTTCTCTGCTTGCGCAGCAGTTAAACCATCTTGCGCCTCAAAAACCTCAATAAGCTCAATAACGCCAGTAGTGAATATCTGACGCTGCGCCAGTGTGGCCGTGGCTTCTTGTCTTAAGGTTTCATCGGCAATCAAATCTAAACGCAATAACGAGGTAAAAACGCGAAAGGGGCTTTTATGCAATGAATGCGAGTCAAGTGCGCGAAAAGCTGTTGAATGCACCGGCACGCCAGCAGGCGCTAAATCGTAGTAGCCGACAGGGTGCATACCCATCACGGCAAAAAGACGGCGCATCATGCTCAGCTCTGCTGCGGTACCCAGTCGAATCGCCCCGTGGCGTTCCATGCTTAGACGTTCAATCTCGCCCGTATGCAGCAGTTGTGATTTAATATCGGGATATGAGGTTAATACTTCGGTATTGACATCACTGACCAAATCAACCAAATCGCCGTATAGCGGCACCTCATCTTGGTACATCGCTGACATGGCCATAGAAAAATGATGGCGGATATCATCGCTGCAGATAAAATCCTTATCTGGACTGACGCTACTATTTTTCACAAATAAACATCCTTGTAATAGAGTTAATAAATTTTTAGCTTAATAATAAGTATTTTATTTCGAGCATTTGGTTATGACGATGCACTATCAATCCTAAGCACGCCTAAACATTCCTAAACATTCCTAAGCATTCCTAAGCATTCCTAAGCATTCCTAAACATTAAGCGGCAGGCAATCCATCAGGAAGCGCGATGAGCACCTCTTTTAGAATATCCAACCCTTCTTTTAGGGTGTCAGGCTCTATGGTAAGTGGCGGTAATAAGCGAATGATATGGCGATATTGCCCACTTGGCATAAGTAATAGACCACGCTCGCGGGCTTTGGTTAATACTTGCGCCATCACACTTGGATGCACATCATGCTCAGGATGGCGTAACTCAATACCACGCATCGCACCGATACCGGTAAGTCCAAATAACCAAGGTGAGATACCTTCTTGCTGCCATTGGCGGATGGTCGTCTCAATCGTCTGGGCATAATGCTTGGCTGACTGCCAAACGTCATCGGCTTGCATGATATCAAGCGTGGCATTGGCAGCGGCGCAAGCAACTGGATTGCCAGAATAAGTACCGCCCAAACTGCCTTTAGGCAAACCATTGACCACATTAGCCTTTCCTATGACCGCACCTAATGGCAAGCCACCTGCGATACTTTTGCCAAGTAAAATAAGGTCAGGCTCAATCCCTAAATGAGTAAAAGCAAACGGCGTACCCGTACGACCATAACCGGATTGAATTTCGTCCATGATAAGTAACATGCCGTGCTCATCACAAAACTTACGTAGATATTGCGCAAAGGTGGGCGACAACAACTGAAAGCCGCCTTCCCCTTGTACGGGTTCGACGATAATGGCACCGATATTATCGATATCGGTTTCTACCATAAATAAACGCTGGAGCGCGTCAATCGCTTGCTCGTCGCCGATATTGTTATCGGGGCTGGGAAAAGGAATATGATAAACGCCGCTGGCCAATGCACCAAGCCCGCGCTTATAAGGCGCGACCTTACCATTGAGATTGACGGCAGCCAGTGTGCGCCCATGAAAGCCACCATCAAATGCAATGACGCCTGTGCGGCCAGTTTTCATGCGTGCTATCTTGATGGCGTTTTCGGTTGCTTCTGCACCGCAGTTGGTGAGCATTCCTGCCAGCTCGCCGCTGATAGGTACAAGCTCACACAATCGCGGCATAAAGCTTTGATACGGCTGATGCGCTGCCGCATTGTAGGCATAGTGAATCAGCGCCTGGGCTTGCTGAATGATGGCGTCAACGATGTGAGGATGGCAGTGACCAAAGTTTAAAACGCCGATACCGCCGACAAAATCGATATAGCTTCGGTCATTGTCGTCCCAAACTCTGGCATTTTTGCCTTTGACGAGCGTGAGCGGATGCACCATCGTAAAGGCATCGGTCACGTTATAAAGCTTGTCCATGATGAATCTCTAT
The DNA here is from genome assembly GCF_002352555.1 of Psychrobacter sp. UBA2769. NCBI lineage: Bacteria > Pseudomonadati > Pseudomonadota > Gammaproteobacteria > Moraxellales > Moraxellaceae > Psychrobacter > Psychrobacter sp. UBA2769. The sequence continues at coordinate 139,196 of NZ_DEIR01000018.1, read as the reverse complement.
CTCTTCCTTGAGTTAGACTCATTTCAACAAAACATCATTCCGGCAGCAAACGAATAATAGTTGTGGTGGCATTCCTTTTTGTCATTACCAGTAAATTAACTCCCTAAACGAATCCTTTAAAAACAAAAAAACTGCGTATCAAGGCAGTTTTTTTGTTTTTTTAGCTTGTTAAATTCTCACAGCAAATAACTTTGCAGGATAAAAATAACAAGACAAGTGCTATAAAAAATACTTTAGGTTATAAAGAAACGTAAGTGACATTATAAAACCAACCCTAACGCCTTTTCACGCTCATCTGAGATTGCTAAATAAGCCGTAATCCATTCTAAAACCGCTTTGACCTTATGCGATTGTCCTGAAGAGACAGGATAAGTCACATAATAGCTGCCGCGACCCTTTGCCGCATAATCCCACGCCAGCACTAAAGCGCCTGATTGTAGCTCAGGCTCTACCAAGCGTAACGGCACTAAGGCAATACCATAGCCAAGTAAGGCGGCAGAAATGCAAGCATGAAAAGTCTCAAAACGTGGACCTACAAAGGTGCCATCAACGCTGATATCTTGTTGCTTAAAATACTCGTACCACGCACTTAGGCGCGAGCTTATTTGCAATAACACATAATCATTTAGACACTCAGTACTCAGTGTTTTATCTCGCAAATACTGCGGCTGACAGACCGCAACGCAGTATTCATCGAACAGTTTTATAGACTCCATATTGCTCCACATGCCATCACCATATAAAAAAGCAATATCGACATTTTGGTCTTCAGAAAAAAACGGCCCCGCCAGCTCTTTAATATCCAAGTTAATAAGGGGATATTCTTGACTAAAGCCACTGAGTGCTGGAATCAACCAACGGGCGCAAAATGTGGGATGCGAGACGATTTTTAGCAGCTCGGTATTACTGCTATGCGACATCAAATTGGTGGTCGCCACCTCGATATGTTTTAAAATCTCTAACACTTCAAGATAATATGACTTGCCAGCAGGGGTCAGTGAAATCCGGTGCGGCGTCCGATAAAACAAAGACAGGTTTAGCATCTCCTCTAATTGCGCCACTTGCTTACTGATGGCGCTTTGGGTCATGTGCATCTCTTGCGCGGCATTGGTAAAACTCAAATGACGAGCAGCGGTCTCAAAACATTGCAGCGCCGTCGTCGATGGATATCTTCTAAAGGCTAATGGTTTATTGGTGTCGGTTTTCATAGATTGCTTTTCTTTTATTCCATCTTAGTAAAATATCAATGATTATTTAAAATCACGTTATCAGGCATTCCTAGCCTATGGCGTCATCATACCTATATTCAAGCGTAAATAGCGATACCTCACTATAAACACTATGTAACTGACACTGATGCCATGATCGGATTTACTTAACCATTCAACCAATTATTCGGTCGCTAATTTTAAAGACTCTCCTACAAAAAACACCGTCGATTCCTGATAAAATAGTAGGGTCTGATGATAGGCTCTGACATACCGCAACTGATTTGCTATCTTGCCCTCCTCTTTTTCATCATTACGACCTATGCCGCCGTTATTCTTAAACTCATGAATTATTTTTCAGCTAATTTGCACTATTAGCGCCTTCTTTATTTGTATTGGATCATATGAAACATAACCTTGAGGTGAGCGCAAATGCTCGCCGAACTCAGTATTTCCAAGTATTCTTAATGGGCGTCAGCGCTTTTATTATGAATACTACCGAATTTGTCCCCGTTGCCCTATTAAGTGACATCGCCCAAGATTTTTCCATCACTACGGCTGAGACTGGCTGGATGTTAACACTGTATGCGTGGATTGTCGCGGCCATGTCATTACCATTGATGCTACTCACCAGCCGCTTTGAGCGTAAAAGCTTACTCTTGGGCTTGTTTGTGGTTTTTATTGCCAGCCACGTATTGTCCGTATTCGCATGGAGCTTTGATGTATTACTGATTAGCCGTGTTGGTATTGCGCTATCACACGCGATATTTTGGTCAATCACCGCAGCGATTGCGATACGCGTAGCACCAGAAGGCAAAAAAGCACTGGCACTTAGTGTACTTGCGACCGGTACTTCATTGGCGATGGTGCTTGGCGTGCCACTAGGGCGCTTAGTCGGTCAATGGTTTGGCTGGCGGGCAACCTTTGGCGGTATTGGCGTGATTGCTTTTATCGTCTTTATCCTACAAGCAAGACTATTACCAACGCTACCAAGTATGTTTGAAGGCTCGTTTAGAAAAATTCCAGAATTGCTTAAAAATCCCTTATTGGTCTGTTTGTATCTGCTTATTTTACTGGTCTTTACCGCGCACTATACCGCTTATTCTTATATCGAACCCTTTATGCGGCAGGTTGGCGCTATAAGTGAAAACGCCGCGACGGTTGTCTTGCTACTGTTTGGGGTGGCAGGGATTGCGGGCAGTGTGATATTCAGCCGTTGGGGCGATCGTTTTAATACCAGATTGATGCTGATATCGATCATATTAATGCTGATATCTATGCTGGTACTATTGTTTGCCGTGACTTCTATCTGGGCGCTGAGTTTCATTGCGTTACTGTGGGGCGCGGCGCTGATGCTGCTGATTATCTCTATGCAAGCCAAAGTCATCATGGTCGATGTCACGGCGCAAGACATGCTGATGTCGATGTTCTCAGGGATTATTAATTTAGGCATTGGTGCCGGTGCGCTGTTTGGGGGTTATGCGGTGACGCATATTTCAATATCAAGCGTGGGCTATGTTGGTGCCGCTATCGCCAGTGTGTCACTGCTACTGATGTTATTTATGATAAAGCGCTTTCCTGAATTAAGCAGAAGACTTGGTTAGCTAAAAATCTGATAGTAAATAAGCATAAAAAATGCCACCCCCTTAAATGGGCTGGCATTTTGCTGTTTGGTTTATTAAAAAATTAAGCCGCTTATTTAAAAATCCACCTTACCGCGTAAAGCTTTGGTCTTACCGCGTTGGGTCTTTGCATCCACGCGTTTACGTTTGGCGTTCCGGCTAGGTTTGGTCGCTTTGCGGGTTTTATTGACATGAGTGGCTTGAATAATAAAGCTTTGCAGCCGCTCCAAGGCATCAATTCGATTGCGTTCTTGGGTACGAAATTGCTGCGCTTTAATAATAAGCACACCTTCTTTGGTGATTCGACTGTCTTTGCTGTCCAATAAGCGCTGCTTAATGACATCGCTTAAGCTTGAGGCATGAATATCAAAACGCAAATGAATCGCAGAAGAGACTTTATTGACGTTTTGCCCGCCTGCCCCTTGCGCGCGTATGGCGCTAATCTCTACTTCACTGTCATTCAGGCTGATGGTATTGCTGATAAAAATCATAGAATGCTTTTATAAATGATTGATAGATAAGGTTAATGATAAAGCATTCTCAATTAACGCGCCACTTGCCCGCTTAATAGCGTTCAAAACGCCGTATCTCTTAACCTCTATAATCTGCAATTTATAGGGTAAACCTTATAAATGTTATCGTTTGACGTTGCTGTGTCTATCCTCTGTATATAAAGCGTAAGCCTGCGCAGTGATTTGATTTTAAGGTGGTAGGATGACTTTAAGCAGATACGATATTAAAAGAACACAGTATCAAACAGATAGGGTATTGTTGAATCAAAGCGTTAATAAGCCGATTTTAGTCAAAGGAATAAGCGTTGTATGACAACCAATAATAAGAAATCTAATCATAAAAAATCTAACACTTCTCTCAAAAATCACAACCTTACCGCTGCACAAAGCATTCAGGTCAGGGGCGCGCGGGTGCACAATCTCAAAAATGTCGATGTAGATTTACCGCGTAATGCGTTGGTCGTTTTTACCGGTATATCAGGCTCAGGCAAATCGTCACTGGCATTTGGTACCTTGTTTGCTGAGTCGCAACGCCGCTACCTTGATTCGGTATCGCCTTATGCGCGGCGCTTGATTGACCAAGTTGGCGAGCCTGATGTCGATTCGATAGAAGGCTTACCGCCTGCGGTCGCCTTGCAACAGCAGCGCGGTACGCCGTCGGTACGTTCATCGGTTGGTAGCGTGACGACGATTTCAAATGGTCTACGCATGCTGTACTCGCGAGCAGGCGAATATCCTGCTGGGCAAGACATGCTATATGCCGATGCCTTTTCGCCAAATACGCCAGAAGGTGCTTGCCCTACTTGCTCAGGTATTGGTCGCGTGTTTGAGGTCACAGAAGATTTGCTCGTGCCTGACAAGACGAAAACCATTCGAGAACGCGCCATTGCTGCTTGGCCACCAGCATGGCAAGGGCAGAATCTGAGCCGGATATTGACCACACTGGGCTACGATATCGACAAACCTTGGAACACCTTATCCAAGGAAACCCGTGATTGGATTTTATTTACTGATGACACGCCAGAAGTCCCCGTTTACCCAGAATACAATCTCGAGCAAGTACGCGAGGCGATCAAAAAAGGAGAGAAACCCAATTATAAAGGCACCTATGCCAGTGCAAAAAATTTCGTCTTGCATTCTTTTGCCAGTACGCAAAGTCCGCGTACCAAAAAACGCGTGGCGCAGTTTATGCAAATTTCAGAATGCCCAAGCTGCCATGGCAAAAAGTTAAAACAAGAATCGCTGTCGGTTAAATTTGCAGGGCTTGATATTGGCGAGTTGTCACAATTAACCTTAACTGAACTGGCGCTAAAACTTCACGACGCTGCCAATAAAAAACTCAGCGATGATATGGCCGACCGTGAAAAAGCCATCGTCGCCAAGCGTATTACCAGCGATATCTTATCGCGTGTAGAAGCGTTAACCAGACTTGGGCTAGGTTACTTATCTCTTGAACGCACTACACCTACCTTATCGCCTGGTGAGCTACAGCGCCTAAGACTTGGCACCCAAATTCGCTCTAAACTATTTGGCGTGGTTTATGTGCTCGATGAACCATCCGCTGGCCTGCATCCTGCCGATACTCAGGCGCTATTAGGTGTTCTAGATGAACTGGTAGCGGCGGGTAATTCATTATTCATTGTCGAGCATGATGTCAGCGTCATTCGCCACGCCGATTGGATCGTCGATGTCGGACCAAAAGCAGGCAGTCATGGCGGTGAAATCATCTATAGCGGCCCTGTCGCAGGCTTGCAAGATATCTCTGATTCCTATACTGGACAATATCTTTTTCATGGGGATTTTAAAAATAAAAAATCAAAAGCCCAGCAATTAACAAGCCAGCAGCCAAGACAACCTAATCATTGGCTAAAACTTGTCAATATCGAGCGTAATAACTTACAAGGGCTAGATGTGGCATTTCCTTTAGCGGTATTAACCACAGTGACGGGCGTTTCAGGTTCGGGAAAATCAAGCTTGGTCAGTCAAGCGTTGGTTGAACTGGTCTACAATGCGTTTGGGCAAAAAACCGTGATTGAAGCGCCCACCGATGAGGCGGCTTTACTGGAGCAAGAACAAGAAACGCCAATAGGCGGTGAGATAGTCAGTGGTATGGAGCATATAAAGCGCTTAGTCACCGTTGACCAAAAAGCCATCGGGCGCACGCCGCGCTCAAACCTTGCCACTTATACCGGACTGTTCGATCATGTGCGCAAATTATTTGCTGCCACCAAAGAAGCAAAAGCAAGGCACTATGATGCCGGACGTTTCTCATTTAACGTAAAAAAAGGCCGTTGCCCAAATTGCGAAGGCGTCGGTTTTGTCAGCGTTGAGCTGCTATTTCTGCCGAGTGTTTACTCGCCTTGCCAAGTGTGCCACGGTCAACGCTATAACGATGAAACCCTAGAGATTACTTATCACGGTAAGAATATCGCTGAAGTGCTCGATTTAACAGTTGAAGCGGCTGCTGAATTTTTCGTTGATGATGCCCCAATAATGCGCGCCTTAGACGCCTTGCTAAAAGTTGGGCTTGGTTATCTAAGACTTGGGCAACCAGCGACCGAGTTGTCTGGTGGCGAAGCACAGCGCATCAAGCTTGCTACCGAACTGCAGCGTACCCAGCGCGGCGATACGCTGTATGTGCTCGATGAACCAACGACTGGCCTCCATCCTTCTGATGTCGCGCTGCTGATGGCGCAGTTAAATGGGCTTGTCGCAACCGGTAATACGGTGATTATGGTTGAGCATGATATGCAAGTCGCGAGCAACAGCGATTGGATTATCGATATGGGCCCAGGTGCTGGCGATGAAGGTGGTCTTATTGTCGCAGAAGGTACGCCTAAAGAGGTGGCGAAATCCAAAGAGAGTCGTACTGCGCCTTTTTTATTGACTTAGTATTGATATAAAAAACAGTACACTAACTAAAAAATGGAAATATGTAATAAGAAAAACCGCACGATTTTAATATCATGCGGTTTTTCTATGTTAAGTGCTGTCTTTATCTTTCAAACTACTCATTGATAACTAGGCAAGCATACCGCCATCGACGACCACGGTCGCACCCGTGGTATAACTTGAGGCGTCAGAGACTAGGTACAATACCGTGCCTGCCATCTCGTCAGGATTAGCCACGCGCCCTAGCGGAATGGCATGTAGTGCCATTTTTAAGACTTTATCATTGGTCGTCAAAGCAGAGGCAAATTTGGTATCGGTCAGACCCGGTAATAACGCATTAACGCGAATATTTAGTGGGCCACATTCTTTGGCAAAGGCTTTAGTCATGCTAATCACTGCCGCTTTAGTAATTGAATAGATACCTTGCTTGTCACCTGCGACCAAGCCATTGACCGAGGCAGTATTTAAAATCACCCCGCCGCCCTGCTCGCGCATCATCTTACCCGCAGCCGTCGACATAAAGAAATAACCACGAATATTGACTTCAACGGTCTTATCAAAAGCCGCTAAATCCGTATCTAAGATATGCCCGTAGTAAGGGTTTGCCGCGGCGTTATTGACCAAGATATCAATTTGACCAAATTCGCTTTTGATATGCTCAAAAATCGCTTCAATCTGATCCATATCGCCCACATGACAAGCAAAGGCGCTGGCTTTATGACCATCAGCGATGATGCTATCCGCGACCGCTTGGCAAGCATCAATCTTACGACTAGAGACAATCACATGCGCGCCTCTTGACGCCAATAAGCGGGCGATAGATTCGCCAATACCGCGGCTCGCACCCGTAACCAAAGCAATCTTACCCGTTAAATCAAATAAATCTTTCATAATTATTCCTTATATTTTACATATATTATTTATACATTTTTACCAGTTCTGAGATACTTAGCTTAGAAATTTAAATTAGAAACTTCATATCAATCGTTTTAATAAAATATATTAAGTTAACTAAGCCAACATGCCACCATCAAGGGTAAAGGCATGACCATTCATAAAGCTGCTTTCATCACTCGCCAGCCAAGCAATCGCGCCAGATACTTCATCGACATCTCCCAAACGCCGCATTGGGCTAGCTTTGATGGTTGCTTGCTGGGCACGCTCGTCCATTTTTGCCATGGTATTACGCACCATTGGCGTATCGATAAAGCTTGGACATACCGCATTAAAGCGGATATTGACACGGGCATATTCATGAGCAGCAGATTTGGTCAGCCCCATCACTCCATGCTTGGCCGCGCTATAAGCTGTCAGCAGTGGTGCTGAACGTAAACCTGCGATAGAGGCGACATTAATCACATGACCGCCGCCATTGGGCGCCATACAAGTAACAGCAGCGCGCATACAATGCCAGACGCCTTTTAAATTAACGGCGATATTACGATCAAAATCATCATCACTTAGCTCATGCATCGGTGCCGGTTTATGGTCGATACCCGCATTATTTATCACCACATCAAGACCGCCAAGCGTTTCCATAGCAAAAGCAAATAGCGTCCGCACTTCATCGCCACTGGTCACATCGACTTTTTTAAAGACGATGCTATTACCAGCATCTTGCCCTTGCTGAGCAACAGTAGCGCCCATCTCTTCCGCTAAATCACCAATGACAACTTTCGCACCGCGACTGGCTAACAATAGCGCACTGGCAGCGCCAATGCCAGATGCACCGCCGGTGATTAAAATGCGTTTACCAGTGACGTCTGATGCAATTCCATTTGTATTCAGTGTCATGATTTATCCCTCTACCTTAAGTACCAGCTTGCCGAAATTTTCACCTTTAAATAGCATCATCAAGGTATCAGGGAAAGTCTCAATACCCTCAACGATATGGTCTTTCACTTTAATGTCGCCCGCTTGAATCCAGCCTGCGATGTCTTTCATCGCCGTCGGATATTCTTTGATATTATCAAAGACGACGATGCCTTCCATACGGGCACGATTGACCAATAATGACAAATAATTTGATGGCCCTTTGACTTCTGTAGTGTTGTTATATTGGCTAATCGCACCGCAAATGACGATACGGGCATGCAGATTAATTTGCGTGAGGACGTCATTTAAGATATCGCCGCCGACGTTGTCAAAGAAGACATCGACGCCATCTGGACACGCTTGTTTTAAGCCCTTTTTGACATTTTCATTTTTATAATCTATAGCCGCATCAAAACCCAGCTCATCGACTAAGAATTTACATTTCTCGCTACCACCTGCGATACCGACGACGCGGCAGCCTTTGAGCTTGGCAATTTGCCCAACCAAGCTACCAACCGCACCAGCGGCACCAGAAACGACGACGGTCTCGCCCGCTTTTGGCGCGCCTGTTTTTAGCAGGCCAAAGTAACCGGTCATACCCGGCATACCGAGTACACCTAAGTAATAAGATAGCGGCGCAAGTTTTGGATCGACTTTATGTAGCCCTGTGCCATCGCTGACCGCATACGATTGCACGCCGTTATGACCTACAACATAATCGCCAACGGCAAATTTCTCATGCTTACTTTCAATCACTTCACCCACGGTACCTGCACGCATTACCTCGCCAATCTGTACTGGTTCAATATAAGATTTGGCGTCGTTTAACCAGCCACGCATCGCTGGATCCATCGAGATATATTCAATTTTTATCAGTAACTGACCGTCTGTGATAGTCGGTCGTTCTGACTCGGTATAATCCCAAGTCTCCGCACTCGGCGCGCCAACAGGTCGTTCTTTTAAGCGCCACTGTTTATTGATTGTTGTCATTATTTATTCCTTTAAAGTTGTATTTATTATTAATACAAAATATGATTCAAAATCCCTTAAAACCACTCTGCTTGCATATCGGTACATACCGTATTGTCGTTATTTAACAGCTCAATATCGCGCTTGATTAACGGTAATTCCCAATCGATAAAGTATTTTGCTGCTTGTAGTTTGCCGTGATAGAAGTTTTGCTTATCAACATCTGTTGTTTCGCTGTCGTTAATTTTGCTTAGCAATTGCTCAGCTTTGCTGGCTTGGCGAATCCAAATCCAACTGACCACGATAGAGGCAAAAATATTCATCAATGCTTGCGCATTACCAGTCAACGTGATGGCTTTTTCTGTTTGCAGAACTTTACTTAAATGCACCAAGACTTCATGCAGATGACCCATATAAGGCATCAATTTACCGGCAAGTTTTGCGGTTTCTGGCGTAGTAATACTCTCTAGGTCTTGAGTGATTTCACGTTTTAGAATTTGGATACCAAGACACTTGTTTTGCCATAACTTACGAAATGACAAATCTAACGCTTGCACACCATTTGTGCCTTCATGAATGGGATTAAGACGATTGTCACGCCAAAACTGCTCGGCTTGATATTCACGCGTATAACCTGCGCCGCCCAATACTTGAATACCCAAATCATTGGCTTTTGGACCGTATTCAGACGGCCATGCTTTTAACACTGGGGTTAATAAATCCAGCAGTTCTGATAGCTCAGCTTTTAGTGTTGCATCTTCACAAGTATTGATACGGTCAATCAGGTTTGAGCCGTATAAACAGAGTGATATGCCGCCCTCGCTATAGGCTTTTTGCGCAAGTAACATACGTTTGACATCACCATGATTAATAATCGCCGTTGCCGCATCTTCAGGCTTATTATTTGGGGCGATTCTGCCCTGCGTTCTGTCTTTGGCATAATCGAGCGAATACTGATAACCACGATAGCCAATCATCGCTGCGCCAAAGCCAACCGCGATACGCGCTTCATTCATCATCTTAAACATGTAGCGCAAGCCGAAATGCTCTTCGCCGATAAGATAGCCATAACACTCGCCTGCATCACCGAAGCTTAACGCCGTAGAAGTCGCGCCTCGATAACCCAGCTTATGAATGAGACCCGTTAAATGGACATCATTGCGCTCGCCGACCGATAAATCATCATTCAGACGATACTTAGGCACGGCAAATAAAGAAATGCCTTTGACACCACCAGGACCGCCCGGCACTTTGGCTAAGACCAAATGCACAATATTATCAGACAATTCGTGATCGCCTGCTGAAATATAAATCTTGCTGCCTTTGACGCGATAGCTGCCGTCGTCTTGTTTGACGGCGGTAGTTTTGATATCGGCAAGCGATGAGCCAGCATGCGGTTCCGTTAACGCCATGGTGCCAGTAAATTCACCCGTTAGCATGCGCGGCATAAAGGCCTGTTTAATCTCATCACTGGCGAAATGTGAGATAACATTAATGGCGGCAGTAGTCAAAAACGGATAAGCGGTGGTTGATGGGTTGGCTGCCATAAAATAGCCTGCTACCGCCGTCATAACCGTTTCAGGTAATTGCATCCCGCCATCGTCAAAGCTATAACGACCCGCGATAAAGCCTGACTCACGAAATGCATCAAAGGCGACTTTTACATCGTCTATCATGCTGACTTTTTTGCCATCGAATTGTGGCTCGTTTTTATCCGCCACATGGTTGTGCGGTAAGAATAACTGAGTCGCTATTTTATTGGCGGTGTCTAATACCGCATCAAAGGTTTCGCGGCTATGTTCTGCAAATTTTGGATGCTCGGTTAAATGTTCAGTGCCCAATACATCATATAATTGAAACGGTAATTCAAAGTCATTGATAAGCGTATCTGCTGCCATAGTATTCTCGTTAACTCATTAAATTTGGTGATGCATTGATATTAATCTAATTTAACGCCTTGCCGTATTGTCATTTATGACATAATTATGGTCAAATAAGACAAAACTGATATGCAAATTTAGGAAAAACTGACATTTTGAATAAGTATTTAATAGGAAGCTAAACACTTATGCCCTACTTCAAACCTTTTAAAGTCATCATTATCGGCTTCGATGGCGTACTTGGCAGCGCTTTGACAGGAGCGCTAGATTTATTTTCATTTACTGGCGTCAGCTGGCAGCGCTTTTTGGATGAAGAAGTAGAGCCTAGGTTTAATGTGCAGATTGCTAGTCTGGACGGCGTAGATATCAGATGTAGCAATCGCTTAATCATGCAAGCGCATTGCGATATTCGGCAGGTGACGGAATGCGATTTATTGTTAATCCCAACGATTGGCGATTCAATCGATAAAGTATTGAGCCAAAACAGTGACTTAATTGCGCATATAAAGCGACTGGCGAATACCAAAGCGGATATCGCCAGCAATTGTAGCGGGGCTTTCTTTTTAGCAAAAGCAGGCTTGCTCGATGGCAAAGTAGCGACAACCCATTGGGGCTATGCCAGTAAGTTTAAGGCAGATTTTCCACTGGTTGATTTGCAAGAAAACCAATTTGTCACTCACTCAAAAAGCCAGTCAAAAGACCAATCTGGCAATATATTCTGTGCAGCAGGAGGCAGCGCCTTTTATGACTTGGGACTATTATTAATTGAGCGGTATTGCGGCCGTGAGATTTCTACCCAAGTGGCAAAAACTCAAATTATTGATAGTAAACGCGGCAATCAAAACAGCTATACCAATGTAACCTTGCATAAACCGCATTCAGACCAGCTGGTTAAGCAAGTACAGGAATTTATCGAGGAGAATTTTAGGCAATCTATGCAGGTGAGCAATTTGGCGACTATGGTGAATATCACACCGCGCACCTTAAATAGACGCTTTCAATCCTGCGTTGCTATGCGGCCGATTGAGTATATTCAAGCGGTGAGAATTGAGCAGGCAAAGCGTTTGTTAGAATTAGGAGATGTGACGATTAAATCACTCGCTGAGCAAGTTGGCTACGATGATATTTCATCATTCACACGCTTGTTTAAACGCGCTACTGAACTGACGCCGAAAGAATATCAGGATAAATTTTCGCGCTTGGCGATTTAACTTTACAGTAGATTTTTTAGAAGTAATACGTTGCTGAAGCAAAATTATCACAGCAAAAATTTTATATAGTTAATTCGATATAAAAATGATAAAGTGAGATGAAAAGTTGTTTTGCGCAGCATCTGTCGGCGTAGGCACAGCACGCAAGAAAAACAACTTTTCATTGAGCGATTTGATAGCTACGTTTCTGATTTATTTGGATTCGACTATAGACCTAAACTTTATTGCCACAAGCCTTCGACACGAATGGCATCGGACTTAATAATTGGATAACCACTAAATGCTAACTGATAGCCACCGAATTTATTGGCGCTAAGCTGGCACGTCGCACCTAATGGAAAACTGTGCTTTTGTCCAATATGACCAAAGCGCATGCCATTATAAATCGGCAATCCTGTCAGCTTATGCAATTGACGAATTACAGTAGCGACATCATAACGCTTGTCATAACTGTCCTCACCGCTACCTGATAACGCGCCAAACACAATCGCTTGCTGATTCTTAAACACCCCTGCTAAATACAAATCATATAGCATGCGCTCGATGCGGTAAGCTTGCTCGCCGACATCTTCTAAAAATACAATACCGCCGTCAATACGAGGCAAATAGTCACTACCTGCCAACGCTGACACCACACTTAGATTGCCGCCCCAAATAGTGCCCGTTAAAGTTTTTGGCTCAGAAGTTGCCAAGATACTTGGTAAATTTGGACTGGTTAACGACGCATCTTGTATATTGATAGCCAAATTGGGATTGGTTAATGCTTCTGCAAACTGTCGGCAGCTGACTTGGTCGGGTTTGTTTTTACCAAACTCACTATAGAGCATCGGCGCGGCAAGCGAGCTCATCTCTCCTTTTGCCAATAATGCGCACTGTATGGCGGTCACATCACTAAAGCCTGCGAGTATCGTACCACGCTCCTTCATAATGCGCCCCAACGTCGCCCAATCAACCATTGGTAATAGACGCACAGCACCATAGCCACCGCGCACCCCGAGCAGTAATTTTGGCGCGGTAATAGCACCCGTAGCAATGTTTTGCAAATCACTCGCGCGCTGCGAATCCGTACCCGCAAAGCGCAAATACTGCCGTTTGGTAATCGCAGAATTATCCACCTTAAAACCCGCACAGGCCAAGCGCTCTAACGCTAATTCATTACGCTCGTCACTACCACCGACATTGGAGCTGGCAAAAAGCCGCGTCTCTATACTTGGCGTAATACAGCGGGTATTCGGTTGCAATATTTCGGGCGCTGCTTGTTGTGATGGCAGGCGCTCATCCATCAATGCCGTTGGCAGATCATCTTTGGTAAGCTGCGTGCTTTTATCTTGCTGAATAGTATTGGCAGCTAGCGCCTGTGTCATGCTTTGAGTTGCCAATAGTCCTGCCCCGGCACTGATTCCCACTTGACGTAAAAACTGGCGACGATTCAAGCCAGACGTCGTTTCATTCGCTGTATGAGCATCTTTACTTTTATCATTTTTTAATAACTGACTCTTGGAAACCATCGCTCGCTACTACCTTATCGTTTTTTATATTAATCTACTTTTGAATCATCTTTATCTTTGCAATCTATTTGCTTAGACATCACAGCTGCGTATTGTAAACGGTTTGCAAGTGAAAATAGTTGCCTAACCCTTGCCCATATTTACTTTTTCGCTACTCTATACACTAAAAACTCAAGCAAATTAAACCTATCCATAATACGCAATATTGGCGCATGCCACGACTTTGTTGTAGTATGAAGACATCACATAAAGACATCAATTGCGCTTAAATAAGGATAATAATAATGGCTGACAAAGCGACTGATAAGCAGGAAAAAGATGACATCTTAGATGCCGATTTAGAGTACCTCATTCATGAGGAAGAAAAACTGCAAGAAAAGCTAAAAGATAGCAGCCATCTTGAGCGTTTTGCCAAGGATTTGATGCTATTTATGAGCTTGATTAAAGATTATTACAAAGGCAATTATCGCGATATTCCCTACAAGACCATTTCAGCGGGCGTCGTCGGGCTGCTTTATACTCTCAACCCGATTGATATTATCCCAGACTTTATCCCTTTTATCGGTCATATCGACGATGCGCTGGTACTCACCTTTTGCTTAAAACTTATCGAAAAAGATTTGCAGAAATATCAAACGTGGAAGCAAAGCCAAACAGCGGTTAAAACTGCTACCAACTTAAAGAAAAAGAATTAACTGCTGATAAGCTATGCTACTGAAAAGATAAATGAGAAAAAGCCACGACCGATAATCCATTTATCAGCCTTGGCTTTTTATTAACCGCTAGCAATTTATCTATACGAGTTAATCTGGCACTTCATAATTGGCTTTTTCTGGATTCAAACCAAATGAATACACAAAGGTAGCAACCAAGCTATTCACAATAATAAAAGGCAAGTCAACGGCAACGTGTCCAAGCAAATAGCGACCGATAAGCCATGAAATAATCAGCATAACAATAAAAAATCCGCCAAGATAGGCTAAGATTGCTGGATGCTTAAGATTATAAGGCTGCTCAGGTTTTGGCTGTTTATCTAGGATATAGGTTCTGACTGCCCAACCCGCCGCATAAGAAAATCCGCCTAACACCACATAACTAAAAAAATTCATATTGCCCGACTCTAATGACGTATTTGTTGATTACCGAAAGCTTTAATGGTTTAGAAATAGCTTTGTTCGCTTATTATCATACCCGATCATGAGATATTTATATAAAGGCTTCTCTATAGTTTTACTGGCTGCTCTCATTCACATTATCAATCACAATGTTTGAATGAGGATTGGCTAAAATATCCGTATTAACCTCGTCACACTCGACACGATAAATGGTATTGGCACCGCGATAAATATAGGATAAATACTCACTATCAAGTAGCGGATCGATATTGGCATAGACAGGCTTCACATGCGCCAGTACCAACACTCTGTCTGGACGCCCAATGACCGCATCGACATTGTCAGGGTCAATAGAGAAATACGTGGGTATATCGCTATTTGCAATCACCTCTAACGGCTCAGCATCATCCCAAACGCGCTTAGCGCTTGCCGGCTCTTTCATCTGCATCACCCACGCGCCGCCCTGTTGGCTGACTTTTATCTGCGCAGGCTCATCATGACTGACGGTATAGCAGCCTTCAAATATGGATAAATCCGCTGCCGTCTGCATCTGTTTAGTATCAGTTGGCGTATTGCTATCATTGCAAGCACTTAAAAACAGTGCGCTACTGATTGTGATAGCGACCATCAAGGGCGACCATTTTTTATAAAAAACGTTTGGGCGTACGGACATCATAGGGTTATCCTGCATTTGCATATAAAAAGCTGATATTGAGCGTCTGACTGTTAAAAATAATCAAAAAGAAAACAATCAAATCGTGCCATCGCACTACAATCGCAGCCATTTTAACAGAAAACCACCGCGTTATTATTATCATCACTACTATCATCTGTGCTTTTACGATTTTGTGCATGCCAGCTGCCCATAGCTGGAATAGATTTGCTATACTCAAACCTAAAATATATCGTGCTAGCTGGTGTAAAAATAGCACTACCGAAACCGCCCTGCTCCACGTTTACCATTTATTAGGTCAATACGCTTTTATGTCAGACACTTCTACTTCAGCGCAGTCATTTAATATTAATAACGCCATAAATCCGTTGGCCGCAAAACCCAATACGACAGTTGCTTATACCGACGGTGCTTGTAAAGGCAATCCGGGTGCTGGCGGCTGGGGCGCGCACCTGATATTTAGCGATGGTTGTACGCAGGATTTATATGGTGGTGATAAAGAAACGACCAATAATCGCATGGAGCTGATGGGCGCGATACAAGCACTGACCCACAGTCCGCATGAGCACAAACTTGAGATTTGGACAGATTCAAGCTATGTCAAAAAAGGCATTACCGAATGGATTGAGGGTTGGAAAAAAAGAGGTTGGAAAACGGCAAGTAAAAAGCCCGTCGCCAACCAAGACCTTTGGCAGCGACTAGATGAGCTCTGCCAACAACGCGATGTTGATTGGCATTGGGTCAAGGGTCACGCCGGACACGCGGGCAACGAAAAAGCAGATGAGCTAGCAAATTTAGGCGTGACATCTAACAGTGAAAGTGCTGCCCTAATCAACTCGCAAGAGACTGCTAAAAAAAAAGAGCAAATAGTGACCGATAATACCCAGAACGCTAGCGATGATTGGCTAAAATTTGATCCATTAGGGTTTGATATGATGGATGATGAGCTTGATGCAGAGTTATTAGACAGTCAAACAGACAGTCAAAACCATCATGATACGATGATAACTACAGATGCTTTAGCTGCAGAAAATAGCAATGAGCACCATGCTACCAAAACAATAAGCGATACAGTGATGCCAGACACCAGCACAAATAACCAAATAGCAGATATAACAGCTGATATAGAGACCAGTAGCGAAGCCGATACGCCAAAATTTGATGGTGATACCAGCCGTGCCAACCCGTATTTTATACCGCTGCTGCCAAAACCCATCCATCGTCATGAATCTGACCGCCAGCTTATTATGGATACCGAGACCACAGGTCTTGACCCAATGAAGGGTGACCGTATTATTGAAGTCGGTATTGTAGAGATGGTCGGGCGTAAATTTACCGGCGAAAAGCTCCACGTCTATATCAACCCGCAGCGCGGTATGGATGAAGAAGTTATCCGCATTCATGGTATCTCTGAGGCATTTTTAACCGATAAGCCAACCTTTGATCAAGTCGCTCAGGCGCTGTATGATTTTATGGACGGTGCCGAAATCATCGCTCATAACGCCACCTTTGATATGAACTTCTTAAATATGGAGTTCGCCAAAGTTGGCATGCATGACTTTGCGGAGCGCGTCCAAGTGACCGACTCGCTGGTGATGGCCAAGCAGCAATATCCGGGGCAAAAAAACACCCTAGATGCCCTCGTGCGCCGCCTAGATGTCGGTAAGCAAGACCGTACTTTCCACGGCGCATTACTTGACTCAGAGATTTTAGCTGAAGTTTATTTGGCAATGACCGGCGGCCAAGTCACCCTTGCTATCGAGGACGACACCCAAGCCGATGGCGGACATACCGCCCATGCAAGCTTTGCTGATTTGGCCAGTTTATTAATGACCTCAAGTAACAATGAGAGCGCCAATCAAAGCTGGTATGCGGCGCTTGCAGAGGATTATCCTGCGCTTAAAGATAAAATGTAGCCGTCATAATCCCCATCATTAAAATCGTTTTTATTATTAAATAACCTCTTATACTGGCGGTTAAGTAAGTTAGTCTTGATTATTATGACAATAAGCGTTAAAACCTTATTGATATTATTTTTAATTGATCATAAACCATTGCTATTTTCATCAGTACGTCATGGAAAAAAACAACTATGAACCATTCTACGCAAATGAAATTAACCGCCCCAACCTTGAGTGTGACTGACTTTAACCTGCCATCACTGCATTTATTGCACGATGAAATTAAAGTCATATTAAAAGATACTGAGATTCATTTGGGCGAATTTAATGATGATAATAGCCAAGCGCCTTTATTATTAGACTCTATTATTGTGTTAAAACAGCTGTCTTGCATTTTTGA
The DNA here is from genome assembly GCF_002352555.1 of Psychrobacter sp. UBA2769. Classification (NCBI taxonomy): domain Bacteria; kingdom Pseudomonadati; phylum Pseudomonadota; class Gammaproteobacteria; order Moraxellales; family Moraxellaceae; genus Psychrobacter; species Psychrobacter sp. UBA2769. Next base: position 121,490 of record NZ_DEIR01000018.1, on the reverse strand, counting down.
GCTGATTGCTTTGGCAGGTGCAGAGGCGCTCAACACCGCAATCGCGCATGGTTTACAGCAGCTTTATGATAGCGGTGATAATAGCGATACGGCTTTGATTATGGACTTATCAGAAGCCATTATGACGCTTGATCGTTATATTGAGTTTGTCTTATTGACTGAGTCAGTAGAGCCGACTTTACTACTGCCTATTATTAATAAGCTCAATGCTCACGGGCAAGAAGCCCCAATCGCCGCTGATTATTTTTCAACCTTTGGTAGCAGCAGCGTCATTATTGCCAATCCTGAAAACAACTTTCAACCGCTGCACGAGCTCAATCTTGATAGCGAATTATTGACTTACGCTTATCGTAGTGGACTTGGGGTTGCTTTGTTAAATCAAGATGGCAACGTGAGCGACGACGAGCAGAAAAAACTCGATGCCATGTCAGCAGCTTGCGCTTTGATAGCCGCAAACTCTAACCGTTTGTTTTGGCAAGCAGCAACTGCCGCCGTGGCGGATATTGCCAGCATTTTACCGCTGAACTTAAGCCAAAAACACACGCTTATTTACTTAGAGCAGCAGTTCCAAAGCTATCTGCCCGTAATGGACACACGCTTTGCAGACTTGGTCAGCTTTGCTTGCCAGCGCGATACAGCAGAGGCCAAAATTTTGCGTGAACAATATGCTGCCAATCAGTTAGAGACGCCGCAACTTGAGCAAATGGCACGCTTCTTATTTGGTCCTAACCGTGCTTTGACGGACACTTTAAACACCATTATTCAAGCACAAATCAATAATATCAAAGAGAATGTCGATAGCTACGCACGCGGTGACTCTATCAATCCTGCCGATATGCAAACCTCGCAAATCACTGAGCAGCTAACTGAGCTGAGTTCAGCGTTCCGCTTATTAGGCTTAGCAAATGCTGCAAACAGCTTGAGTACCGCAGCAGAGGCGGTGAGCAAATGGCGCGCGCCTACGCCAGAAGATTTTGACCATTTATTATTGGCATTGATGCACGCTGAAAATGCCACTATCGCCATGGCAGAAATGCACACCCCAGGGGCTATTTATTTGCCTTTAAACAATCCACATATCTCATTACATCAGCTGAATACCGCCTATGATACGCTGATACAAGAGAGCCGTACCGCCATTGCCAGTGCCGAACAAGCTATCAATGACTATTTGGCTGAACCTGAGCGTGATATCCTTAATATTCAAAACATTCCTGAAATGCTGCGTCAAGTGTCAGGTGCGGTGCGCTTTTTACAATTGCCAACCCCTGCTAGCATGCTCGGCCAATTAGCGAGTTATTTGCAGCAGCGTATTGATAGTGGCGCACGGATTGATGATGGCACCTTGGCTTATATCGCCGATGTCATCATGGCCGTTGACCATCATTTAGATGGCTTTGAGAACAATCGTCCCGTGAGTAAACAGGCGCTAGATGTCGGGCAACAAAGCTTAAGCCAGTTGCTTGCTGCCTAATTGCTAGTTTATTTACTTACTGATTTATCATTTAACTGTCCACTTTAAACAGACTCATATCGATGCGGATATGAGTCTGTCTTTGATTGTTTGGAAACTTATCCTATGACCCACGCCTTTATACTTCGTGACGAGACGGTTTTATGTCGTCAAACGCCCAATGGCTGGTGGCCTGTACAGGTTCAGTTACCAGATTCGGTTAATGATACAGCGTTAAACACTCATGACATTCATGATATCCATAACATTCAGCCAGCTTATCAAGTTGGACGAGTCACGCTCCTTGAAAGCTTAGCGCCGACTCATTGGTTACCTAATAACGATATAAAAAGCAGCACGCTCAGCATTGATAGTGCAGATAGCGCTAGTTTGGCTGATTTTGAAACCGATACTGCCAATACTTTTACATCACAAGCGGCCATTGCCATTACTTATGACTATGCCACAGGCCATCATATTGATTTACCGAGAATTTTAGAAAGTCATGATTTAGAAAGTAACGCTCTAAAGAATAACGATTTAACAAGTAATAGCGACGAGAAAATTAGTCCAGACACCGATACTTGCGCTTTTATTGCGTATCGTCTGCTTATCACGCAGCTGCCATTCGCGTTATCTGACCAGCTTAGCCAAGCCATACAGTTATTACGTTGGCAAGCAGATACGCAGTTTTGTAGTCGCTGCGCCGCTCCCGTGGTACATGCCGCAAGCGCTGAGCGTGCGATGGTCTGCCAAATTTGCCGCTTACGCCAGTATCCACGTGTGCAGCCGTGTGTTATTACCGCCATTACCCGACCGAATCCGCAAACGGGTAAAATGCAAATATTATTGGCGCACCATCACCGTTATGGGCAGCAAAAAACGCCTCAGCAAGCGCTACAATATGGTTTGATTGCCGGTTTTGTAGAAGTCGGTGAAAGCTTAGAGCATGCGGTGGTACGCGAAGTGGCAGAAGAGGTGAATATCAGCCTCAAAGATATTCGCTATGTCAGCAGTCAACCTTGGCCGTTTCCGTCTAATTTAATGCTTGGTTTTCGAGCCTCTCATGCTGGCGGTGACATTGTGATACAAGAAGATGAGCTGTCACATGCAGATTTTTTTGATCTGTCAGATTTGCCAAAAATACCGTCAAAAGGCAGCATTGCTTATGCGCTGATTGCCCAAATTGCTCATGAACAAGGCATCTCACTTTAATGGATATTTAATTCATAAGGGCAAGATGTCTTTTTATAAATATAGATGTTCTTAATAAATAGCGCTATTACCCTATTTATTTTAATATCAGCATCTAGCATTGATATAAAGGTTTTACATTAAATGCAAAGCACCATGAATAAAAACAGCAGTCATATCCGTCTCACCAATCTACCTATCTTGTTCGATAGCTTGAACATAGAGAGCTTGCCTGTCGCCACCCAAGCAAAGATTGCGCGCATTGACGCCTGCTTGCCGCAAACCCAATGCGGACTTTGCGACCATGCTGATGGCTGCTTGCCGTATGCGGTGGCGATTGTTATCGACAATGAGCCTTATAATAAATGTGTGCCCGGTGGTCAGCCGGTGACCGATGCGATTGCACAAATCATCAATCAAGATAGTAGCGATACACAAACCTTTAGCGCTGAACCGTCAAAATGGCCAATAGATGTAAGCTCGCAGCGTCCAGTAGAAGTGCGCGCGGTGATTCGAGAAGATGATTGTATCGGCTGTACCAAATGCATCCCTGCTTGCCCTGTTGATGCCATCGTCGGTACTGGCAAGCATATGCATACTATTTTTACGGATTTATGCACAGGCTGTGAGCTATGTATCGCGCCCTGCCCGGTTGATTGCATTGACTTGGTCACCGTTGAGCGTACCCTATCAACAGCTGAGCGCACGCTTGAACAAGAGGATTTACGCCAGCGTTATCATACCCATTTAAGACGCGTCAGTGAGCAATTGGCAGATAGCAGCAATAGCAAACCTGTGGTCAGCATGGTGGAGGCAAAACTGAATAATGCCGCCAGTCAATCGTTGAATATCAGTGAAGCACAAGCAAAAAACACCATTGCAGCGGCAAAGCTACGCAGTAAAATTAAGAAGTTAGAAAAGCAGCTTAGCGTACGGCCTAATGAGAGCAAACAACTGGAACTTGAAGGGTTACAAGCTGAGCTTGCACAACTTTAATAGCCAATATCTACTCCTGAATAACCAATGAATAAAATAATGGTAACAATACCATGAGTAAAACCGTTAAACATAAAACTGCCGATACACCGCCATCGAGGCGTATGCCCAATCGTGATGTGCGTCCGTTTTTTGAGAAGTTGGCTGCGACGATTGATGAGCCAGTAACTGAGCTCAATTATAACAGTAACTTTGAGCTGCTTATCGCGGTCATATTATCGGCACAGGCGACCGATGTCAGCGTCAATATTGCCACCAATCAGCTTTATCCGGTGGCGAATACGCCTGAGTCCATTTTGGCATTAGGCGAAGAAGGACTGAAAGCATATATTAAGAATATCGGCTTATTTAATGCCAAGGCCAAAAACGTTATTAAAACCTGCCGTGACTTGATTGAGAAATTTGATAGCACCGTCCCTGATAACCGTAAAGACTTAGAGTCTCTAGCGGGTGTCGGACGGAAGACGGCGAATGTGGTGTTAAATACCGCCTTTGGGCAGCCGACGATGGCGGTCGATACCCATATCTTTCGCGTCGGCAACCGTACGGGACTTGCCACGGGTAAAAACGTCTTAATCGTTGAGAAAAAACTGCTCGAACGTATCCCCGATGATTTTATCGTTGATGCTCACCATTACTTGATTTTGCATGGGCGCTATACTTGTCAAGCTCGCACCCCAAAATGCGGCGCTTGTCCTGTTTATGAAGAATGTATGTTTAAGGATAAAGCGGCATTTTTAGAGCTTTAAAGGCTTTTAAATATTTAGAGCTTTAAAGACTTTTAGAGCCTTAAAAACTTTTAAACATCTCCTTTCTAAATACTTCGACTTAATACTTTAATTTAAGGAAGCAGAATGCAGACCCTGACCGCACTCGTATTTGACGACTTTGAAACCTTGGACTTATTTGGGCCTATTGAGCTATTTGGTAGCTTACCTAACGATTTTCGCATTCAGTTTGCGTCAATGAAAGGTGGTATCATTCATAACCATCATGGTGTTGCCTTGCAAACTGTCGCAGTAGCAGAATTAGCCCATCAAACGAATATATTATTGGTCGTCGGCGGTAAAGGTACACGCCCACTCATCAATGATAGTAGTTTTTTGCATACCCTGACTACGCTCGCTGATAACGCCGACTGGGTACTTAGCGTCTGTACGGGTAGTGCTTTATTGGCGAAGGCAGGTATTTTAGACCATAAACGAGCCACGTCAAACAAGCGTGCTTGGCAATGGGTAACCGAACAATCAGATCAGGTTGATTGGATAAAGCAGGCGCGCTGGGTCGTAGACGGCAAGTTTTATACTTCTTCAGGTGTCACGGCTGGCATGGATATGGCGCTTGGTTTTATTGCTGATAGACAAGGTCGCGATAGCGCAAAAGAAGTCGCTGACTATACAGAATACCGCTGGCAAGAAGACAGCCGCCTCGATGATTTCTACAATTGTTAGCCGTCATGGCTGACACTAGAGTTTTACCTCGATTCACGGTAAAATATCATAATTTTTTGATTCACTTTTACCTTCTATTTTCCGTTAACATTTAATAATGACTGATTTTATATATTACAGTCCCTGCAATTAAGCGATCCCACTATGCGCGAATATAATTTATTTACCTCAGAGTCTGTGAGCGAAGGCCATCCAGATAAAATGGCTGACCAAATCTCAGATGCTATCCTTGATGCCATTTTACGCCAAGATTTACATGCCCGTGTGGCGTGTGAAACGCTGGTTAAGACAGGTGCGGTCATACTGGCAGGCGAAGTCACCACGACTGCCAATATCGACGTTGAACGTATCGTCCGTGATACGGTAAATGGCATAGGTTATCATCACTCAGACTTGGGCTTTGATGGCGAGACCTGCGCCGTTATTAATATGCTGGGTAAGCAATCTCCTGAAATTGCTCAAGGTGTCGATCGTAGCGATCCTGAAGAACAAGGTGCCGGCGACCAAGGCTTAATGTTTGGTTATGCCAGCAATGAGACCGAAGTATTGATGCCAGCGCCTATCGAATATGCCCATCGCTTGATGGAGCGTCAATCTGAACTGCGCCGTGGCGGTGAGCTGCCTTGGTTACGTCCAGATGCCAAAGCCCAAGTGACTCTCAAATACGACGGTAATAAACCGGTTGCCATTGATGCCGTGGTTTTATCAACGCAACATGACCCAAGCATCTCTCAAGCAGACCTGCAAGAAGCGGTAATGGAATCCATTATTAAGCAAGTATTGCCAGCAGAGTTATTGCATGCCGGTACGCGCTATCATATCAATCCAACGGGCAAATTTGTCATTGGTGGTCCTGTCGGTGATGCTGGTCTTACCGGTCGTAAAATTATCGTTGATACTTACGGCGGTATGGCGCGTCATGGTGGCGGTGCATTTAGTGGTAAAGATCCTTCAAAAGTCGATCGCAGCGCTGCCTATGCAGTACGTTATGTGGCCAAAAACATCGTCGCTGCTGGTATTGCAGATCGCTGTGAGTTGCAAGTGAGCTATGCGATTGGCGTTGCTGAACCGACTTCGATTTCAATTAACACTTTTGGTACTAACAAAATCAGCAACGATGAAATCATTAGCTTGATTCGTACCCATTTTGACCTACGTCCTTATGGTATTACGCGTATGCTGAACTTATTGCAGCCAATGTACCAGCAAACCGCAACCTTTGGTCACTTCGGTCGCCAAGGTTCTGAAACCGCCTTTACGTGGGAAAGAACTGACAAAGCGGAAATCTTAAAAGCAGATGCAGGTTTATAAGTCTGACGTTAGACTTTTTACTATTTTATCCATTTTTTAGATTTATTCAGTCTTTACCCTTCTTAAGTTTAAAGACTGGCGTGATATATTTAAATTTACTTACCCTTATTAGGAGTCGCTTATGTCTCAAGACAATATGCCAAACAATGCCCAAAATGATGATATTGATGCCGCTCTTGAAATCACCCCTGAGATGCAAGCGTTTTATCAGCGTGCCGATGCGATTATTGGTGTGGCAAACAGTCAACTAGGTCCTGAAGCGCATTCAGGTCAAGTAGGCGCGTCACTGCTTTATGCGGCGGCACGTTATAGCGCGTCAGTTGCCTCGATTGGCTTTGTAAAGGGTGATGATTTCGCCAAAGAAAAAGACGATATCGTTGAGTTTTATACCAAACAATATCGCCAAATGCTGAGCGACAACTTAACTGATTATGCACAAAATTTTGATAAATATGTGCAGCTTAATAAAGATGATAAACCTGCGCAGTAAGCTTTCTAAAAGCTTACTCAAGAATTTTATTAAGAAGTAACATAAATAACCCAAGCCTTATAAGCTTGGGTTTTTTTATCTGTTTTGCACTAGATGACTGAGCATAAATCCTTTACTATCAAATATCTTACGAGCAAATGTTCTATGATTAAATACTAACCTTTGCATTGATGATAGACTTTTTTTAACACAAACTTTTGATGCAAAATGAATAATTAAAAGCACGTATACATAAAATATAAGGATATTTATTATGAGCGCTCTATCTAGACCATGGCTATCTCTATTAAAGCCTTCTACCCTCGCCCTATCACTGACCATAACCTTGACGCTCGGCTTAGCGGGTTGTAACAATATCAGCCCTAACTCTAACTCAAGCCCTATGCCTGATAACACAGCTATTCAGCCGCCCGCTCCTAATACCAGCCAACCTCCAAAAGGAATCGTTGCCCAGTGTCCAACCTTTGATCCCGAAAAAACCATGTGTACGGCGCAATACGATCCGGTCTGCGTAAAAACACAAGTGGGCTCAATGATAAGCTATCGCACGGCGGGCAATGCCTGCTCAGCTTGTAGCACCCCTGAAGCAATCAGCTATGTAAAAGGCGAATGCTCATAATGAATGTCTAAAACAGTAACGCTGATTTTAAGAGCATATCGTTAAATACCTATCATCCGTTAAAAACCAATAAATTATTCAACGCCCATAAAAAATCCCAGCTTAACACTGGGATTTTTTATATTTTTACTACGACTGTCTGTTAGCAAACCTGCTATGAACATTCACTACATAGCTTTGAATTATAGCTATTAGTCATCACTAGTCATCACTAGTCATCAGTCGGCTTTAGACTTGGTGGTCCGGTTAATAATTCCTCATCGCGGAACTCATTGGCTGAGTTATGCTCGGCAGATTCTTCAGTGATAAACCACTGCTGATTACGATAAAGTATCAATCTATCACGGCTCAAGCCCCTCAGTAATGAATACATCATAATGACAATGACCACGGCAAACGGAAAGCCCGAGACAATAGAGGCTGCTTGTAGCGCACCCAAACCGCCTGCGGCTAATAGCACCGCCGCGATAACCCCTTCGGTACCTGCCCAGAATAAGCGCTGGATTTTTGGTGGATTGGTATCGCCGCCTGAGGTCAGCATATCAATCACAAAACTGGCAGAATCTGATGAGGTAACAAACCAAAGGACAATCATCACCACGATAAGCCCGTTTAGTGCTGCGGTCAGCGGATACGACTCCATCAACTTAAAGATAGCACTACCGGTATCCGCGCGCACTGCTTCAACCAATCCAGGGCTTACCATATTTGGGTCAACCGCCGCCATCAACTCCATATGGACTGCTGAACCACCAAAGGCGGTGAACCATAAAAATAAAATGGTAATAGGGATTAATAACACCCCTAAAATAAACTCACGAATGGTACGACCACGAGAAATACGGGCAACAAATACCCCAACGAATGGTGACCAACTAATCCACCACGCCCAATAGAATACTGTCCATGATGACTGCCAGTTTGCTTCACCTTCATAAGATTCCGTCCATAGCCCAAGCGGAATTACTTGATGTAGGTAATTACCGATATTTTCAAAGAAGCTGTTAAAGATAAATTGGGTTGGACCCAAAATAATCACAAAGCTTAATAGCACAATGGTAAAGAAAATATTGATATCACTTAAACGCTTAATGCCTTTATCAAGCCCCATCAATAGTGACAATCCTGCCAGCATAGTGATAAAAGCAATCAAGATAATCTGCACGGTGATGTTATTTGGAATACCAAATAAACTCTCAAGCCCTGAGTTAATCTGCAGTACCCCAAGACCTAAGGTCGTAACCACACCAAACATGGTGCCAAATACCGCCAGCGTATCAACGATATGACCCATAGGGCCGTAGATTTTTTTGCCCAGCAACGGATATAAAGTTGAGCGAATGGCCAATGGCAAACCACGGCGATAATGAAAATACGCCAAGGATAACGCTACCATGCCGTAAATTGCCCAAACATGCAGACCATAATGCAAGAACGAGATGTTCATCGCTTGCTTGGCCGCGGCAATGCTTTCAGGCTCACCTAAAGGCGGTGCCATAAAGTGATATAGCGGCTCAGCTGTACCCCAGTAGAGCAAGCCAATACCAATACCGGCCGAAAACAGCATGCCAATCCAAGAAACAATATTGTACTCTGGGGTCTCGTTTTGGTGACCCAATCTAATATCGCCATAGCGGCTAAATATCAGATAGATACTCATCACCAACGTTAAGTTGACCACCATGATAAAAAACCAACCAAAGCGCATCGATACAAATGCCTTCGCTTGGCCAAACACTTCGCTTGCCAATTCATTAAAAAAAGCACCGAAGATAATAAATGCGAGGATTAAAATCGCTGAGGTTAAAAAAACAGGTTTACTTACCCGTGGAAAAGGGCCCAATCGGCCAACTTTAACGTGATCCATTCAGTCGTCTCAATTTTTTAGGACGCCAACCTTAACAAGATATTTACAAAGTATCAAATCCGGTCAGTCATCTGTTAATGGGCAAAATTAAAAAATCCTAAGATAACGATGCATCTTAGGATTTTAAATGACAATTATTATATTGTTTATTTAGGTAAAATAAATATAAGCTAACTATATGATTCAACGTATAAAAATATCTTTGATATGGCGATATTCAGCCTATCAATCACCTTTCACAATTTTAGGCGGACCTTTTAATAGCTCTTCATCCACAAACTCATTGGCTGAATTATGGTCGGCTGACTCGTCAGTAATGTAACGCTGCTGGTTGCGATATAAGATAAGACGGTCACGACTCATGCCACGTAATAGCGCATACATCATCACAAATATGACCAAAGCAAAGGGCAATCCTGCCACGATGGCCGCCGCTTGTAATGCTCCTAATCCACCTGCTGCTAATAAAATTGCCGCAATCACGCCCTGCATAATGGCCCAAAATAAGCGTTGGATTTTGGGTGGATTGGTATCGCCACCAGCGGTCAACATATCAATGACAAAACTGGCCGAATCTGAAGAGGTCACAAACCAAAGTACAATCATCACCACAATCAATAGGGTGATAGGTTTGGTAAGCGGATAGTATTCAACCAATTTAAAAATGGCACTACCGGTATCCGCTTGCACCGCGGCGACCAATCCTGGGCTGACCAAATCAGGGCTAATAGCGGCTAATAGCTCCATCTGAATCGCAACGCCACCAAAAGTCGTAAACCAGAAAAATAAAATTGTCATCGGGATAAGCAGCACGCCAAATACAAACTCGCGAATGGTACGACCACGACTGATACGCGCAATAAATACGCCGACAAATGGTGACCAGCTGACCCACCATGCCCAATAAAATATCGTCCAAGCGCTTTGCCAATCAGTGCCACTATAGGCTTCACTCCACGTCGATAAGGTGACGATGTTTGCCAGATAGTTGCCAACGTTTTCAATAAAGCTATCAAAGATAAATAAGGTGGGACCCAAAATCACCATGAAGGCCAGTAGAATACCGGTCAGCCCCATATTAATATCACTGAGGCGCTTAATCCCTTTATCAAGACCTAGCATCAGCGAGCCACAAGCCAGTGAAGTTACGAAGGCAATGATAATAAACTGTACGGTCAAGGTATTAGGAATACCAAATAAACCCTCTAGACCCGAGTTAATCTGCATAACCCCAAGACCTAACGAGGTCACAACCCCAAACATCGTCCCAAATACCGCCAAAATATCGACGGTATGACCCCATTTACCATAAATCTTTTGCCCGAGGATAGGATACAAGGTTGAGCGAATCGATAACGGCAGACCACGGCGGAAGTGAAAATAGGCTAACGACAGTGCCACGACGGTATAAATCGCCCATGCATGCAGCCCCCAATGCAAAAACGACAGATTCATCGCTTGCTTTGCTGCCTCTACAGTCTGTCCCTCACCAACGGGCGGTGCCATAAAGTGGTATAAGGGTTCCGCTGTGCCCCAATAGACCAATCCAATCCCGATACCCGCCGAAAACAACATCCCAATCCATGAAAACAAGGTATATTGCGGTCGCTCTGTCTGTTTACCTAAGCGAATATCACCGTAGCGGCTGGCGGCAAGGTAAATACAAAACACCAGCGCCACGTTAAATAAGATGATAAATAACCAGCGGAATTTTTCGGCAATAAAGTCCTGTAAGAAGCTAAAAAGCGCTGCGGCAGTTTCAGTAAATAACGAGCCAAAAATGATGAAGCCGACAATTAAGATGCCTGATGTGATAAATACAGGCTTATTTACCCTTGGAAATGGGCCGAGCTTACCTACTTTTACTTCGTTCATTCGCTAAAACCTCATATTTAAGAAAGGTCACCTTAACAAACTAACCTTTAATTATCAATTAACTACAAAATAAACTTGATAAAGATATTTTTTTGTAACAACTTGCTTGGCTATTTTAAATCTTGATTTGGACATTTTAAGCAATTATCCAGTTAGATTATTTAGCCAGCTATTGATGCAGGCCATTAGATAAATCACTAATTCGGCAATAATCGTAGCAGCCTGCCTTTAGCGCCATCTTCTAATAACCACACTTGCCCATCGACGTTTAAGACGCCACGGATACGTTCACCCATATCATAGCGATAGCGTTCTGCCGCTCCGTTATTTTTATCAAAACTCACCACGATGAGCGCTTTTGATGATAAGCCACTGATCAGCGCATTGCCTTGCCACGCTGGAAAGTCATTATGTTTACCGGCGTGATAAATACTCATAGAAGAAGGTGAAGTCACCGGCGTCCAAGTAATTTCAGGCGCTGCAAAATCGGGACGTGTATCGTGATCCGGAATATCGGTTCCTGTATAATTACGGCCATTCGAGACGATTGGCCAGCCATAATTATTGCCTTTTTCAATAAGATTAAACTCATCACCGCCGCGTGGCCCCATTTCATGCGCCCAAAGTCTGCCTTTGTCATTGAAAGCCATGCCAAGTACATTGCGATGACCGATGGTCCAAAACTGGTCAGCGATATCATTATTTGTATTCATAAATGGATTATCGGCTGGCACCGAGCCATCAGGATTTAATCTGATAATTTTACCCAAATTCACACTCATATCCTGCGCTGGGGTTTTTTCTTGGCGCTCGCCTGAGCTGATATATAAATACTGCCCGTCAGGTGAAAACAGTAAGCGATGGCTATAATGCCCTTGTCCTTTTAGTTTTGGAAATTGCTCCCAAATGGGCGTCATGGCTTGTAAGCTTGGGGCGTCAGTATCTGACCCCGTCAATGTCGCTTTGATTACTTTTGCACCGAATTTATTACTATCAGCAGCTTTGCCTGCTTCAACGTAGCTAAGATATATATTATTAGAGGTAGCAAAATCTGGCGCAAGGATAATATCGCCAAGTCCGCCCTGCCCGCCATAAGCCACTTTGGGTACGCCAGCGACGACTGTTTTAGCACCTGTTGCCGTATTAACAATGAATAGCTCGCCTGTCTTTTGGGTCACAAGCAGTTTGGCTGCTTTACTATTGACGGTAGGCAACGCGGTCATTGCCCAAGGTTCATTAAAGGTGGTCACTGCTTTCGTTGCAAAGCTAGGTTTTTCCATATTTGCTATAGATGCATCGATAGAGGCTTGCCCTTCTTTATACTCGGTCAGATCTTTATTGGTATTGACGGCTGAAGGATTAGAGCACGCAGAGACACTAAACAGCAGTGCGGTAAGAATTAACGGTAATGTTATTAGCCTATTTGTCTGTTTTTTATTGTTTATCATCCTGATGTCATCTCCTTTAATATTGCTGTCTTTTTTTTGGCATCTAGGTTGTTTATACCATAGTCAAAGTACGGGCAAAGTATAACAACGGTAAAATAATGCTTACAACAAACGCAAAAACCCCTTATCCACCCATATAAAATATAGGCAAATAAGGAGTTTTTTTAAACCATAACCATCATTTAGCGACAGTCATTTAGCGTTTGCTATTAGCTCATTCTAAGCTTATCAAAGGTCAATTTATCATCGGCGCTCACATCGACTTTGATGATATCACCAGCGACAAAATCACCCGCCAGCAGCTTCAATGACAATGGGTTTTCGATCTCTTGTTGGATAGCACGTTTTAGTGGACGTGCACCATAAACCGGATCGTAACCAACTGCCACCAGCTTGTTCATCGCATCGGCTGATAGCTCGATATCCAACTCACGCTCATGCAAGCGCTGACGCAAGCGATCCAACTGAATCGCCGCAATACCTGACATCTGCGACATACCGAGCGGATGGAATACCACAATCTCATCAATACGGTTGACGAACTCTGGGCGGAAATGCTGCCCAACTGACTCCATCACCTCAGCTTTGATATCCTCATAGCTTTCGCCGACCATCTCTTGGATCTTATGCGAGCCCAAGTTACTGGTCATGATGATAACGGTGTTTTTAAAATCCACCACGCGACCTTGTGAATCCGTTAAGCGACCATCATCCAATACTTGCAGTAAGATATTGAACACATCAGGGTGCGCTTTTTCAACTTCATCAAACAAAATCACACTATAAGGCTTACGGCGTACCGCTTCAGTTAATGCGCCACCTTCTTCATAGCCAACATACCCTGGAGGCGCGCCCACCAAACGACTGACGCTATGCTTCTCCATATACTCACTCATGTCGATACGAACAATCGCATCCTCAGAGTCGAACAAGAAGTTCGCCAATGATTTAGTCAGCTCCGTTTTACCGACCCCAGTAGGCCCTAAGAATAAGAACGATCCAGAAGGGCGATTCGGATCAGACAAACCTGCACGGCTACGGCGTACCGCATTGGCGACCGCTTCGACCGCTTCATCTTGACCGATGACGCGCTCATGGAGTTTTTCTTCCATCGCTATCATCTTGTCACGCTCGCCTTGCATCATTTTGCTGACCGGAATACCAGTCGCAGCCGCCACGACCTCGGCGATTTCATTATCCGTGACCTTATTACGTAGTAGTTTGATACCACTATTTTCACCAGTCTGCTCTTTTTGCTCGGCCAAATCCGACTCATGGATACGGCGCTCTAGCTGCGGAATGGTTTCATACTGCAGCTTACTCATGGTCTCGTAATCGCCTTCACGGCTGGCTTTATCGTAAGCAATACGCGCTTTATCGAGCTCGTCTTTTAGCTGTTGACTGCCTTTGACCAGTGCTTTTTCTGCTTGCCAAATCTCATTAAGATCAGCGTACTCTTTTTCAAGCTCTTCAATTTGTGCATCAAGCACTTTACGCTCTGCTTGCGCACCAGCGTCTTCTTCGTTTTTGAGCACTTCGCGCTGCATTTTTAACTGAATCAAACGGCTATCAAGTTTGCCAAGTGACTCAGGCTTGCTGTCCATCTCCATACGCAGACGACTTGCCGCTTCATCAATTAAATCAATCGCCTTATCTGGTAGCTTACGATCAGTGATATAGCGATGACTCATGCGCGCGGCAGCAATAATCGCGCTGTCTTGAATATCAACACCATGATGCAGCTCATAACGCTCTTTTAAACCACGCAAAATCGCAATGGTATCCTCGACCGTTGGCTCATCGACCAGCACCTTTTGGAAACGACGCTCAAGCGCGGCATCTTTTTCGATATACTGGCGATACTCATCGAGTGTCGTCGCACCAACGCAATGTAACTCACCGCGAGCTAACGCAGGTTTTAGCATATTACCAGCGTCCATCGCGCCATCGGCTTTACCAGCACCGACTAACGTATGCAACTCATCGATAAATAGAATGACATTGCCTTCTTGCTTTGATAAGTCGCTAAGTACCGCTTTGAGTCGCTCTTCAAACTCACCACGGAATTTTGCCCCCGCAATCAATGAGCCTAAATCTAACGACAACACTTCTTTACGGCGTAGTCCTTCTGGTACATCACCATTGATAATTTTTTGTGCTAAACCCTCAATAATAGCAGTTTTACCAACACCCGGCTCACCAATCAGTACAGGGTTGTTTTTGGTACGACGTGACAGCACTTGAATGGTACGGCGAATCTCTTCGTCACGACCAATCACCGGATCAAGCTTACCAAGCTCCGCCTGCTCAGTTAAATTAATCGTATATTTATTCAACGCATCACGCTGATCTTCCGCATTTTGATTGTTCACCGTTTCATCACCACGTAATTGTTCAATGACTGCTTTTAACTTACTTGCCGTTACGCCAGCGCTTTCAAATATCTTTTTGGTGTCACCTTGTTCAGCAAGTGCCAACATCACCCATTCAGTGGCGATAAAATCATCACCTTCTTTTTGTGCTTGACGATCTGCCAAGTTCAAAATTTTAACCGAATTAGGATTTAAATTAACGTCGCCGGTTGGCTCGCTAATCGTTGCTTGATTGTCGAGTGCCTTTGCCACACCATTTTTTAGCGCAGGAATAGACGCGCCAGCTTGCTGGCAAATAGACAAGTTAGACTCATCTTGCAGCAATACGGCCAGCAAATGCACAGGGTCGATACCTGTATGGTCGCGTCCTAAAGCCAGACTTTGGGCTTCTTGAATGGCAGATTGCAATTTTTGGGTAAACTTCTCGAATCTCATATTTGTTTCCTCTTATAATTAATAATATTTTATATCTGATAGTAGCTGCGGCTTTTTATAAGTATTAAGATGCCGTAAGCTTTTCGTTGTTATCTATATCGGGTTTGTTAAGTATTATTTCAATGTAAATTTAACTTTTATCAATAATATTTAGTAGCTTATGAGCGTCAGTTGCTTTCAATTAAATAGACCATACAAAACACTAATATATCACCTTATCAATATAAACCTTACTTATAACAATGATATGACGATAAAGCATTAATAGGCACATTTATGGGAGATTTCAAGGGAAGATAGAAAAGAAAAAATAGGAAGTTTGGGATTTTTCAGAAAGAAAGAGATGAGTATGTTAAGAGTATGAATAAATTATCGAAAAAAGCTTGAATGAGTGATTTAGAAATATCTATAAAAGTAGAAAGTAGAAAGTAGAAAGTAGAAAGTAGAAAGTACGTTAAATTAGAGCTGAATGAACGTATGTTAACAAGGTGCTTATTCCACAATTTCGATAGGTGTACCAATCTCTACAGCCGCCATGATTTCATCCATCTCATTATCGGTAACGGCAATACAGCCATCCGTCCAATCACGTTGCTGATTTATCGCTGCCAAATGCCCAAAACCGTTTTTCTGCCCATGAATCATAATATCACCGCCGGGACTAACGCCACGTGATTTGGCACGGGCTTTATCCGCCGCATTGGGGTAGCTTACGTGAATAGAGCGATAGAATTTAGATTTTTCATTTTTATAATCGAGTATATAAGGACCTGTCGGAGTACGTTTGTCACCTTGTTGCTGCTTATGACTGACAGGATTACCACCGAGCGCAATATGATAAGTTTTAATCACTTTATTATCGCTTAGCAACTGCAGGGTGCGAGCGGATTTATCGACAAAGACTTTATCAATCACAATATTGTTAAGCATGGCTTGTGTGTTCTCTGAAAAACCCTCAGCAGCAATGGCACTCGTGCTAGTCATGATAGCGAGGCTAAAACCTATGACGATAAATAACCAATGTGAATATTTACTACTTATATTGAAAAAAGACATAGTTTTTGCTTCTTAAAGGTAAGCGCTCATTGATAAAACCATCTTTGATAAGATAGCAAAATACTATGCCAAGTTTGTGCAAGCTTTATGAATTAAGGGTAAATTTGCTGCACTCAAAATCTAAAATCACCTTATACCATACGAATTGCGCCATCTAGGCGAATCACTTCACCATTTAAGTAGGCATTATCAATAATATGCGTGACCAATTTAGCAAACTCATTTGGATTGCCTAAACGCTTAGGATAAGGGACACCGGCCTCTAACTGCTCGCGCGCTTTTTCAGGAATAGTATCCATCATCGGTGTGGCAAAAACACCAGGCGCAATGGTCATAACGCGAATACCATGACGCGCCAGCTCACGCGCTAGCGGTAAGGTCAGACCAACGACGCCTGCTTTAGATGATGAGTAGCTTGCTTGCCCCACTTGCCCATCAAAAGCCGCGATAGAAGCGGTATTGATAATGATGCCATTATCAGCATTCTTCTCATTAGCGCTTTCTGTATTATTGCCGTTCGCCACGCGCTTAGCAATACTAGCCGCGACCAAACGTGCGACGTTAAAAGAGCCAACAAGGTTGATATTAACCCCGCGACTAAAAGCATCAAGGTCCGCTGGGTTATTTTCACGGTCAAGTAGCTTTTGTACGACAGCGATACCAGCACAGTTAATGGAACCTTGCAGACCGCCAAATTCTTTTTCAGCCAACTCAACAGCCGCTTGTACCTCATCACCACTGGTCACATCACAACGTGCAAAGCGTACATTGTCACCTAGCTCATTAACCAAAGCTTGCCCAGCTGATTCGTTTAAATCAGCAATAACGACCTTGCCGCCTTGTGTGACGATAGCACGAACCACTGATTCACCCAGACCTGACGCACCGCCTGTAACCAAAAAGCTGTGTTTCTCTATTTGCATAACAATTCCTTTTATTAAAATTTTTACTGCTATCTTTATAAGCTAACTATTTTATTATCTTCAACTTCTATGAATGCTTCAACTCATTTATGCCTCAGACAAACTACGTAGTAAAAAGCGCTGGATTTTACCGCTTGGCGTTTTTGGTAACGCATCGACAAATTCAACTTCACGTGGATAAGCATGAGTCGATAGACGTCTGCGGACTAAGTCCTGAATCTCCTTGGCAATCTCGTCCGTTCCCTCGATACCATCTTTTAGCACCACATAAGACTTAATCTTATGACCTCGCACTTCATCTGGCACCCCAACTGCTGCTGACTCTGCGACTGCCTCATGCTCGAGCACGGTGTTTTCAACATCCGTAGGCCCTACGCGGTAACCTGCCGTGATAATAATGTCATCATCACGCCCAGAAAACCAATAACTGCCATCGCTATGACGCTCGACCACATCGCCGGTCAAATAATAATCATCAGCAAAGGCGTCTTTTTCATTCCAGCTATAACCGCGGAAATAAAACGCGGGCGATTGGCTAACCACTACGGCAAGCTGCCCTTGCTCACCATCAGGCAATATATTCATGTCATCATCTAATACGACCAATGTGTGCCCCGGTAGCGCCATGCCCATCGAGCCAACTGGGCATTCATGTGCTAGTGCATGGTGTTCGCAGCAAGTCATACCCGTTTCGGTCTGCCCATATTGATCACAAACTTTACAGTTTAAGTAGGTTTCAACCCAGTTGACGACTTCGGTATTTAAGGTTTCGCCTGCTGAATTGGCACAGCGTAACGATAGCTTGGCATTAGCATCGTCGTGAGCACTTTCAAATACACCGCTTGATTTCATCATACGAAATGCCGTTGGTGAAGAAGCCAAATTGGTAATCTTATGACGGACCATAAAGTCGCGGGTATTGGCAGCATCAAAGCCCAATTCATTAAAATAGGTGGTGACGCCCATCAGTAAGGGACCCGTAATCGCGTAATATAGTCCATACGCCCAACCGGGATCGGCCATATTCCAGTAGTTATCATCGGCGCGCAAGTCAATCGCATAGCGCATATATAGATAAAAAGCTGATAGCGCACTTAATGGCACACTGACGCCTTTTGATTTGCCCACCGTACCCGAGGTAAACATTTGCAAAAACGGTGCATCTTCATCTAACAAAACAGCATCTACCGTTTGCGGCGGCGTTGCCATCATTTGTGCATAGTTATCATCACCCCAGCTTTGCGCATCTACCTTACTACCAACCAACACCATTTTGGTTTGCTTAGCCAAGTCGTCAAACTTGCCACGATTTTCTTGATTGGTAAAAACTACCTTGGTATTAGCTTTATCCATTCGATACTTAATCGAATCATAGCCAAAAGCGGTAAACAGCGGCTGATAGACTGCGCCAATCCGCCAAGTAGCTAAAACAATTGTGAGCAGCTCAGGCGTACGCGGTAGCATGGTCGCTACTTGCTCACCGACTTTTACGCCATAAGACAATAATATATTGGCAACTTGCGCACTTGCCTTATCCAGTTCCGCAAAAGTCATGCGCGTTATGTTGCCAGCGGTATCTTCATGAACTAATGCCAAATTATCGCCGCGACCGTCACGCACATGACGACCACAACATGCCATATAGGCATTTAGACGGTCATCTAAATTTTCACCAAATATCTCTGTTAATAGGGCATTCATATCAAAGTTATTATAGTAATCGCTATAGCCAGTTGGGTTTGAAGAAGACGAATTGCTTTGAGACAGGTTGTCTGAAGACAAATTGGTTGAGGACGAAAAATCTATAGAAGAGGTATTCATAAGCTAATCCTTTAGCAATCGAGGGTCACTGACGATATCAGCGATTTATCAGGAGTAAAACAGTCATATCCTATACACTGTTTTCTCTTATTGTTTGCACTTATTAAATTTCATATGCTCTATTAGTAACGCATTTTTATATTTATTTCAATACATAACGTATCATTTTTAATTTTAATATGGTTTTCTTAAGGAAGATAAGCTTATTTTATGCCACTTAAAAATCCTAGTAATGCTTTCTCTTCACAGCTTTGATATTGCTTGGTACGTCCACGGCGCGCTTGCTTATAAGGCTCAAAAAACTGTCCTACTAAAAAGCGCTCGATAATAACTGGATTAATATAAGAAGCGCGGCAAACAGCAGGTGTATTGCCAAGCTCCTCCGCCACCGCTTTGACCATAGCAGTAACCAGCTGTTGACGCTCGTCGCTATTGGGTTCACTGGCTAATATTGCTTGCCCTTTCGAGGTTTGCAGCTCATCGTATAAATGACTGGCTGCAAGAACACTTGCCATCCAAGTACGAAAGTCTTTTGCGCTATATAAATTGCCGCTATACATCTTGCTCTCACAATCATGACCACAAGTATGTGTGCGTAGATAGTCATTGATATCACTACTGTCGACAACTTGCTTGTTGCCATCATCGTCCAAATATTTAAAAATCTGATAACCAGGCAACTCACTACAGGCCTGCACAATGTCAATTAAACGCTCGTCTTGCAATTCTATATGATGCTCTTTAGCACTTTTACCGACGAAATCAAACGCTAAGCCATTATCGGTTTCACTGACGTGCTTGCTGCGTAATGTGCTGATGCCATAACTCTTATTGAGCTTAGCATAGCGGCTATTACCGATACGAATTAACGTAGTTTCCAGCAACTTGACCACGGCCGCTAGTACATTGGCGCGTGATAACGACTGCGCTTCTAAATCTTTTTCTACTTGCGCACGTAGGTTTGGCAAAGCCTCAGCAAAACCTATCATGGCATTAAACTTAGCTTGGTCACGCACGCGATCCCACTCGGGATGATACAAGTACTGCTTACGCGCTTTATCATCGCGGCCTGTCGATTGCAGATGCCCTTTATCATCTTGGCATATCCAAACCTCTGACCACATCGGTGGTATTACAAGCGCATCAAAACGCTTGCGCAACGCTTTATCTTTCACCGTTTTACCTATGGCATCTTTATAGGTAAAGCCGCGTCCCCAACGCCTGCGTGTAAACCCTGGCTCATTATCACTGACATAGCGTAAGTTGGCCAAGCCAGCCAAATATTCATAATCATGGCGCACATCTTGCGTGGTTGTTTGGTCATCTAGCTTCGCCATAATACATACTCGATTGATAAAATAGTCGTTTTAGCATAATCAATTGCGCTTGTTTTTGCTGTTTGTTTGCCACGAGCAAAGTGTAATCGATGTGTAAGAAACACTCTTTAAAGGGTTCTAAATAATGAGCTTTTCAGCCATAATTCGACAACAATCACCACTTAAGTTAAATAAATATCATGAAAAATACCTCTATAAAAATAACTCCATTATCTAAAGCTGATTAAGAATCTTGGTTAAATTTATGGCAGCGCTATCTGGCATTTTATGAAACCAGTTTGCCACTGCGTACGACTGACACAACATGGCGCAACTTGCTTGATAATAACGCACCGATTTATGGTTTTGGCGCTTGGCAAGACGACACGCTGCTAGGTATCACGCATGTGGTGCTACATCCCAATACTTGGAATACTACTGAGTGTTGTTACTTAGAAGACTTATACGTTAGTGAAGCGGTGCGCGGTCAAGGCCTCGGGCGCGCATTGATTGAACACGTATATGAATTTGCCGATAAGAAAAACTGCAACCGTGTTTATTGGACGACGCAAGAAGAAAACACTACGGCGCGCAAACTCTATGATGTAATTGCCAGTCAAACGGACATGGTGCAATATCGTCAAAACTTATAATGGTTGTCCAATACTTTATGACTCAAACTTACCTCAAAAGACAGCCACAAAAAAAACGCCAAGCATTAAATACTTGGCGTTGATTGTTCTAACACGAATCTAAAAACCATTATTTACCATAAGTGCATAAATAAGCCGTTTCTACGTCCACTTTTACTTGAAACTTCTGATTGGCGTCAATGGTAAATTGCTCACCTGCATTAAAGGTTTGCCACTCATTACTTTCTGGCAACTTCACCGTCAATGCACCACTGACTACGCTCATGGTTTCAAATTCGCTGGTACCAAATTCATACTCACCAATTTCCATCACGCCAACGGTAGCCGGCTTGGTCGCTGTTTGAAAGGCGATAGAAGTGACTTTATTATCAAAATAGTTATTAACGCTTGGCATAATTTTCCTTAATTAAATAGTGTTTGGGTTTAAATTTATCTTTCAAATGGTATTAATAATAGTCTAATCTTACAATCCCGCTTTTAGGCTTGCTTCGATAAATTGGTCGAGGTCACCATCTAGCACCGCGCCAGTGTTAAAGGTCTCAACGCCAGTACGCAAGTCTTTAATGCGCGAGTCATCGAGTACATATGAGCGGATTTGACTGCCCCAACCGACATCAGATTTACCATCTTCGACTGCTTGTTGTGACTCCATACGTTTTTGCATCTCAAGCTCATATAGCTTAGCACGGAGCATTTTCATCGCTGTCGCTTTGTTACCATGTTGGCTACGCTCGTTCTGACAAGTCACCACCACGCCACTTGGTTCGTGGGTGATACGCACCGCAGAGTCGGTGGTGTTCACGTGCTGACCACCTGCGCCCGATGAGCGGTAAGTATCGATACGCAAATCGGCTGGATTGATATCAATCTCGACGTTATCATCGATTTCAGGCGACACAAAAACAGCGGCAAACGAAGTATGACGACCATTATTGCTATCAAATGGTGATTTACGCACTAAGCGATGCACGCCAATTTCGGTACGTAACCAACCAAACGCATAATCACCTTTAATCTCAATCGTGGCTGATTTAATCCCAGCGACGCTACCAGAAGACACTTCAATCACGTCAACCTTAAAGCCATGTGATTCCGCCCAGCGCGTGTACATACGCAGTAGCATTTCTGCCCAATCTTGCGCTTCCGTGCCGCCACTGCCTGACTGGATATCCAAGTAGCAATTGTTTGGATCCATCTCGCCACTAAACATTCGGCGGAATTCTAAATCAGCAACGCGCTTCTCTGCATTGTCGAGCTCGGCTTGCACATCAGCAAGCAATGATTCGTCCTCTGCTTCTACCGCCAGCTCTAGCATGGCAGACGCATCTTCTAAAGTCGTTTCAAGCGAAACCACCACGTCGATGACGCCATCAAGCTGACTTTTTTCTTTATTAATCTTGGTCGCGCGCTCTGGATCATTCCAAAGCTCGGGGTTTTCTAATTCTAAATTGACTTCTTCTAAGCGTTCTTGCTTACCGTCGAAGTCAAAGATACCTCCGCAAATCCTGCCCACGCTCAGATAAATCTTTGATTTGTTCTTGATACGGATTGATTTCCATAAGTGTTCCTGTCTTTTTAAATAGATATCTCACTGATATGGCGCTATTTTAAATGAGATTGACGCTAAATAGTTGGCTAATTGCTACTGCCTTTATATTAAATAACTCTAAGCTGCCTAAATCGACCAATCTTCTACTGCCCAGCGATGGGCAAGCGCGTGCGCGTGTAGCGCATCATCGGGTGACACGCAAATAGCCACATCTGCCCACTCGAGTAATGGAATATCATTTTTGGAGTCTGAGTAGGCATAAGTTTTATCAAAATCCATACCCGCTGATTTTCGCTTATCTATCCATTTATTGAGATGGTAAATTTTACCTTCTTTAAAATTAGGCTTATCCGTTAATTTGCCGGTATAGCGCTCGTTTTTTATTTCAAGTGGCGTCGATAGCACATTGGCATCTTCAATACCGAAACGCTTGGCAATGGCTGATACTACAAAGTTATTGGTGGCAGAAATAATCACTACTTCATGACCCTTCTCGACATGATGACAGAGCACCTCCATGGCTTTTGGGCGAATGTGCGGCTCGATTTCCGTCTTAATATAATCTTCGCGTAGCTCATGTAATCTGTCCATCGGTAAGCTACTTAAGAATTGTGCGACAAATTCATTATATTCGGTCGCATCAAGCGTACCTTCGATATAATCTTCATAAAACTTTTGATTGGCGGTGCGATATTCAGCTTCATCAACCAGATTATGCTTAACGATATACTCACCCCATAGGTAATCGCTATCGACATCGAGTAAAGTATGGTCTAAATCAAAAAGTGCCAACTCTTTTGGCGCCTGTCCTGCTTGTGTTGCCTGCATAATGGAACCTTATTCTTGTTTATTAAAGGAATGATTTTTTAGATATAAATAATTTTTGAAATAAAGAGCTTAAAATAAAGAGTGATGAATATAAAATTTGCAGAATAAATTTTTAGAAGCCCACAGTTTACCAAACAAAATTATGCTAACTTGTTTACTTTAATATCTCATTAGCTTATCTTTAGCCTGCTGAATAATAACAATAGAGAACTTTATGAAAGCGCCTGATGATAAAACTGCTTTGTCCAACCGACCGCGACGTCCTGCCCACTCAATCAGAGAAATCAGGCGACGGCAGTTAGGCAAAAGCTATCAATCGCCTTTAGAGCGTCTGCTTTATGCGCTGTTAAATGG
Organism: Psychrobacter sp. UBA2769; assembly: GCF_002352555.1. Classification (NCBI taxonomy): domain Bacteria; kingdom Pseudomonadati; phylum Pseudomonadota; class Gammaproteobacteria; order Moraxellales; family Moraxellaceae; genus Psychrobacter; species Psychrobacter sp. UBA2769. Next base: position 97,479 of record NZ_DEIR01000018.1, on the reverse strand, counting down.
CTTGATGTATGGCTTTGGCGGCTTACTTATCGATCTTGCCATCGTTGTTATTCGCTCCATCGCCGGTATGGGCAATGGCGAGATATTCTGGCTATTTACGCCGTTTATGCTAATTTTGGGGGCGTTAACAGGTTTTATCGTCGGTAAAAGCGCTGGTGCTGAAAGCGTCAATGCCTTAAATATCGACGATACCGGTAATAATCATTACCTTAGTGACCATTCTATTCGCCATGATATCTTTCGCGGCCTGATTATCGGCATTATCATTTTTGCCGTTATTTGGCTTATCATGATGCTAATGGCATAACGACCGTTTGCTTAAAGAGCCGCTCAATGTCAAAAAATAAATTAACATTCATAAAAAGGATTGCTCACTATAAAGCCATCCTCTTTTTTATAAAATTGCTCTGACTTCTATTGTTCTAACATGTATAGCAATTAATCAGGCATCGCTATTTCTGTTAAGCCAGTTTTAAATTTTTGACAACGCTCAACATAATGTAACGCTGACATTTTTAACATTGCCGCCTGCTCATCGGTCAAGGTTTTGACCACTTTTGCAGGGGCGCCCATCACCAGTGAATTATCCGGAATCTCTTTACCTTCGGTGACCAAAGCTTTGGCACCAATGATACAGTTTTTGCCGATTTTGGCATTATTTAACACCACCGCGCCAATACCTATCAAGCTATTATCACCAACTTCGCAGCCATGCAGCATCGCTAAATGTCCAATGGTGACATAATTACCGATTTTAACTTCAATGCCTGCATCGGTATGAATGACGCTGTTTTCTTGCACATTACTATAGTCACCGATATGAATGCGCTCGTTGTCACCGCGAATCACCGCCCCAAACCACACGTTGGCTTTATGACCCAAATATACATCGCCTATTACCCGTGCTGAATCAGCTACCCAGCCATTAAAAGGTACTGCAAACTCTGGCGTTTTGTCTAAATATTGATAAATCATCATCCATCCTTAATCGTTATTTTTATATAAGTTTATAAATGGTAAAAAGTGTGTGGTAATAAAGCTAGCGTAAAAAACGTGTCATAAATAAATGTGACCTAAAGCGTGATAGTTGTAAAGAAAGATAAAAACTTTATAGTATAATGCTGCCGCCAATCAATAGAGCAATTAGCATAAAGCCGTATGCCATTTATCCCTATAAAATAACCATAAGATTTTATACGGACAATCAACGCTCACCAACCCTTCTTAGGATCGCAGTGATGATCAGCAAAAAATATGTCCCTATCATTTTACTATCGACCAGCTTGATGGCTGCCATCCCTGCCCACGCAGAGAGTAGTTCTACTAGCAAGGTAGGCGATGTGCTGGCCTTTGCGATACCGGCAGCTGCTTACGGTAGCACTTATTATATGGATGATAAAGAGGGTCGTCAGCAATTTTATTATTCATTTGCGACCAACGTTGCTGCGACGCAAGTGCTAAAGTCAGTGATAGATAAAGAGCGTCCCAATGGCCGTGATGAGAAATCCTTCCCCTCTGGTCATACCTCAATGGCGTTTCAGGGCGCAAGCTTTATTCATAAACGCTATGGCTTAGAATATAGCATTCCTGCTTATATTGGCGCAGGTTTCGTGGCTTATAGCCGTGTTGAAGCCGATGAGCATGATGTGGCCGATGTATTGGCAGGAGCAGCCTTAGGGGTTGCCAGCAGCATGTATTTAACCAAAAGCTATTATGATGACCAATTGCATATCGCCACCAATTTAGCACCCGACTATTACGGCTTATCGGTGCATTATAATTTTTAAGGCTTTAGATTGCTTGTAGATATAGTCAGTTCGATGTAAAAACGATATGGCGAGTCTATTTTATTTGGCATCAACTATACAACCTGTTTAGAATAAAAACGCTTTTGGTATTGCCTCAGTTTTTGATTAAATAACAACCGTTTTAACATTATGCCCATTTTATCCGCCTTCCTCACCTTAAGGTGCTAGCCCTTAACGCAAAACTCTAGTATAATGCGCAAAATCTGTGCCAAAGCGAGCGGACATGATGTAAGTTACTTATTCACCCCTTAGTGAATCCTGTACCTTTTCATCTATGATGTCTTCTCGCTTTTTTGTGGAAAAATTTTGGCGCTGTCTCTTTTATTATGGTTATTTAGCCGCAGTTAAATAGCAATAATCAAAAAAGCAGCGCTTTATTTTAACCAAAAAATAGCACAGCACTCACTAATAACAGCGGAGGCAACCCTTGAATTCATCGGCAGAAATACAAGCAATTTTGGCACTAGCAGACGGTACGATTTTTCGCGGTTTGAGTATCGGTAGTCTTGGTCATCGTGTCGGTGAGGTGGTATTTAATACAGCCATGACAGGGTATCAAGAAATCCTAACTGACCCAAGTTACGCACGCCAACTGGTCACGCTTACTTATCCGCACATTGGCAATACTGGTACCAACGCTGAAGATGTCGAGTCTGGTAATGGTCATCAAGTATGGGCTGAAGGTCTTATCATCCGCGACGCGACCATGGTGACCTCAAACTTCCGCAACTCTCAATCACTGAGTGATTATTTACAGAGCCATAATACCGTCGCCATTGCTGATATTGATACACGTCAATTGACCCGCCTATTACGTGATAAAGGTGCACAAAACGGCTGTATCATGACCGCTTCTAACGGCGCAACGATTAGCAGCGAAGATGAACAGCAAGCGATTAAATTGGCACAAGAATTTGCTGGTATCGAAGGTATGGACTTGGCTAAAGAATGCTGTACACCGACGATATTTGAATGGACCGCCGGTAGCTGGGATTTATCAGACACCTTACTTAACCGCGATGTAGCTGGTAGTCATGATAGCGGTACAGGTGGCTTCTTTAAACATTTGGGCACGCACGTCGAAGCAAAATACAATGTCGTCGCCTATGACTTCGGTAGCAAAACCAATATCCTACGTATGCTCGTTGATCGTGGCTGTCATGTCACTGTCGTACCTGCGCAAACACCTATCGCAGACGTGCTGGCGATGAATCCAGATGGTATCTTCTTATCAAATGGCCCTGGCGACCCAGCGGCTTGTGATTACGCTATCGATGCGGTACGTCATATTATTGAAGAAACGGACATTCCAACCTTTGGTATCTGCTTAGGTCATCAGCTGATTGGTCTTGCCAGCGGTGCAAAAACCATCAAAATGAAAACTGGACATCACGGTGCCAACCATCCAGTTCAAGACCTAGCCACAGGTACGGTTATGATTACCAGTCAAAACCATGGTTTTGCGGTTGACGAAGACACCCTGCCTGACAATGTTAAATCGACCCATCGCTCATTATTTGACGGTACTAACCAAGGTATTGAGCTGACCAATAAGCCAGTCTTTAGTTTCCAAGGTCACCCAGAAGCCAGCCCTGGCCCGCATGATGCTGCGCCATTGTTTGATAAATTCGCCGATATGATGGCAGCGGCGAAAGCTTAACTAATCTAATCCAAATGAAAGTTATTTTAAATTCGAATATTGAAGGTACAAGACCTGTGAAAAGCCCACTCAAACTGCTAGCTATTATTTTGGTTTTGACTACAAATGCAAATGCTTCAAGCAAAATCATGTTGTTTGGCGATCAAAACCATAAAAAATATTTGGGTTGTCTTAACTGTTCAGAGTTCTCTCCTGAATCTATTCATAATGAGTTTGGAAACTACGGATCAGAATTTTCTGTAACTTCCATCAATAATGAATTTGGGCAATATGGCTCAGAGTTTTCACCCCTTAGCGCATGTAATGAATTCGCTACCTATCCTCCAGTTGTAGTAGATGATAGTGGTAATTATTATGGTTATTTAACTTTAAACGACTCTCTTTCAAGAATAGAAAGTTCGGATATGCTTTCATGGTTAAAATATAAGATTTGTTCAAACTAAAAACATATTATTTCCGATAAATGATTATACTCATTCAAATTATTTAAGGTGTACCAATGCCAAAACGTACCGACATAAAAAGCATTCTTATCATTGGCGCAGGCCCTATCGTCATCGGCCAAGCATGTGAGTTTGACTACTCAGGCGCGCAGGCGTGTAAAGCGCTAAAAGAAGAAGGCTACCGCGTCATCTTGGTCAACTCAAACCCTGCAACCATCATGACTGACCCTGTCATGGCTGATGCGACCTATATTGAGCCAATTACGTGGCAAACGGTTGAACAAATTATTGCCAAAGAACGTCCGGATGCTATTTTGCCAACGATGGGCGGACAAACGGCGCTAAACTGTGCTTTAGACCTAGACAAGCACGGCGTATTGACCAAGTATAATTGTGAGCTGATTGGCGCGACCAAAGATTCAATTGAGATGGCAGAAGACCGCAACTTGTTTGATAAAGCCATGAAGCGCATCGGCCTTGAGTGTCCACGCGCTGAAACAGCTGAGACCATGGAAGAAGCCTTTGCGACCCAAGAAAAAATGGGCTATCCCTGTATCATTCGTCCGTCATTTACTATGGGTGGTTCAGGTGGCGGTATCGCTTATAACCGTGATGAATTTATCGAAATCTGTGAGCGCGGTTTTGACTTATCGCCGAACCATCAATTACTTATCGATGAATCATTAATCGGTTGGAAAGAATATGAGATGGAAGTGGTCCGTGACAAAAACGACAACTGCATCATCATCTGTGCGATTGAAAACTTTGACCCAATGGGTGTGCATACTGGCGACTCCATCACCGTTGCACCAGCGCAAACCTTGACGGATAAAGAATACCAAATCATGCGTAATGCTTCATTAGCAGTACTGCGTGAGATTGGTGTTGAAACGGGCGGCTCAAACGTGCAGTTCGGTATCAACCCTGAGACTGGTCGTATGGTCGTCATTGAGATGAACCCACGCGTATCACGCTCATCAGCATTGGCATCAAAAGCCACTGGCTTTCCGATTGCTAAAATCGCAGCAAAATTGGCGATTGGCTATACGCTAGATGAATTGCAAAATGACATCACTGGTGGCAAAACGCCAGCGAGCTTTGAGCCTGCGCTTGATTACGTCGTCACCAAGATACCTCGCTTTAACTTTGAAAAATTCCCACAAGCCGATAATGTTTTATCAACGCAGATGAAATCGGTCGGTGAAGTGATGGCAATCGGTCGTAACTTCCAAGAGTCGATGCAAAAAGCATTACGCGGCATGGAAACTGGCAATGATGGTTTTGATGAGCAAATCGACTTAGCAAAAGTAAGCATTGAAAAAGCCCGTAGCGAGATTAACAATCGCTTAACCATTCCAACCCCTGAACGCATTTATTATATTGCTGATGCTTTCCGTATTGGGATGAGCGTCGATGAAGTGTTTAACTTAACCAAAATTGACCCATGGTTCTTGGTACAAATCGAAGATATCGTCAAAACCGAAGCACAAGTTAAAGCGTTAGGTTTTGGCGGTTTAACTGAGCATAATTTACGCAGCTTTAAGCGTAAAGGTTTGTCAGATTTACGTTTAGCAAAATTGCTTGGCGTCTCACAGAAGCAGCTACGCACCAAGCGTTGGGATTTAAACGTTTATCCAGTCTATAAACGCGTCGATACTTGTGCCGCAGAGTTTGCGACTAGCACCGCTTATATGTACTCAACATACGACAGCGAATGTGAAGCCAATCCAACGGATAATAAGAAAATCATGGTTATCGGCGGTGGTCCTAACCGTATCGGTCAAGGTATCGAGTTTGATTATTGCTGCGTCCATGCGGCGCTTGCCATGCGCGAAGATGGTTATGAAACCATCATGGTTAACTGTAACCCTGAAACGGTTTCAACCGATTATGACACCTCTGACCGCCTCTACTTTGAGCCAATCACCTTAGAAGACGTATTAGAGATTGTCCGTATCGAAAATCCTGATGGTGTGATTGTACAGTTCGGTGGTCAAACGCCATTGAAACTGGCGCGCGCGCTTGAAGCTGCCGGCGTTAAAATCATCGGTACTAGCCCAGATGCGATTGACCGTGCTGAAGACCGCGAACGCTTCCAGCATATGATTCAGCAATTGAATCTTATTCAACCAACCAATGCTTTAGCGACGAGCTTAGAAGATGGTCTGGTTAAGGCAAAAGACGTTGGTTATCCGCTGGTGGTACGCCCATCTTATGTACTCGGTGGTCGTGCGATGGAAATCGTTTATAACGAAGATGAATTAAGACACTACTTGCGTACTGCGGTACAAGCGTCAAACGAAGCACCGGTATTGTTAGACCGTTTCTTAGATGATGCTATTGAAGTCGATGTCGATTGTGTTAGCGACGGTACAGACGTGGTGATTGGCGGTATCATGCAACATATCGAACAAGCTGGCGTGCATTCTGGTGACTCAGCCTGTTCATTGCCGCCTTACTCATTGTCTGATGAATTGTGTGACGTCATGCGCGCGCAAACCGTCGCCATGGCAAAAGAGCTTGGCGTTATTGGTCTGATGAACGTCCAGTTCGCGGTAAAAGGTGAAACGGTTTATATTTTAGAAGTGAATCCACGTGCTGCGCGTACCGTGCCTTTCGTTTCTAAATGTATCGGTACGTCATTAGCACAAATCGCGGCGCGCTGTATGGCTGGCACGTCATTAAAAGACCAAGGCTTTACCACTGAAATCGTTCCTGCATTTTTCGCGGTCAAAGAAGCAGTATTCCCATTTGCTAAATTCCCTGGTGTTGACCCAATCTTGAGCCCTGAGATGAAATCAACCGGTGAAGTGATGGGCGTTGGTAAAACCTTTGGCGAAGCATTCTACAAAGCGGTTATCGGTAGTAACGAGCGTCTGCCAGGTCTACCTGTTGAGGGCGAAACCAAAACTGTCTTTATCTCGGTACGTGATAGCGATAAAGAACAAGTCACCCCTATCGCCCGTCAGCTAATCGACTATGGCTTTAAAATCGTTGCCACCACGGGTACGCAAAAAGTACTTAGCGATAACGGTATTGAGTGTAAGCAAATCAATAAAGTCACCGAAGGTCGCCCGCATATCGTCGATGCCTTGAAAAATGGTAAAATCGACCTTATTATCAATACCACTGAAGGCAAACAGGCACAAGAGGATTCATTCTCTATCCGCCGTAGTGCCTTACAAGGTAAAGTCTTTTATGTGACAACCTTAGGCGCGGCAGATGCGGTTTGTAAATCTTATGCCATCGACTTACCGTTTGATGTGTATAAGCTACAAGATTTGCACGAACAAGCAAAGACTATCGCATAGCTCTATTGACTTGGCGGTATAATTTCAGTAGATTAAGCATAACTGCAGTGCTTGTTTAATCGCTGCTGCAAAACTTGTTATCTATTTTTATATAACAGTAATGCTTAAAAAAACAAAGTTTTAAAAAGATAGACCTAAAAAGCATAGTGGCTAAACTGCGACTATGCTTTTTATTACGTAAGGTTCATGTGTATCATCTATCAGTGTATATACGCTCATGGATAAGCGCGCATTTACTTATGACGCCGTCTAAACCTCATTCTTTTTATATCTTCACATACTCATTGCAACAACACTGACACCATCTCACTATTCACTAGGAGATGGTGTGGTGTTATTGGCTTAAGGAAAAAACATGCAACGTTATCCCATGACTCCGCAAGGACATGCGGCTCTAGAAGCCGAATTAAAACAGTTAAAAAGTGTCGACCGTCCCCGCATCACCGCTTCTATCGCTGAAGCTCGCGAACACGGCGATTTAAAAGAAAATGCTGAATATCATGCAGCCCGCGAACAACAAGGTTTTTGTGAAGCGCGTATCCGTGATATCGAAGCCAAACTTGGCGGCGCGCAAGTGATTGACCCGACGACATTGCCAAAAGATGGTCGTGTGATATTCGGCGTCAGCGTCGTTATTGAAAATATGGACACCGAAGAAGAAAAACAGTACAAAATCGTTGGTGACGACGAAGCTGACTTTAAAGCTGGCAAAATCTCAGTCAACTCGCCTATCGCGCGTGGTTTGATTGGTAAATCTGAAGGCGACGAAGCACGTATTGAAACGCCAAAAGGTGTGGTCGAATACGAAATCATGAAAGTGATTTACGATTAATCTGATTGGTTTTTATAGTGAGTAAAACAGTAATTTTCTTAAGAAATATATAAAGTAAAGCACACAAAAAGTTATCGTTTATAGGAGAGCAGTTACATAACGCTGCTTTTCTACTCAATTCGTTTTGGCGCATAATTGTTGAGTTGAGATGGCTAAATAATTAGGTGCATGGCACATGCTTAGCTTTTCATTAAAATAATGACGGATAAATCAGTAATTCGATAGTTTGTAGTTTGATAACACGCTTCGATAGATAGCTTATATCGTTTGGTGGTTTATGACTATTATTAATACTGCATTAATACTGCTACCCTCGTTGACCTGCTCTGTAGAGTCAACGAGGGTATTTTTATCTAAGTGTTTGGCATTTTTTGTTTTACTTATTATAACTTTAAAGGACTTTATTATGACCACTACTATTCATCGCTCATCAGGTATCATGCAAAAAACAGTGACATTTACCGCAGTATCAGCACTGTTGGCAGGCGCAGTGATGTCTATCGCTGCTGCCAATGCCGCGCCTGAGATAGCGGTTAGCTCGTCTGTTGGTAGCACCACGGTGGTTGAGCAGTATTCTGATGGTAAAACGGCGGTCATCACCGCAACACCGAATAGCATCACCATGCAAGATGGCATGCCGTTTGCGGTGACACAAGTGACCAATGTGCCGCGCTATACGGTTCGCCAAGTCGCCAGTAACGGTGCTAGGAATACTGTCGTCACCCAAGGCAGTGCCACGGTGACGAGCGTGCCTGTGACCAACCAGATGACCAATCAAACCAGCAGAGTAGATGTCATAGCCGTGCCGACGACTAGCGTGACAGAAGTCTTGCCTGTGACGACGGCTACCCAATTGCCAGTCCTCAATGCGCCAACGACAACCGTAGTGACCAACCAACCTGCAACGACGCAAATCGTATCTACCTCTTTAGACGCTCTGCAACTGACCCCAACTTTTAGTACGCCTGGCGTGGTCAATGCACAAACCAAAGTCATGAAGATATTAAAAAATAAAGACGGTCGTGAAGTAGCAGTACCTGCCAATCATATCGCGCCTGGTGACGTCATCGAATATCACACCACTTATACCAATACCACAGCACAGCCTGTTACTGATATCAATGCGATGGTGTCATTGCCAAACGGCGTGCAATTGGTATCATTAAACAGTCCACTACCGACGCTTGCGACCACCGGCGGCGACAGTTATCAGAACATCCAACAAGTTGGCAATACTGTAGTCGTTACGGAAAACTATTCTGGACTAAAATGGAACTTGGTTGACCTTCCTGCTAACGCACCGCAAACGGTTATTATACGTGCGAAGGTTCAGTAAAAATTAGATCTAAAAGTTTAGATTTGAAAGCATTGTTATTTAATAAATCTTAAAATTAATAAAAGGTCTTGCCGGCTAATTTCCTAGTCAGCAAGACCTTTTTGATGAGTGTACCTTATTCCTTAACAACCAACCTTTTGCTATAGTGCTATTAAATCAAAACAAATATCCGGTCATTACTTCCATGTATAAATTTACTCCTCTCTATTCATTGGCTTTTATCATTTATGGCTGTATTTTGAGTTCTATATCTTGGGCTGAAGCTGCCGAACCAGAATTTGATGCTAGCTTTTATATGTCGAAAATTTGTACTGCATATATAACTAAGAACGATAATGAATATTGTGATGATGGTTACATCCTTAAAAGCGAAACGTTAGATAATGGCGAAGTAATAGAAACCGTGCTTATGGATGGCATCGGTGGCTACGGCTGGAACCATACTTCGCTCAAAAGAATCGATAAAGATACTTATCATGTCTATATCGGCTGTGGTAGTCCGTGCGGCACTAATATACTATTTGGTCGTGGGGATAAAAAACAAAATTTTGACCTATACTTTGACTTTGATACAAAAAGTCAGTGTAGTGTTGAGTATAACAATGACCAAAAACTCTGGGTTGCCCGTCATTTTTTCTCCGATAAAGAGGTAGCTTTATCTTCAACTCGTGGCAATAGTGAATCTGCGATTTATCCCAAGTACGATGCTGAGTTCGATAAAAAAGGACGTCTCATTATCAAAAACCACTTCTCAGATGAAGTGGTTCAAACCTTGCCAAACCCCTGCTCCTCTCATTAAAAACTTCATAAATCACACGACAATGGTTGTCGCATGAAATCAATATTTATTCAATAATCCCAGTGACTTACAAGCCTATTTGCTAAAATAATAACCAATAAATGAATTGGTAATCTTATGGCCACCATCAATTATGAACGACTACAAGGCAAACTCAATATTTTAGCCGATGCTGCTAAGTATGATGTCTCTTGCTCCTCCTCCGCTGGTACACGAAAAAACCAAGGCGGTGGCCTCGGTGATGCCTCCGCAACCGGTATCTGTCACAGCTATACCGAAGATGGTCGCTGCGTCAGCCTCCTTAAAATTCTGCTGACCAATCATTGTATTTACGATTGCGCTTATTGCACCTCACGTAAAAGCAATGACACCCCGCGCGCCGCTTTTAGTGTCGAGGAAGTCGTTGATTTGACCATGCAATTTTATCGTCGTAATTATATCGAAGGTCTTTTTCTAAGCTCAGGTATTTTTAAAAGTGGTGATTATACGATGGAGCGCTTGGTCGAAGTCGCCAAAATATTACGTACCCGTGAACGCTTTAACGGCTATATCCACCTAAAAACCATTCCCGGCGCGTCAAAAGAATTGTTATTAGAAGCGGGATTATATGCTGATCGTCTTAGCGTCAATATTGAGATTCCTACTAAGTCTGGTCTGGCTTTACTGGCACCAGAAAAGTCGCATGAGCAACTAAAAGCACCAATGCAAACGGTAAAAGAAGAAATCATCACTATCCGTGAAAGCCGTAAAACCCATAAAAAAGCACCGAAATTTACCCCAGCGGGTCAAACCAGTCAAATGATTGTTGGCGCCAGTAATGAGACGGACTTGCAAGTCATACAGCTATCGAGTCATTTTTATAAGCAGTATGATTTGAAACGCGTCTATTACTCCGGCTATGTGCCGATGTTGTCTGATAGTCGCTTGCCAGCGATTGGAACACCTGTGCCGATGATACGTGAAAACCGTTTGTATCAAGCCGATTGGCTGATGCGCTTTTATGGTTTTGGCGCGCACGAAATCGTTGAGCCAGACTCGCCATTTCTAGACTTAGATTGCGACCCAAAACTGGCGTGGGCGATTCGCCATCGTGAGCATTTTCCCGTTAATATTCAAACCGCCACTTACGAGATGATTGTACGCATCCCCGGTATCGGTACCAAAACGGCTAAAAAAATAGTCAAGGCACGCAAGTTTAATCAGTTAACGCTTTATCATTTAAAAAAGATGGGCGCGGCAGTCAACCGTGCCAAATACTTTATCGCTACGACGGGTAAAAACGAACATCTCGCCCATTTAACGCGTGATAATTTCCGTCAATATGTACTGGCGCAAACGCAGACCAAATATAAAGACCAACGTAATGGGCAGTTGGCGCTGTTTTAATAAGTGCAGTTTTGATGAGTACGGTTTTGATTAGTATGGTGTTAATGATTACAGTTTTAATTGCCACTATTATAAATAGGAACATAAATGTCACAACTACTGCAAAGTCATGACTATATTGTCGGTCAATTAACGCCCAGTATTGTGCTTTATGAGCCAAGTTTTGAAGGTTGGCTGAGTGCGGTATTTTATGTCTATGCCAACCGCTTACAAGATGATGAATCCTTACAGTTAATTGCTCAAGACTGCTATGTACCCTCGTTAATTGCTCAAGCAACGAGCGTTGCTACAGATGAAAATCATGCCGAACGCGTACTAACCAAGCTTAATCAACTATTAGGTCGTTCAGGTATGCGCAATATCCTGTGGGGATTTTTATCAGAAAAAGACCATATCGGCACCACTTTATTTCAGGTGGTTAAATATGCCATCGACTACCCTAGCCGCGCTATTATGGAAGATTTGGGTAACCTGAATGTCTTGGATCTGGTACAAACCGTCAAGTCTGTCGCTCGAGAAAAACACCGTATGGAAGCCTTTGTGCGCTTTGAGCATACCACTGATGACATTTACTTTGCCCGCGTTGAGCCTGATTTTAATGTGTTGCCCTTGATTGGTGAGCATTTTCGTCAGCGCTACCAAGACCAGCATTGGGCAATTTATGATGTGGCGCGCGGCTATGGCATTTATTATGATAAAAGTAAAAGCACGCCCATGCGCCCTGCTGCCCTGCAAACCATCACAGACCTAGATAATGCCGTACTGCGTAATCCTGCTAGTATTCATAGTCAAGATGAGCAGCGCTACCAAAAGTTTTGGCAAGGTTACTTTACCAACGTCAATATCAAAGAGCGTAAAAACCCGCGGCTGCATAAGCAATATTTGCCGCAGCGCTATTGGAAATATCTCAGTGAAAAGCAAGTACTACCTAATGCTGAGCATCTACAAAAACGTCGCTAGTTTATTAAGATTAATACTAAGGTTAACTGTCGTTAAATGATTAATCTTAGCTAAAAAAAGTATGGCAAATCCAGCCTTATCTTTTTATCTTGGTGGTTGAGTTTTTGGCGCTTTTAACTGACAATAGCAGCTTGATATCTTATTTGGTGACCGACGCTATTATGAAAGTTATGCGCTTACTGTCGTCTTTAAAGCATGATGAATCCGAGCGCGGTATTTTTCATCTTGGACGCGCTTTGGTTAAAAATGAGCATACTTCCATCATTATCTCCAGCGCTGATGAAGAAAATGACTTAGTCAAACGTCTAAAGCGTGACGGCAATATTTACCATCAGCTTTATATGAATAAAAAATCTTGGCTGTCACTGCTACAAGTCGCCCCGCTACGCCGCCTGATTGAAAAATACGACCCCGACGTCATTCATGTACATTCACGCACACCCGCATGGATACTGCATTTGGCACTGCGTCGTGCGCGCGTCAAGCGCCGACCAAAATTGGTCTCGACCATGTATGGCTTTTATCCGATTAATAAATACTCGCAAGCGCTGCTTGATGTCGATACCATCATCACGGTCTCTGATAGCGTCACCAATTATCTAAAAAAAGGCCTGCGCCGTGAAGATCTAGAGCCCAAAGTCATCAAGCGTATCTATCGCGGTGTCGATACGCGCCGTTATCCGTATCGGCATAACCCTTCTGTTTATTGGTTGCGGCACACTTTTGCTGAATATCCTGAGCTTGAACATAAAAAATGGCTGGTCTTTCCGACCATCATTGGCAATGAATATGGGCAAGAATGGCTGATTGATATTTTGGGCAATCTACAAGAGCAGTTTCCCAATATTCACGCCATTATTATGGATGAAGATTACCGCGAGGGCGACGTCGCGCATGAAGACTTTCGCCAACGTAGCAATACGTTAGGGCTTTCTGAGCGTATTACCTATGTCGGTAGTAAGCGTAACGACATGCGCGAGTGGCTGTCAGCCGCCAATATCGTCATGGCGCTTGCTAACGAGCCTGAATCTATCGGTATCAATGCCCTACAGGCGATTCATTTAGGCACACCGGTGATTGGTTGGGACCAAGCGGCGTTTAGCGAGATTTTACAACCGCTTTATCCGCAGGGCTTGGTTAGAAAGTACAATGCCAAGGCACTTTGTAAAGCGGTACGCAATCAGCTAGAAAGTGTTACGCGTCCTGAAATGACCACCAAATTCACCATGCGTGAGATGATTGAGCAAACCCTTGCGGTATATCAAGAGCTGTATGAAGAATCGCTTGCAGAAGCGCAGGCCGATGCAGCAGCGGTCAAAAGAATTAGAAACAGCCTTAGCAAGGCGTCTAAATCCATTCCTGAATCCCCTTATGTAAAAATCGAACCAGCGGATAAAATCACCAAAGTCAGGTTGCTTAAAGACACTACTAAAACGACCGATGCTAAAGTGCTAGAGACTAAAGTTCTAGAGGCTAAAACCGCAGACATGAAAGCGACAGATACTAAAGTATTAGAGCCTAAAATTACACAAATAACAAAACCAGCTGATGATTCAAAAGCAACTCAAGACAATACCTAATAACTTACTCATAACCATCTATTTTCAGCAAAAAAAGCGCTGCTTCTGTTTCTAGAAGTAGCGCTTTACATGATAATGAATAATTTCTAAAACTCTTTTCAAACACCCAATAACGTTAATTAAGCTCTAACATTAACTTAATAAGTCGTGGGCGTATGCGCACTTACGATACGAGTTACGCCGTCAGTAGGATTGATAAAGGTGTGCGGTTTAATCGTATCAATCACATAACTGTCACCTTCATTCAGCAGATAAGTCGTCTCTTCAATACGAATCAATACCTTGCCTTCAATGACAGTGCCAATCTCTTCACCTTCATGAGCGATTTTTTCTTCCGTCGAGCTATTTGGCTGATAAGTCTCAATTAAAAAACCCAAATTTTTAGTGGTACTACAATTATATACCTGCTTTAGAGACACTCTACTGCTAGGCTCACTCAGCTCTATCAAGTCTTTTGGCGTAACCACCACACGTGCTTTAGGCTCTTTCCACTCATCACTAAAAAAGGTCGTTAAATCAGATCCTAACACCAGCAAAATCGCCTTTAGCGTATTCACCGCGGGGCTGACTTTGTTACGCTCAATCGCACTGATTGAGGTGTTGGTCACCCCTGCCATCCTTGCCAGCTTGCGTTGCGAGTAGCCTTTTGCAAGGCGCAGCTGATTGATTTTTTTACCGATATCTTCTTCTGGCTGTCCATCCATCTCGAGCACGGACGGCGCCTCATCAGACTCTAACGTGTCTTCCTCATCGCTATTAACGTCATCAGTATCAGCCTCGTCTTCTTCAGCCTCGTCTTCGAGCGAATCCATCTCATTTTCGGGCGCAATACCCTCTTTTTCGATATCGTTTTCTGCACTATTATGAACCGTGTTTTTTGCTGGCATAGTGGATAAATTCCTTGAATAGAAATTTCGACAAATCGTCTTGTGCATAATTTAACTCAGGATGCCATTGTACACCAATCATAAATGGATGTTTTATTAAGCTGATCGCTTCCACCAATCCATCCGGTGCGCGTGCCTCGACAAACAAATCCTTACCTACTTTATTGATAGCTTGTTTGTGCAACGAATTGACGTGCCATTTTTCACCAAACGCCGCCAGTCGACCCGCAGGTTGGATAATCACGTCATGCACCGGCTGATATTGCACCTCAAGTGGCTGGGTATTGTCCTCCAAATGCGGCTCATAAAACCCTTCTACTTCGCGCCAATCTGGGTGCAAGCTGCCATCAAAATAGACATTCATCTCTTGCAAGCCTCGGCATACTGCCAATAAAGGCGTACCAGATTTTTCTGCATGAGCAAGCAGCTTAAAGCTCAGCTCATCACGACCTAAGTCCTGCTTTTCTTCAATATGTGAAGCGCCATAACGTGCAGGCGCAACGTTACTATAGCTGCCCGTCAATAAAATGCCATCAGCAATGGCAATCAAAGCGTCAAAATTATTACTTTCAGCAGCGGTGTTCGGCAGCAAGATAGGATTACCACCATAAAAATGGACGGCATCGATATATTTCTGATACACCGCTTGCGCGGGTTGACCGTCAACCATCTTATGGCAGGAGACAATGGCAATAATGGGTCGATAAGTTTGCATTTTATTCTTCCTTGAATGTGATATATGAGCCTCAAATCTTCTATATTCCGAGATTTCGTTGATTAAAATCTAACACAGTCTTTTGGATAATGTAAACTATAAACTTCACTTTTAGTTAATAAAAACCATATTGGATATAATTAATTACTTTTTAATAGTTTTAAATAATAATTGACAACTATAAATTTCAGTCATATATTGAAGGGCATCAGTAAGACAAAAGGTTAATAACAGTACTTACAACCTCGATGTCATCACTGATAAAAACAACGCTAAGTGATTCATTTTGCAGTAGAAATATTACGCAATCAGATGAAAAGGATACTTAGTAAGGTGAACAATGTGGTATCAGCCACGGCATTGATAAGTGCTGTTTTATTTAGAAACACTGTTTTATTTAACGTTATTCACAATCTTGACTTGTCAATTATGAATGACAGCGACCATAAACGGCGCAACCATAATCAGAGTAAAAATCAACATCAATAGGGATAATAGACATGACGACAACCAATGGAATGGTCGAATCTGCAAATAATACGGAATATGTGTATGTTGCAGCGGGGGATATCAATGGATTACTTCGTGGTAAGCGCATCCCCTTCAATCAGATGGAAAAAGCAGAAAATGGCGCGATACGTTTGCCATTATCGATTTTAGGAGTCGACATCTGGGGTGCGGATGTTATCGAATCCTCTCAGTGCAATGGCGATATCGATGCCATCGCCCGCCCTACCGGCCGTGCCGCTTATCCGCTGCTCAATACCAGTGCGCCCTCATCGCTATTGCCCGTTTGGCTTTATACCGAAGACAATGAGCCTTATTACGGTGATGCACGCCACGTTTTAGATTATGTCAGCAAAAAATTCAAAGCATTGGGATTGACGCCGGTTATGGCAACGGAGCTTGAATTTTATTTAATTGATTACACCGAAGGCGAAACACCAAAACCGCCTATTCGCCCAAAGAGTGGCTTAAGACTGAACAAGACCTCTATCTTAAGTATCAATGACTTATTGCAGTTTGATGAGTTTTTAGATGAAGTCTATGAGCAATGTAAAAAACTTGATATTCCGGTTGATGCGGCTTTAGCTGAAAACGGCTGTGGTCAATTTGAAATTAACCTACTGCACGTCGATGACCCGTTAAAAGCCGCTGACGATGCCATTTTATTCAAACAAGTAGTTAAATCAGTCGCAGCACGCCGTAAGCTGACGGCCACCTTTATGGCTAAACCTTTTGGTTTGCAATCAGGTAATGGTTTTCATGTCCACTGCAGCCTGCTTGATAAAGATGGCAACAATGTCTTTGATGACGGCTCAGAAGAAGGGTCAGACATCTTGCGCCATGCGGTCGCAGGCTTATTAAAAACCATGTCAGACTGTACCTTGTTATTTGCCCCACACGTCAACTCTTATCGCCGCTTTACCCCAGGTACGCTGGCACCAAACAATGTGTCATGGGGTTATGAAAACCGCACTGCCGCCGTACGCATCCCTGGTGGCGACTCACAAGCACGCCGTATCGAGCACCGCGTATCGGGAGCCGATGCCAACCCTTATCTGGTCTGTAGTGCGGTATTAGCAGGCATGCTTTATGGCATCGAAAACAAGCTTGAAGCGCCAGAGCCGGTCAATAGCATTACTTACAACGAAGCCGAGCTTAAAACCTTGCCATTAGATTGGCTGTCCGCCATCCGCAAATTTGAAAGCAGCGACATCATTGATTCATTGTTTCCAAGTGAGATGATTGAGCTATTGATTGCGGTCAAAAAACAAGAAGCCAAACGCTTTGCTCAGCAAGTGACCAACCTTGAATACCTCACCTATTTACAGGATGTTTGATATGTCAAATAGCAACTTAAATAACAGCGCAGCAACGAGCCCAAACCTATCCTCGAATAACACGCGCAATATCCCGCATTATTCAGATAAAGGTCAATACCCTGATAGCTATTATGCGGCCAGCCGTAATCCTAAGCCGGATAGACCAACCCTAAAAAACGATATCCAAGTGGAAATCTGTGTGGTCGGCGGCGGTTATAGCGGCTTATCAACGGCGCTACACCTTATCGAAACTGATCATGAAGTGGTGGTGCTAGAAGGCGCGCAAATTGGTTGGGGTGCATCAGGGCGTAATGGCGGTCAAATCGTCAACGGTCTTAACGCCAGCCTACAAAAAATCAAAAAGTCTTATGGTCAAGAAAACGCAAATTTCGTCGGTCAGCTCGTGACCCGTGGTGGCAAAATCATTCGTCGCTTTGTTGCTGATTATAATATTGACTGCGACCTTAAAGAAAAAAATATCTTTGCCGCGTTAAATAATGGTCAATTAAAAGACTTACAAGAGACGCATGCCCTATGGGAAAGCCATGGTATGCATGATCGAGAAATGCTCGATAAGCATGGTATCCAAGAGCACATAAAAACCGACGCCTATGTGGGCGGTATTATTGACCATTCAGGTGGTCATATCCATCCGCTAAATCTAGCGCTTGGCGAAGCCGCTGCTATCGAAAAATCTGGCGGTACTATCTACGAAAACACCTTAGTGGTTGATATTGAGTATGCCGATGACTCTATCAAAATCATCACCGAGTTTGGCACCGTTACTTGTAAGCAAGCGGTTCTATGCGGTAATGCCTATCTCAATAAAGTCATACCCAAGCTGACGGACCGTGTCATGCCCGTATCAACGCAGATTATCGCCACCGAACCATTGGGTGATTTAGCAGACCAGCTGCTTCCAACCGACGTCTGTGTCGAGGATGTTCGCTATATTCTTGATTACTATCGCCTGTCGGCAGATAAGCGCATGTTATTTGGCGGTGGTACGGTCTACGGTGGTCAAGACCCCGCTGATATCACAGCCAAAATCAGACCAAATATGAACAAAATTTTCCCAGAGCTACGTGATGTAAAAATTGACTACGCGTGGAGTGGTAACTTTGCTTTGTCTTTTTCTCGAGTACCTCAAATGGGCAAACTCCATGACCGCGTCTATTTTGCGCATGGTTATAGTGGTCATGGCGTGACAGGCTCGCATTTGTTTGGCCAAATCTTGGCCGATGCCATCAATGGTAACACCAGAGAGTTTGATAATTTTGCCAAGATTCCTTGGATTCCGTTCCCAGGTGGCCGCGCCCTACGCGTGCCTTATTCTGTGATGGGCTCATGGTGGTATGCGCTAAAAGACACGACTGGCATGTAAATACGTCAAAGCCTCTAAATAATTAACGTGGATTGATACATCTTGCATGCAACGTTTTTATTTTAAAGGTGATGTGACATAAATCTGTCATAGCAATGGATTGTTGTGATAGAGCTCGATAGAAAGCGAATGCACTGATGCGCTACTGCCTATCGAGCACCAACCATAAAACAGAGTTTGTTCCAAACAATGAGGTTTTACAGGGAGCGTAAGTATGAACATGAAACTCAGCGAGGCTGTCGAAGGGCAGTATCATAACAAGCGAGTATTTCTAACCTTAATAGTAGCAGCCGCCATTTATCTGGCTTTTGCTTGGTTATCGACCATCCGTGACCCCAATGAATCTTGGGGTGCTTTATCTCTACTACCCACATTATTAGTGCTGGTCACTGCTGTTGTTTCTAGACGACCGTTTGAGTCTATGATTGCAGGCTGTGTCGCGGGCCTTGTGATGCTCAACCCGTTTGATTTGGTGTCCCCTTTTGCCGACAATATGTCGATGGTACTGGGCAATGAGACCATTATCTGGATTGTGCTTGTCTGCGGTCTGATGGGTGGTCTGATTCAGCTACTTGAGATTAGTGGTTGTCTCGATGGCTTTAGTGAATGGCTACAAAAAATCATCAAATCACGCCGTCAATCATTATTAGCTACTTTTGCCTTAGGCGTCGTGGTTTTTATTGATGATTATTTAAACTGTCTAGCGGTATCCACTTCTGTCAAAAAGCTCACTGACGTCTATAACGTCTCGCGTGAGAAACTCGCTTATATTGTCGATTCAACCGCCGCACCTATGTGTATCATCGTTCCTATCTCTACTTGGGCGGTCTATTTTGCCGGTCTATTAGAAGAGAACGGTGTGGCTGGAGACGGTGAAGGTATCGGGCTTTATATCAGTGCCATTCCTTATATGGCTTATGCTTGGTTTGCACTTTTGATTGTATTTTTGGTCGCTTATGGCATTTTGGGTGACTGGGGTCCGATGAAAAAAGCTGAGGCTCGCGCCAAAGCGGGTAATCCTGTCCCCGAAGCCTTTGTAGAAGAGCAATTGGTTTCAAACGTTCAAGCCAAACGTAAGCTGTCGTTTAAAGCCAATATCATGAACTTTGCTTTTCCAATGATTTTATTGATTATTTCAACGGTTTATTTTGAAATTGATTTATTACGTGGCGCGCTATTGACTTGTTTTGTCACGGTTGTGGTGTATTGGATACAAGGGATTTTAAGCTTTGAGACTCAAGTTGAGGCTATTTTTAAAGGCTTTAAAGTGATGCTCTATCCACTATCAACGGTAGTCGGCGGCTTTTTCCTAAAAGCCATCAATGACGAGCTGGGTATGACCTCATACGTGATTGAGGCTATCACGCCATATATGACGATTGTCATCTTCCCTGCTGTTATCTTTGCGGTCATGGCATTCCTAACTTTTGCCACCTCATCAAGCTGGGGACTATATGTCCTTGCCATGCCAATTGTATTCCCAATATCGTTAGCGCTTGGTGTCAGCACGCCACTGATGATTGGGGCTTTATTGTCAGCTTCTTCATTTGGTAGTCATGCCTGCTTCTTTAGTGATTCATCGTTATTGGCTGCCCAAGGCGCTGGCTGTTCACCGATGCAACATGCCTTTACTCAGTTCCCCTATGCCATGCTCGGCGCGGGTTTATCCGTCGTGACCTTCCTAGGCTTGGGTTATATGATGGCTTAATTTGTACCATTACAAGCATTCCAATGAGCGCTATCTATGGATAAATACTTTATCAATTATTACCCATAGATAGTCTTCTCTGAAAACCGCCCACCTCTCTCAATAACTAAAAGGAATTAGATAATGAGAACTGTCACCGTTGCGACAACCCAAATGGCGTGCGGTTGGGATAAACAGCAAAATATCGATACCGCCACTGAATTAGTGACTAGGGCTGCTAAAGCCGGTGCCAATATTGTCTTGCTACAAGAGCTGTTTGAAACCCCCTACTTCTGCCAAGTTCATGATTTTGATTACTTTAAACTGGCGACTTCAGTTGCCGACAATGCCGCTATCAACCACTTTAAAGCATTGGCCAAAGAGTTAGACATAGTATTGCCCATCAGCTTTTATGAAAAGTCTGGTAATACGTTTTTTAACAGTGTCACCGTGATTGATGCCGATGGTGAGATACTGGGCACGTATCGTAAAACCCACATCCCAGATGGCATCCCTTATGCCGAAAAGTTTTACTTTACCCCAGGCGACACTGGATTTAAGGTTTGGGATACCAAATATGCCAAAATCGGCGTCGGTATCTGCTGGGATCAGTGGTTTCCTGAGTGCGCGCGTAGCATGGCGCTGATGGGTGCAGAGCTACTGTTTTATCCGACAGCGATTGGCGATGAGCCAACATTGGGTATTAACTCAAAAGGTCACTGGCAGCGCTGTATGCAAGGTCATGCCGCCGCCAACCTTATGCCAGTTATCGCGGCGAATCGTATCGGTACAGAAACCATCAGTCAAAATGGCAATGACAGCACGCTAGAATTCTACGGTAGCTCATTTATCACCGATGGTCGCGGCGAGATTATCCAAGAAGCATCGAAGGATAAAAAAGAAGTTCTTACTGCTACTTTTGATTTAGATGAACTGGCTATCGCGCGCCGCCAATGGGGCGTCTTCCGTGATCGCCGTCCATCGATGTATGGCATGTTACTGACTCATGGCTAAATGATAAGCGATGCCGAAATGAAGCCTTTGTAGCACTTGAAATAGTGTTTCTTTAGCATCAGGTCATGGATGTACGCATAAGACAAATCTTTTTTGCTGGTAGCAAGACTCATAACGTTACTCAGCAGCAACCAACATTATCCGCTTAAAAAGATAAACTTAAACAGACAAGCACAGAAATACAAGTATAGATAGATAAGTATAGAAATACACACATAGAAATAAACGCATAGAAAAAAACATAAACGGATTTTGAATCTAACCCTAAGGAATAATAATGAGCGATTATCAAGTAAACAACCCAGCGACTGGCGAAGTAGAAGCCACCTACCCGACAGCAACTGAACAAGACATCCAGAACGCAATTGAACAAGCGCACAGTGCTTATCAAGACTGGCGTCAGGTTTCACTCACTGAACGCAGTGCCTTGCTGCATAAAATTGCCGATATTTATCTTGAGCGCCAAGATGAGCTGGCTCGTATCGTGGCCAATGAGATGGGCAAACCTGTCGCCCAAGCAAAAGGCGAGATTGGCTTGGTTGCTGAGATTTATCGCTACTACGCAGATAACGCTGAGCAGCTACTAGCACCGCATAGCATCGATGTTGATAGCGGTTCTGCTTCTGTAGAAAAACTCCCCGTAGGCCCTCTATTAGGCATCATGCCGTGGAACTATCCACATTATCAAGTAGCACGTTTTGCCGCTCCAAACTTTATGGCGGGCAATACCATTATTCTAAAACACGCGCCGCAGTGTCCTAAGACCGCCGAAGCCATCGTTGATATCCTAAAAGAGGCCGGTTTACCTGAGGGCGTCTATAACAATGTCTTTGCCACCAATGAGCAAGCAGCGACCATCATCGAAGACAGCCGCGTACAAGGCGTCTCATTAACAGGCTCTGAGCGCGCAGGTCAAGCGGTTGCAAAAGTTGCAGGCGGCGCGCTGAAGAAAGTAGTGCTAGAGCTTGGCGGCTCAGACGCCTTTATCGTCGCAGCCGATGCCGATATCGAACAAGCCGTGAAAGGTGCAATCGAAGGTCGGTTTGGTAATACAGGGCAAGCTTGTAATGCGGCCAAACGCCTTATCGTCGTTGAATCGGTCTATGATAAATTCGTCGAAGGCTTTACCAATGCCGTACGTAACATGACATTGGCTGATCCGCTTGATGAAGGTACTTTTATCGGTCCAATGTCTTCAAAAGCGGCGGCAGTTAATTTACAAGAGCAGCTAGACAGTGCCGTTCAAGCCGGCGCGACGGTGTTGGTCGAAGGTGGCATGGTCAAAGACAAGCCGGGTGCTTGGTTTGCGCCTGCAGTACTGACAGACGTTGACGAATCTATGAATGTCTACCGTGAGGAGCTATTTGGTCCTGTTGCAGTCGTCTACAAAGCTCTTGATATCGAGCATGCGATTAAGATAGCCAACGACGTGCCTTTTGGCCTTGGCGCTTCCATCCAAACGCAAGATGCTGCCCTAGCTGCTGATATTGCTGACAAACTAGAAGTCGGTATGGTTACTATCAATGCTCCTTCTGGTAGTGAAGCAAACACGCCATTTGGTGGTGTCAAACGCTCAGGATTTGGCCGCGAACTTGGTACGCTTGGTATCACTGAGTTTTTAAATTATAAGTTGATTCGTGATAAATCCTAACCGATTGATTGATTGATTGATTTTGAGAATAATAAAAAGCCTAACATTCACTGTTAGGCTTTTTTTGCAGCGGAATTTTATTACTATAATCGGTTCGGAATAAAAACTATTTCTTTGGATTGTCTTTTAACCATAGCTGATTGACAATTTTTAATTCGCGTAGCTCTTCTGCCATAATCGCTTCACTGATACCAGGATATTTTATCCTTGCATAGCTATATAACACGATACCTAAGACGGTCCAGCCAAAGAAAATCCACCATTCAACAGCGGTCAACGCAGATGGCATACCTGGCATATAGAGCATCAATAAACCAAAACTTAGCACAATCGTCAGCATACCGACCAGTTTACCTGCTGGTATTCTAAACGGACGAACCATATCAGGCTCACGGTAGCGCAGTACTAAGAATGAGATAGCGACGCAGGTGTAAGCGATAACGATACCAAAACCACCGGCATCGACAATCCAAACTAACATTTTGCGACCAAATAACGGCGCAAGCGTCGCCAGACCACCGATTAATAAAATGGCATTTGATGGTGTTTTATATTTGGGGTGCAATTTACCTAAAAAGGCTGGCAACATATGTGCTCTGGACATCGCATATAGCAGACGACTACCACCGATTAAGAAGGCGTTCCAGCTGGATAAAATACCCAGCACACCGCCAATCACTAACAAAATACCCGCCCATTTGCCCTGCCATGCATTGGTCATGGCATCAGCAGTAGCGAGGGTTGAGTTCTCTGCTTGTACCAGTGGCAATGTTGTGCCCACACTCCACGCAATACCCACATACCACATCACCGCAACGATAATCGAGATAATCAAAAATTTGCCAATATTGGGGCGCGTTAAATCAATCTCTTCTGCTGCCTGCGGGATAACGTCAAAGCCGACAAACATAAACGGCACCATAACAATAACCGCCATTATACCGCCGATACCACCTATAAAGGCTGGCGCTTGTACTGAATTCGAGCTTTCAGGATTAAACAGTACCGCACCGATAAACAATAACGTACCGACGAATAAAATGCCTAATACGGCCGTTTTTTGGAACCAAGCACTGACTTCCATACCGCGGATATTGAGCCACGTTACAATGACGGAGCCCAGCATACCGACCCCGACCCAAGTGGCGTACACATCCCAGCCAGCGATGGTCCAGAGGTAGCCTTGGTTATAATTGGGGATAAAATATTCTACGACTGTAGGGAGTGCGACCGCCTCAAACGCGACCACTGAGAAGTAACCAAATAGAATACTCCATGAGCAGATAAAGGAGACATTGACCCCTAATGCGCGATGGGTATAAGTGTGCTCACCGCCGGTGACTGGCATCGATGCGGCAAGCTCAGCATAAGTCACCCCAATCAGTATCACTGCCAGTCCGCCTATCAAGAATGCCAGCATCGCACCCCACGTACCAGCAGACAAAATCCAACCACCCGCTAAGACGACCCAGCCCCAACCGACCATCGCCCCAAATGCCAACGCGATAACGTCTAGCGTCCCTAAAGATTTTTTTAATTCAGACATAATCTACTCCTTGTCCGTGTTTAATCCATGTGAATCTTTTGCTCATTACACCTAGAGTGACATGTATTTTATATAACAGGATTTATGTAACAGGGCATCGCCCCTCATGTTTATCTTTCCATACTTCTCGACTGAGAAGCTTGATAATGTTTTTATATATCGATAGCAGAGACAACAACGGCGTCTTGACTTGCAAGGCGCCGTTGTAAAACCACCGCTCAAAGCAGGACTGTCATCATCCAAACTTTAAGCATCCATTATTGTTAAATATTAACGCCTTTAAGCAGTCAAAATACCTTTGATAATATCAAGGCCTTCTTGGAGCACTTCATCTTCAACCGTTAGTGGCACCATCACGCGAATGGCGTTACCGAACATGCCACAAGAGGCTAATAACAGACCTTGCTCAAATGCTTTGGCTTTTAAATTGGCCGTTGCTTCAACATCAGGCTTGCCATCACTGTCGATTAGCTCAAACGCTAACATCGCGCCTTTATGACGAATATGACCGATGCTGCTTAAGTTTAAACCCTTTAAGAAAGCTTCGATTTTATCGCCAATCTCAACACTACGCTCAAGTAGATTTTCTTCTTCGATAACTTCCATAACTGCCAATGCAGCCACACAAGCCAGTGGGTTACCAGAATAAGTACCACCCAAACCGCCTACTTGCGGCGCATCCATAATATCAGCGCGGCCGATAACGGCAGAAATAGGATAACCACCCGCCAAGCTCTTGGCACTGGTCATTAGGTCCGGCTCAACGCCCAACTGCTCACTGGCGAACAACGTACCGGTACGGGCAAAACCACACTGTACTTCATCAAAAATCAGCACAATGCCATACTCATCGCAAATCTCGCGCAAGGCTTTGGCAAACGATGGCGTCACTTGATGGAAACCGCCCTCACCTTGTACTGGCTCGATAATCATCGCCGCCACTTCACTTGGGTCGATATCCGCTTGGAAAATCATCTCAAGGCTATGCAATGCTTGTGCTTCAGTGACATTTAGCTCTTCAGCTGGGAATAGCGCATGGAATACAGGTCCTGGCATCGGACCAAAGTTCTTTTTGTATGGTAATACTTTACCCGTTAGGCTCATGCACATTAGCGTGCGACCATGCCAACCGCCAACGAAAGAGATGACACCCGGACGACCGGTTTTTGCACGAGCAATCTTGATACAGTTTTCAACGGCTTCAGCGCCAGTGGTCAAAAAGAAGGCTTTGGTATCACCGCTGATAGGGGCTTTTTGGCAAAGCTTTTCAGCAAGCTCAACATAGCATTCATAGTTAATCATTTGCGCGGCAGTATGGGTAAATTTGTCTAGCTGCTCATGCACACGCTGAGTGATTTTTGGATGGCTGTGACCGGTATTCAATACTGAGATACCGCCGACGAAGTCGATATAACGGTTGCCTTCAATATCCCAAACTTCCGAGTTTTTTGCTTTTTCGGCAAAGATAGGAAAGGCAACGCCAAGTCCTGTTGGCAAAACCGCTTTACGGCGCTCAAGTAATGATTGATTGGTAGTAGTCATAAGAATATCCTTTTCTTTCTTCTTTACGTAGATGCCAGTGATGTGATGGCGGTTTATAAAATAAGGTTTAGCAATATTGGAGATTCCTGCTGCTGAATCCCGTTAAATACTGGTTAAAAATTAAACGGTTAAAACATAAAATAGCTAACTATTAGCTCCAGCTATTAACTAACATCAGAGCACCAGTATTTGGTCACAACATATTCTTCGATGCCGTATTTTGAACCTTCGCGGCCAAAGCCTGATTGCTTAACGCCGCCAAATGGTGCGACTTCGGTAGAAATAAGACCGGTATTATGACCGATAATGCCGTACTCTAAACCTTCGGTGACGCGCCATGAGCGTGCATAACTGCCACTGTAGAAATATGCAGCCAACCCATAAATAGTATCGTTGGCTTGACGGATGACGTCGGCTTCATCTTTAAAGGTAAAGATAGTGGCGATAGGACCAAAGATTTCTTCGTGGGCGATATCCATGTCACTGCTGATATCGGTAATTACCGTTGGGTTATAAGTCAGCTCTGATGCGCCGTTGGTGCTGCCGCCCGTGATAAGGGTTGCGCCTTTATCTAACGCATCTTTTAGCAGTGCCTGCACTTTTTCCAAGGCTTTTTTATTAATTAGCGGACCGATATCGACGCCTTCGTCCATGCCATTACCGACATTAAGCTCAGCGACTTTTTTCACAAATACGTCTAGGAATTTGTCTTTGATACTGTCCTGCACGTAGACACGGTTGGCGCAAACACAAGTTTGACCCGCGTTACGATATTTAGAGGCGATTAAGCCTTCAGCGGCTTTTTCAAGATCGGCATCATCAAAGACGATAAATGGCGCATTGCCGCCGAGCTCTAATGACAGTTTTTTGATGGTTGGGGCGCATTGAGCCATCAAGGTGCGACCGACTTCGGTAGAGCCGGTAAATGATAGTTTATGAATGCGTGCATCGCCGGTTAGGATATCGCCGATGACTGATGATTTGCCAGTGACGACTTGGATAACGCCCGCTGGAATACCCGCTTGCTCAGCCAAGGCAGCCAGTGCCAAGGCAGAAAATGGCGTTTCGGTTGCAGGTTTGATAATCATGGTACAGCCTGCCGCTAGTGCAGGGGCTGCTTTACGGGTAATCATCGCTGCAGGAAAATTCCAAGGCGTGATAGCCGCGCAAACACCCACAGGCTGTTTTAGGATGACATGGCGCAGCTGTGCTTGATTGGCAGGGATAACATCGCCGTATACACGCTTGCCTTCTTCAGCAAACCAGCGGATAAAGCTATTGGCATAGCCAACTTCCCCGCGTGACTCGGTTAAAGGTTTGCCTTGTTCGGCGGTCATAATGATGGCCAAATCTTCTTTGTTGGCATCGATAAGGTCTGCCCACTTTTGTAGTAGCTCAGCGCGCTCTTTTGGGGTTTTGGCTGCCCACGTGATTTGCGCCTCATGAGAAGCCGCAACCGCATCATTGACATCGTCGGTCGTCAGGCCTGGCACGCTACCGATAATCTCGCCATTAAAAGGATTGCTGACGTCAATGGTCGCGTCATCACTAGCACCGTGCCAGCCATCTTTGATGAAGCATTGCTGTCTGAGTAAGTCTGGGTTTGATAGCGTTAGCGTATGTGGCAGTTGTGACATGTTGACACTCCTTGTCAATGTTATTTTGCAGATAGGGTTTGCAGATTTATAGCGATAAAAAACCCAACAATAAATAAAAGGTTATGACTCAAATAATTATTGATAACTTGTTATTTGTTCAATATACTGAACATCTATTCTATATATGAGACATCATTATAAGAATGATGGACGCATATTTGCAACCCCTATTATCAACTTTGTGATGATTTAGCACTTTATTTTGATGTTTTTTTAATTTTACCGACTTTATAGGTTCCTTATGAGCACCACTGCCGTTCCTGCTTTGGACAAAACTTTTCAGATTTTAGATTTGATAACCGACAGCGCCCAGCCTTTGACAGCGGCTCATATTGCCAAGGAGCTTAACCTGCCGCGCAGCTCAACCCACAACATTTTGCAGAGTCTTTTGGCTAAGCATGTCATCTATAAAGACAGCGATAGCCGCTTTCATTTGGGCTCATATTTGATGTATTGGGCGGGCAAATATGAGCAGCAGCAAGGCGTTATCCAGCTATTTAAAGACCTTATTGTCCAGTATCCTACCCTGCTTCAGCATACGGTGACTTTATCCAAACTCGATTTTGGTGAAGTGGTGTTTTTGGCCTGTCATGAAGCGCCGGCTCCGCTCGGCTTTACTTTCCGCGCTGGTGTGCGCGTGCCGGCAGTATTTTCTGCTACCGGTAAAGCCATGCTTTCCACCTTTTCTATGGACAGCATAAAGTCCATCTATGCCAGCGGTTTCCCTACGCCTATTACCCAGCATGGTGTCGATAACTTTATCGATTTGTCCACTGAGCTGACGGCTATCCAAAACAGTCGCATCTCTCTTGACGATGGGCAACTGCGCGAAGGCATGTATTGCCTTGGCACGTATATTCGTAATGCGTCAGGCAACGCGGTTGCGGGTATGGCGGTCAGCTTTTTGCAAGCAGAGTATGAATCCAAACGAGCTGAGGTCAGTGCTGTCCTGATTGAATTGGCAGAGCAGATTGAGCAGCGTTTGGGCTTTATTTCTCATCAATAAGGCCTAAACGCTTTTCGTTAGGTCCTTGTTTATTTTCAATCATTTCAGTTATTCTGAGGATAATTGCTAATCTTCTGAAATCAGCCCTGATAAAAATGCTTGCAAATTCTCATTGAGCTTTTGCAGGTAATAACCGCCTTCGACCAAGACAATTAACGGTTTGTTTAACGCTTTCAGCTTTTGCGCCAACACGGTAAATCCTTCGGTAGTGACCGCACATCTGGCTTCTGGATCGTCTTTATACACATCAAAGCCCAACACATGAACGATGACATCAGGGTCAAATAGCGTCATCGCCTCGATAGATTTATCAACATAGTTAAAAAACCCAGCTTCATCGGTGCCATGTGGCATCGGGAAGTTAACGTTATAACCTTCACCCGCGCCTGAACCCCTTTCAAACTCATGACCAGTGACGGCTGGATAAAAGTTAACTGGATCACCATGAACCGAGGTATAGAGCACATCACTGCGCTCGTAGAATATCTCTTGGATACCCTGACCGTGGTGCATGTCGGTGTCTATAATGGCGATTTTTGCGTATTTCTGCCGCAGATGTTCGGCGATGATGGCGGCGTTATTTAGATAACAAAACCCGCCCGCCGCGCTCTTGCGCGCATGGTGACCAGGCGGCCGTGAAAAGCAAAGCTGGATATTATTTTGCCCACGCTCAGCACTTAATACATCTTCATTTAATAAGGCCTCAGCAGCATTTAGCGCCGTTTGTGCCGACCAGTAAATAGATGTCCAAGAATGCTCACTGATGGGCGCACTATCATCGGCCTGATATTTAGCAGCCTTTGCCATGATGCCGATACCAGGATTGTCATACGGCACAAAAATCCCTGTTTGCACTTGTGCGCCCAAATCTTCCTCAACAGCCATCCATTCAGCATAGCCATGCTTGAGAAAATCTACGTAACCAAAATCATGAACCGCCAATATTGGCCCCATTCCGATATCGGTGGCAGTGGTTACCTCTAAACCTAGTGCCGCTGGAGCCTTTAGCAACTCGACCATGCGCTCTGGTATCTCTAACGGCTCATGCATCTTGCCATAAGAAAAATACGGTAATGGTCTATGCAAACTGAGGTTTTCATGGCTATATATTTTCATGCTTAACATTCCTTTGTTTAACATTTTTTTCCAATGGTGCTTGTTTCTGATGATGCTTAACTAAACAATCCCATCGGCTTTAAGCTTGGCTATCATGTCGCTGTCATAGCCCAAATCAGCAAGCGTACTATCGGTATGCTCGCTCAATTGCGGTGGCGGCGTACGATAGGTAACCGGTGAGGTGGATAATTTAATCGGATTCCCAAGGGCACGAACAGGGCTGCCTTGTTTGGCAAAATCAACCACCATCTCACGTGCCAGCGCTTGCGGCATGGCCAATGCTTCAGCGATATTATGAATCGCCCCACAAGGAATACCGGCGTTATCTAACACCTCTAACCAATAGGCGCGTGGTTGCTCGGCAAATTTCTTGGTCAATTCATCACAAAGTAGCTCACGATTGGCAACGCGTTGTGGATTGGTCGCAAAACGGCTGTCACTATGCCAATCAACGCCCAACACAGTGCAAAGCTTGGCAAACTGACTGTCATTACCACAGGCTAAGATAAAGTGCGACGCGCCTTGAGTCGCAAATACTTGATAAGGGACGATATTGGGATGCTGATTGCCGAGTCTAGGCGGGACTTTATCTGATGCCAAATAATTCATACCAACGTTGGCGAGCATCGCAAGCGCACTATCAAGCAATGCCACATCGACATGCTGCCCAAGTCCCGTATTTTGACGCGCTAATAAGGCCGCTTGAATACCTATGGTCAGCTGCAATCCTGCGAATAAATCGACGACTGCCACACCCACCTTATGCGGTTCACCATCGCTTGGACCGGTGATACTCATCAGCCCTGACAAGCCTTGAATAATATAGTCATAACCGGGGCGCTTGGCGTCTGGACCGGTTTGACCAAAGCCCGTCAATGACGCATAAATAAGGCGCGGGTTGTCTTGTTTTAGACTGTCATAATCTAAGCCGTATTTTTTCAGCCCGCCAACTTTAAAGTTTTCAACGACGATATCGCTATCAGCGACAAGCTGCTTGATAATGGTTTGTCCGGCAGGCGTGGTGATATCGACGGTGAGGGATTTTTTATTGCGGTTAATAGTGGCGTAATAAGCGGAGGTATCATCACTGAATTTTGGCGGCGCCCAATGACGCGTTTCATCACCAATATGTGGACGCTCAACCTTGATGACTTCGGCACCCAAATCTGCAAGTACTTGAGTACAAGAAGGACCGGCCAATACTCTCGATAAGTCGAGCACCTTAATACCGTGTAATGCACCTTTTGCCATATCAGTCATAATCTTCCCTTATTATGTAACTTATTCTTTGATAAAAATTTGATAAAAAATTGCCATGTATCATTTAGCTTTTACTGTCTTTTCTTTAATGCCTTAATACCTTTTAAGAATAGGCACTGCTAAATAAATGATGCATAACAACGATGGATGAAAACAATGCCTAAAAACAATGCTTACAAACTCAGAAACGCACGTTCCTGTTTATAACAGCTTATAAAAAGCCAAACAGTAACGTACGTTAATGGTCTAAAAACTGGCTAGCATTGATTAGCTAGCACTTATTAATAAAACGCTTGAATACCAGTCTGCGCACGACCTAGGATAAGCGCATGAATATCGTGCGTACCTTCATAAGTATTGACCGCTTCTAAGTTCATCACATGACGAATAATGTGGAACTCATCCGAAATACCGTTGCCGCCATGCATATCACGAGCAATACGCGCAATATCGAGCGCCTTACCGCAGTTATTACGCTTAATCAGTGAAATCATCTCAGGCGCAGCATTGTCTTCATCCATCAGACGACCAACACGCAATGCCGCTTGTAGACCCAAGGTGATTTCTGTTTGCATATTGGCAAGTTTCAACTGTACGAGCTGCGTTGCGGCGAGCGGACGACCAAACTGCTTACGATCTAGCGTGTACTGGCGTGCTGCTTTCCAGCAGAACTCAGCCGCACCCATTGCACCCCAAGCGATACCGTAACGGGCTTTATTTAAGCAACCAAACGGCCCTTTTAGACCACGGATATCTGGGAAAGCATTGGCTTCAGGGACAAATACCTTGTCCATAACGATTTCACCGGTAACTGAAGCACGTAGTGAAAACTTACCTTCAATCTTCGGCGCTGATAACCCTTTCATACCTTTATCTAAAACAAAACCGCGAATCTCACCGGCATCGTCCTTTGCCCAAACGACAAACACATCAGCGATAGGACTGTTGGTAATCCACATTTTATTACCCGTCAGCTCATAACCGCCATCAACCGCGCGTGCACGGGTCGACATCGAGGCAGGATCTGAGCCTGAATCCGGCTCAGTCAGACCAAAGCAGCCAACATATTCGCCAGTAGCAAGCTTAGGCAGATATCTCTCTCTTTGCTCTTCGGTGCCGTATGCCCAAATAGGATGCATGACCAAGCTTGATTGCACGCTCATCGCTGAACGGTAGCCAGAGTCAACGGCTTCGATTTCTTTCGCAATCAGACCGTAAGCAACACTAGATAAACCGGCACAGCCATAACCTTCAATCGTTACGCCAAGCAAGCCCATCTCACCCATTTGACGCATGATATTACGGTCAAAGTTCTCGTTACGATTGGCTTCTATAATGCCAGGCATCAACTCTTTTTGAAAAAACTGACGGGCGCTGTCCGTGACCATGCGCTCTTCATCAGTCAACTGGTTGCGTAATAAAAACGGATCTTCCCAATCGAAACTTGGACGCGTAGATGTTGCCATGTGGATCTCCTTGATGTCAGTCTTCCTGACCGACGAGTAGTGATTAATAAGTAAATTGACTGCACAGGTTATTGACTTGCTTATTCCGCTGTGCGAAACTTAGTTTCATAATTTAAATCTATTTAAGCAAAGTTTTACCGCGCTGTAAACCTTTATCAAAAAAAATGAGCATAAAATGACAAAAAATGTATCGGCAGCTCTGCCACTACTCGATCGAATGACCACCATTCTTGAGCAAAGTAAGGACGATAATGACCGGCAGTTTGTCACCGCACTGGGGCGTGGACTGACTTTATTGGCAGCCTTTGAACAGCATGAGCAGCTCAGTCATCAGCAATTGTGTCAAATGACTTCCTTGCCAAAAGCGACCATCACCCGTCTTATTCATACTTTGATGACGCTTGGATTTTTACGCATGACCGAGCATGGACAATATCAATTAGGCAGTAGCGCGGTGAGACTCAGCGCAACGGCGTGGAGTCGTCACGACATGGTGGCGGCAGCTGAGCCGTTGCTACGACAGTTTGCCAGTAGCAATGAAGTATCGGTGAATTTAGCAACCGAAGTCGAAGGAGAAATGCGCTATCACGCTTGTTGTCGTAGCCCTGCTCGCCTATCGGTAAATTTGCAAGTTGGCTCGGCAGTGCCCGTCGCCCGTACTGCTATTGGGCGCGCTTTTTATGCGGCCAGCTCGCCAGCAAGACAGAGTGTGATTCTTAGTAATTTACAACAGCACTTATCTACAGAAGATTATAAACACGCGCAGTTGGCTTTATCTGATGCAGAAGAGCATTATAGATTGCATGGTTATACGGTATCAGACGGTGAGTTTTCTACCGACATATTGGCCGTAGCCGTTGGTGTCTTTGATGTTGCCACTGGGCAGTATGCGTATTCGCTCAATGCCAGTGTGCCGAGTGCCAACTGGCAAGCGGAAGAATATGCAGCGATGATTGTGCCAAAATTGCAGGCGTTGGCTGAAAAGATTGGACGCGGTATTTAAACGCTTATTTGGCTAATAAGCCGTTTATGCCATGCTAAAACCTTTAAAAACGGCATTATCACGTCATTATTAGCAAGCCGTTACTCAATTAATATGGAGCCGTGATATTATAGGCGTATGATGTACGCCATCAATTTGAGCCCCTGCCTTTATCGTCAGTGTTTAAGTTGGTGGCGCTTTAATTTGTTTTAATGAGTATTATCCAATCTTTTTATACTGAATAATGAATAGCGGCAAAGTTACGAAATAACTTTCTGCCGCATTTTTAATTCCAATGTTTTACTGTTGAGTATCGTTATGCCCCAATCTCGTACCAATTTGAATCCAGAATCAAAAACCAGTTCTCCTTATTTAGTCGGCGTATTTTTGCGCTATAGTACCTTTGCTGCCGCGGTCTTGCTGTTTTTAGCCGGACTGTTACTGACGAATTGGTGGCTAATCATTCTTGGCGGCTTCGGTGTGTGCTTGGGGATTTACGATATCACACAGTTAAAGCACGCTATTTTGAGAAACTATCCGGTTGCCGGCCACATCCGCTACGTGCTCGAAGACTTCCGCCCTGAAATTCGCCAATATTTATTGGAAAACGATAAAGAACAAGTGCCGTTTTCACGCCAACAGCGCGCGCTGGTTTATCAACGTGCCAAAAATGTCAGTGACACCAACGCCTTTGGTACGCTAGACAATTTATACGCCCATGATAAAGAGTGGTTTTTACAATCTGCCGTCAGCCAGCCGTTAGAAAACAAAGATTTTCGCATCGTGGTCGGTGGCGATCGTTGTAAGCAGCCGCATGATATGTCGGTATTTAATATCTCGGCAATGAGCTTTGGTAGTTTATCTGCCAATGCCATTATGGCGCTCAACCAAGGCGCGAAGATGGGCGGCTTTACCCATGACACCGGCGAAGGTGCTATTAGCCCTTATCACCGTAAATTTGGTGGTGATTTGATTTGGGAGCTCGGCACCGGTTATTTTGGTTGCCGTGATGCTCAGGGTAATTTTGATCCGCAGTCGTTTGCCGAAAAAGCTGTTGACCCGCAAGTGAAAATGATTGAGATTAAACTCTCACAAGGCGCCAAACCCGGTCAAGGCGGTGTGTTACCCGCCGAAAAAATCACCCAAGAAATCGCTGATACCCGTGAAGTACCAACCGGTCAAGATTGCGTGTCGCCCTCTTCGCATAGCGCTTTTAGCACGCCGCGCGAGTTGGTTGGTTTTTGGCAGCAGCTACGTGACTTATCAGGCGGCAAACCTGTCGGCTTTAAGCTATGCGTAGGTCAGCCGTGGCAGTTTATGGCGATTGTTAAAGCCATGATTGAGACCAACAACTATCCTGATTTTATCGTGATCGATGGCGCAGAGGGCGGCACAGGTGCAGCGCCCGTTGAATTTATGGACAACGTCGGTATGCCAATGGTTGAAGGGTTTTTATTGGTACACAATACCTTGGTTGGCGCCGGTATCCGTGACAAGATTAAGCTTGGCGTCAGTGGCAAAATCGTCTCAGGCTTTGATATTGCGCGCATGATTGCGCTTGGCGCTGATTGGTGTAACTCAGCGCGCGGCTTTATGTTTGCCGTTGGTTGTATTCAATCACGCTCGTGTCATACCAACACTTGTCCAACAGGGGTTGCCACCCAAGACCCGTATCGCCAAAAAGCACTCGATGTGCCAAGTAAAGCTGAGCGCGTGGCAAGCTTCCATAAAAATACCCTTAAATCACTCGCCAGCATCGTTGGCGCGGTTGGCCTCCAGCATCCAAGCCAATTACAGCCTTATCATATTGCGCGCCGTTTAGATAACGGACAAATTAAGCTATTATCGAAATTCTTTTACTTTGCTGACCAAGGCGCACTGCTTGCGCAAAACGCTCGCGCCGACGTCTTTAACCAAATGTGGGTCATGGCAAATCCTGATAGCTTCCTTGCCAATAACGATGCGCTGATTGCTTATAATAAAGATTCGCGCGATAGAGGCAAAGAAACCAGCGCGCCGACCACGAAACACCCAGATGATTCAGTAGACATCATCGATGGTGGCATGTTAATTGGCAACGTCAATAATACTTTTCGCGACTTACCCCATACAGATGACTAAGTGGATAAGCAAATAAGCGACAAAATATGGTAGAAGCATTACAATAGATAACTTCTGTCCACCTGCCACAAGGCAAGTCATTGATGCCAAGCGCCATTTTCACTTTATCCCAAACTCTTTTGACGGCAGCGCTGATTGCATTAAGCATCAGCGCCTGTCAGCCGACAGACCACACAAATGATAGCAGCACTGATAATGGCAACAAGCACTGGTCATGCCAGTCGCAAAACGCGCCCTTTACTTATAGCGCTTGTCGTATCGACGCGCAAACGTTATCAGACCCTCGCTATTCTTTACAGCTGTTTTGGCAGCAAGCAAATAGCAGTGCTAATAACACCCAGCCGCTGCTGACTTTTGATACTTTGTTAGCGACATTACCGTCTGAGCAAACGCTGAATTTTGCCATGAACGCCGGTATGTATAATGAAAATTATGCGCCAATTGGCTACACCGTCATCGAAGGTAAAGAGCTGCGGGCGTTAAATATTAAAGAAGGTGGCGGCAACTTTCACTTATTGCCCAATGGCGTTATGTGGTGGGATAAGTCTGGTAAGGTGCAGGTTACTGAAAGTAATGCTTTAGATAAGCAGCTCAAAAGTGGTACAGCACAGCCTTGGTATGCGACGCAATCCGGTCCCATGCTGGTCATCAATAATGAGATTCACCCGCAGTTCAACCCTGACAGCACCTCGATTAAACTGCGTAATGGTGCCGGTGTTTGCAGTGACGGCAGCCTACAATTTGTCAATAGCGAAGAGCCTGTGAGCTTTTATCAATTTGCCACCCTGTTTAAGGATGATTTAAACTGTCCAAATGCATTGTTTTTAGATGGCGGCATTGCTTCGGCATTGTATGCACCGACTATCGATAAGCATGATAAAAAAGAGATGGGCGTTATGATTGGGCTGATAGAAACAAAAAATTAGAAAAGAAAAGGTATAAACGAAAAATAGAAAGAAAAAATAGCCGCTATATTTTATAACGGCTACTTTTATGCGTGTTTCAATAAGAAATAAAGCAAAGGATTCTTATAGTTATCCGTTAGCGCGCCAAATAAGTGGTCATGTCTTCCATGCCATGCAAGGTCATCGGATACATTCTATTGTCGAATAGTTTTTTAATCTCGACGATGGTTTGGGTATATTGCCAGTACGCGGGGTTTTCAGGATTAAGCCAAGCGACTTTATCAAAATGCGCCAGCACCCGCTTCAGCCAAACGATGCCCGCCTCATTATTCATATACTCAACACTACCGCCAACTGTCATCAGCTCATAGGGCGACATCGATGCATCACCAACGAAGATAACGCGATATTCACGGCCGTATTTATTGAGCAGCTCAAAGGTAGGCATCGGTGCACTATGGCGACGATTATTATCCTTCCAAACATAATCATATAAACAGTTATGAAAGTAAAAAAACTCTAAGGTTTTAAATTCATTCTTCGCTGCAGAAAACAGTTTTTCTAATGCCTCTACATGGATATCCATACTACCACCGACATCAAACAGCATAAGTACCTTGACGCGGTTACGGCGCTCAGCTTGCATATGAATATCGAGCATGCCTTTTTTGGCGGTGCGCTTGATGGTCTCATGAATGTCTAGCTCATCCGCGCTACCGGTACGCGCAAACTGGCGCAGATTACGCAGTGCCATTTGAATTTGGCGCGTACCAAGCTGATTATCATCATCGAGGTTGCGATATTTTCGCTGCTCCCAAACTTTGGCAGTGCTACGTTTACGCGATTCACCGCCGACGCGCACCCCTTCTGGATGGTCGCCATAGGCACCAAATGGTGATGTCCCACCTGTACCGACCCATTTACTGCCGCCTTGATGACGCTCTTTTTGCTCTTTAAGACGCTCTTCAAGCGCTTTCATCAACTCCTCTAGCGAGCCGTATTTTTTTAGCAAGCGCCGCTGCTCTTCGGTCAGATTTTTTGGGTCGAGCTTTAAATCGAGCCATTCTTTAGGGACGTCCGTCAACTTGGCCAACAGCTCGTCCATATCAAGGCTATCCACCCCTTCAAAATAGTCTGCCATGGCGCGGTCAAACTTATCAAAATGGCGCTCGTCTTTAACCATACAGAGGCGAATCAGCCGATACATATCCTCGCGACTGGCAAAGGTAGATAGCTTTGGATCCTCAGGATGCGGCTGCATCATCAGCCCCTGATCTAACGCAGCGTTTAGGTCAAGCAGCTCACGGGTACTGACGGGCACGCCGTAAGTACGTAGGGTATAGAACAATTTGATAAACATAAGACACGTATCACTTATTGGCTGACATTATTATCTGGCGACGTTGCTGATATGGTTACGAATAAAGCCGTTTCATTGGCTTTAATCATGACAAAGGGTCTGTCGCTTAGCGACGCATCATATTGGCAAAACGCTGCAATAAGTTGACATCGGCTTCATTCTTAAGCAGTGCACCATATAATGGCGGGATAGACTTTTCGCCGCGCAAGTTTTCTTCCAGCTCTTCTTGTGCCATATCATCGGCCAATAATAACGTTAACCAATCAACCAATTCTGACGTTGAGGGTGGCTTTTTAAGCCCTTGAACATTACGTAGCTTATAAAAGATATCTAATGCATCATTGACCAGCTTTTCTTGAATATCAGGGAAATGCACCTCAATGATTTGACGCATGGTTGCTTCTTCTGGGAAGTCGATATAATGAAAGAAACAACGACGCAAAAACGCATCTGGCAGCTCTTTTTCATTGTTTGAAGTGATAATGACTACAGGACGCTGCTCGGCGGTGATGGTCTCGCCCGTCTCATAAACATAAAATGACATCTTATCCAGCTCATGTAGCAAGTCATTGGGGAACTCGATATCAGCTTTATCAATCTCATCAATCAATAACACACTGCGCTCTTTACTGGTAAAGGCATCCCACAATTTACCCGGCTTGATATAGTTACCAATCTCATAAACCTTATCATCACCCATTTGCGAATCTCGCAAGCGCGATACCGCATCATACTCGTACAAACCTTGCTCAGCTTTAGTGGTTGATTTGATGTGCCATGTAATCAGCGGCATACCCAGACTCTCTGCTACTTCTTCAGCCAGTAACGTCTTACCGGTGCCCGGTTCGCCTTTGATAAGCAGCGGTTTTTGCAAAGTCATCGCTGCGTTGACTGCCAATTGCAAATCGTCGGTAGCGATATAGCTTTGCGTACCGGTAAAGGTTTTCTTGGTTTTATCGGTCGTATTTGTCATAAACTAAGTCTCAGTTATTGTTATACATTACAGGGATTAAGGGGCAATTGGTGAATAAGAAATAATGAATTAGACTAGCACAGCTGCCTTAATTGCCAAAATACTCATGCGTTCGCAGTTGCTAACAAATATTACTGATATCGTTTTAATAGTCATTAATTACTTATATCCTCAATCGGCAAAAAATGCTTTTACATAAAAAAAGACACGCATGGTGTCTTCTATTTTAACTAATGAAGCTTAATTCTACTTTAAAGCTTATCAGATTGATCACTATCCGCTTGCTTCAATGGCTTATTGTCTTTTTTTAAACTGACTTCAGCTGCAGGCTTATTTATTTCCGTCTTAGCCATTTCGGGTTTAGTCATTTCGGGTTTAGTCACTAATGCTGAATCAGCAGACGGCTCTGCTAAACCAGCATTGTCTGTTAAGTAATTACCCGTGGTTAGCTGCATCGTCGCTTGCGTATCTTCTGCCGTTCGGCTACGGGCTTTATCTAAGCTTGACTCAAACGCGCCGCGAATCAGTTGCCAAACAAAACCCACAAACAAGCCGACGACCAATACCACCAATATCGGCAACATATTAGCAATCGCGCCAGCCGTGTCTTTCATCATAATGGCATAGACGACACTGATACTGGCCGGTGCAATCACGCTAGGGTCGCCAAGCGCTGTACCGGGAGCTAATAAAACAGCGAAGAGCATCATCCAGCTCATACCGCCAAGTGGACGCGGCAAAACCCGAGCAACCAGCAGCCAAAGTATCAAGACGATGATGACACCGCCCAAATACGCATACATGGGTAGGTCTGCGGCTGGAACGTCTTTTACCAGCTGCCCCCACCAAATCGCAATCTCGCCGAGAATGTCACTGATGGCTTCCAATGGTAAGCTGTGTAAGATACTTTTAAACCAGTCCATACGTGTTTGGTTACCTGCATTTATCACCGGTGACACGTTATGTGTCTAGCGGTATAGGGTACGTTCTGTCGTACTAAAAATAGGGCCGACTACATCATCGACATCTGTACTGAATAGGCTGCTAGTTTATCACGACTTCTAAATAAAGTGCATGCTGACCACTGTTTGGTAACGTTTTTTATCAATTGGCCGCATCGCCAGTTGGCTTGTTATTAGCACCGATTATGACTGTTTATGACTGGCTGCCACTTGGCCACTGACCTATAGTTACCTTCAGTTGCCGTTAATTGCCTTATAAAATAAGACACATTATAAAAGAAGCTTGCGATATAACTTAAAAGAAATACTTTAAAACAAGCGCATTAATCGTAGATATTGTCTTGTGCTTCACGGGCACGCAACTCGGCTTGGCGGCGCATAACATCTTGCGGCGGCATTTGTACAAAATAGCCTTGTGATTGTAATTTCGCCAATACTTCTTCTTTATCAACACGAGCAAGCGTTGCCGTAGTTGCCAAATCTAGATGCATGACAAACTGACTGCGCCCTAAGCCTGCACGGAAGTCTTTTGGTAATACGCCAAGCCAGTCTTTAATCTCGTCGGTATCGTTAGGATAATCAGGACGAGCAATATAGACATACATATCATTGTGTTTGGGAAATTTGTAAATATCGCAATGCATAAAGGGCACCTATTGAGCACGAAAGGTTAAAAACCATCAATTAAAACAGTTATCAAATGACTGGTATTAAATAGCTTAAATGAAATGAATGAGGAATATGGGAATAATAGTTGCTAGCCTAGCATAATTTGCCTGACTTTCAATAGTGGCTTTGCGTAGCAGGCTTTAACGAGATGGCTTTTGATTGCCTTATGTTGCTTTGTACAGGCGCAAAAATTGGCTTTTTTAGCGGTTTATTTGCCTAAATATCTCTAAAAAAGCGCATTTTGTTTAAATTATTCACTTTAATCCATGCGGTGGCTTGTAAAAAAACCATTAACCTTTCATAATAAAAGCGTTTTTCAGGAGAGAGTCTTGGGCACGATGTCAGATGCACTTATTTAATGAGTTGCGTTGATAGTTGTAACAAGACCACCGAAGGCGCATATACCCTGCCAATCGCTCAGGTAAAAGGACTGAAAAACACATGCCACGACTGTTTCGCTGTCTACCGTCAATCGCGTAGCACACCCAAACACAAGGCATAACAAATCTGGAGAGCGGTAAGGACGGACGACGCCTTACCCACCGAAGGGGAGAAAATGCGACATCATTGCTATTTTTTTGCAAATAGATGCTTAAAAAAAATGATGGTTCGTGTTGAAAATCTCAGGTTACAGGACAGATAGGGCTTTTGCTTAAACCGACGTTCAGCGTTGGTTTGGCTTACTGCTTTATCTTTTTTTTCTGTGCTACCCTTGGTTGCAATGCTTGCACCCTGCAATATTGCTTCTCGCTACTATGATACTGCACATCGCTCATTACTCTACCGAGTACGACTGATGTACACATAAGGATTTGTTATGACCGACACTCAAAACACCAGCTCTCAAAGCACAAGCACTTCAGCTCCTAAACGCACGCCTCTTTACCAGTCTCACGTTGATAGTGATGGCAAACTGGTGGATTTTTCTGGTTGGGAATTGCCAATCCATTATGGTTCACAAATCGAAGAGCACGAAGCGGTACGTACCGATGCCGGTATGTTTGATGTCTCACATATGGTCGTCGCTGATGTTAAAGGCGCTGACGCTAAAGCATGGCTACAAAAGCTGCTTGCCAATGATGTTGATAAACTAAAAACCGTCGGTAAAGCGCTATATTCTGGCATGCTCAATGAGCAAGGCGGCATCATCGATGACTTAATCGTTTACCTGATGAATGCAGACGCTACCGAATACCGTATCGTCTCAAACGCTGCTACTCGCGATAAAGACATGGTACAGTTTGAAAAAGTCGCTAAAGGCTTTGACATTACCATCACCGAGCGTCCAGAGCTGGCGATGATTGCGGTACAAGGACCAAATGCGGTTGAAAAACTGGCGCAAGTTAAACCGAGCTGGGCGGATACCTTGGCGGGACTTAAGCCTTTCGTTGGTGCTGATTTAACAGACATCGAAGGCACAGATTGGTTCGTTGCTCGTACCGGCTACACGGGTGAAGATGGCGTCGAAGTGATTATGCATGGCGATGATGCTCCAGCGTTCTTTGAGCAATTAAAAGCCAATGGTGTCAAACCTGCTGGCCTTGGGGCGCGTGATACCTTGCGTATGGAAGC
The DNA here is from genome assembly GCF_002352555.1 of Psychrobacter sp. UBA2769. Lineage (NCBI taxonomy): Bacteria > Pseudomonadati > Pseudomonadota > Gammaproteobacteria > Moraxellales > Moraxellaceae > Psychrobacter > Psychrobacter sp. UBA2769. Next base: position 55,062 of record NZ_DEIR01000018.1, on the reverse strand, counting down.
GGGCATGAACCTTTATGGTCATGATATGAATGAAGAAACCAGCCCTTATGAGTGCAACATGGGCTGGACGCTGGCGCTAAAAGACGAACGTGATTTTGTCGGTCGTGCAGCCTTAGTAAGCAAGCGTCAGCAAGCAAAAGACGACAACACCGCCATGAAACAAGTCGGCTTACTATTGACGACGCGCGGCGTATTGCGTGAAGGCATGACCGTCACCATCAATCAAGGCACGGACAATGAGCAAACTGGCCTCATTACCAGTGGCACCTTCTCCCCTAGCCTAAAAAATTCGATTGCGATTGCCCGTGTCCCTGCCAGCTTATCAGATGACGATAGCGTTCAAGTCGATTTGCGCGGCAAAGGTAAGTTTGTCGATGTACGTGTGCTTAAGCTACCGTTTGTCCGTAATGGCAAGCAGCAGTTTGACTCTTAGTCATTATAAATTCTATTATTAGCTTCCACTATTTTTGTTAACCATCCTCTATCACTTAGGAGAGAGACCATGAGCAATATCCCAGCAGAACTAAAATACATCGCCAGCCACGAGTGGCTACGCCTAGAAGACGACGGTACTATCACTGTTGGTATCACTGACCATGCTCAAGACCTATTGGGTGACGTGGTGTTTGTTGAATTGCCAGACGTGGGTGATATCATCGCTGTTGATGACGAAATCTCAGTCGTAGAATCAGTAAAAGCGGCCTCTGACGTTTACGCGCCTCTCTCAGGTGAAGTCGTTGCCATCAACGAAGCATTAGAAGATGATCCAGAAATCATCAACTCTGACCCATACGGTGAAGGTTGGTTCTTTAGAATGAAGCCTGACAACATCGCTGACTACGAAGCGCTGCTAACTGCTGATGAGTACGAAAACGAGCTGTAATATCAGCTTTGCTTTCTTGCTGAAAAGCGCTATTTGACTGAAATGAAATATCGCTATTTGCAATCTTAAAAATGTAGCTTGAAAAATGTAACTTGCTATGACAGATATTGGCGTCAGCTGATATCTGTACGCTTTTTTAACCTATTTATCGCTCAATTGACTACTGCCAACCGCTATTCGATTTACTCGTATTAACCACTTGTCAGACACTATTGAAAAGTTGCACTCAATACTGACCTAAGTTGATCATTCAATCCCCAGTATGGATTCTAATATGACCTCTAGCACTGACCTTAAAGACAATACTGCGACGCCTACTCATACCCCGCAGCTGCAAGCGTTTCGCGAAGTGGTTGAATCACGTCGTTCCGTTCGTCGCTTTACCGACACAAAGATACCTGATGAGGTGTTAGCAGATTGTCTGCGTTTGGCCATGCTAGCACCGAACTCGAGTAATCTGCAGCCGTGGGAATTTTATGTGATTGATGATGCGGACAATCGCACGCGCGCGGTAAAGAACTGCATGAATCAAAACGCAGCAAAAACCGCCGCACGCTTGATTGCAATCGTTGCTCGTACGGATGTCTGGCAGGATCACGCTCAGCAGATATTGCGCGAATACCCTGATACACCCGTACCCAAAAAAGTCAAAGACTACTACACCAAAGTCGTGGCCATGGACTTTTTACGCGGACCAGTTAACGTAATATCAGCGGCAAAATGGAGTGCCACTCAAGTATTTAGACGCGTAAAAGGTCCCATCAAGTCGCCTTACTATACTTTTGAAGACACCAAAAACTGGGCCACCAACAATACCGCCCTTGCCGCTGAAAACTTAATGCTGGCCCTACGCGCGCACGGTTTTGATAGCTGTCCGATGGGCGGCTTTGATGAGCCTGCTATGAAACGCTTATTAAATTTAAGTAACGACCAGCATATCATTATGATGATTGGTGCTGGTGAGCGCGCTGATAATGGCGTCTACAACACCCAGTTCCGCTTTAACCAAGAGCAGTTTGTCCATTACGTCTAAAACTGTAAGCCGTCATTAGTTATTGTTACTAGTTATTATTTATTATTTATTTTAGCCATCCCTTTATTACTCCCTTAACCAAGGACTCTCATGACTATTTCTCAAAACCCAACGTTTGATACCTTTAAAGGTTTATTCAACGAAGCTGAATTTGTCTATCGTCATCTAGGCTCAAATGAGACCAAGCAAGCTGACCTGCTCAGCGCAGTTGGCTATAAAGACATGGCAAGCTTCATCAACGATACCGTGCCTGAACCAGTGCGCTTACATAAAGAGCTAGACTTGCCTGTGGCGATGAGTGAGCATGCCGCGCTTGCTAAATTACGTACCATGGCAGACGACATCACGGTTAATAAGAGCTATATCGGTCAAGGTTACTCGCCTGTGCGCATGCCAGCGGTGATTCAGCGTAATGTGCTTGAAAATCCAGGTTGGTACACCGCTTATACCCCTTATCAAGCTGAAATCGCCCAAGGTCGTCTAGAAGCATTGCTAAACTTCCAGCAAGTTTGTATTGATTTGACTGGTTTAGAGATGGCTGGCGCGTCATTACTTGACGAAGCAACGGCTGCGGCAGAAGCGATGGCCATGTCAAAGCGTGTCAGTAAAAGCAAATCAAATCAGTTTTTTGTTGATGACCGTATCTATCCACAAACCTTAGACGTCATCAATACTCGTGCCAAATATTTCGGTTGGGAAGTCGTGGTCGGTGATTTTGAAACCGCCAAATCAGGTGATTATTTTGGGGCTATTTTCCAATACGTCGGTGTTGAAGGCGATGTAAAAGACTTAACCGACGTTATCGCGGCGGTAAAGAAAAATAAAACCTACGTCAGCGTTGTCAGCGACATCATGAGCTTGGTGCTGTTAAGATCACCAGCCGATATGGGCGCAGACGTGGCATTGGGTAGCACCCAGCGTTTTGGTATTCCAATGGGCTTTGGTGGTCCACATGCTGCTTATTTTGCCTTCTCTGATAAAGCCAAACGCTCAGCACCTGGTCGTATCATTGGTGTCTCAAAAGACTCACAAGGCAATACTGCATTACGTATGGCACTGCAAACCCGCGAGCAGCATATCCGCCGCGAAAAAGCCAACTCAAACATCTGTACCTCACAAGTATTGCTTGCTAATCTAGCGGGTATGTATGCGGTGTATCATGGTCCAGGTGGCGTGAAGCGTATCGCGACTCGTATCCATGCGTTTGCGACTGCCTTTGCAAATGTTATTAAACAAGCTAACGACAGCAATCTAAATGTGGTACATGAGCAGTTCTTCGACACGGTTGTTATTGATTGTGGTTCAGAGAAGCTGGCGACGCAGATTTTTGAAAATGCGGACAATGTTGGTTATAACTTATGGCGTTTGGGCGACAGTAAGCTTGGCGTTGCGTTCAGTGAAATCAGCGATGAGCAGGACTTTAATGTCTTAACTCAGCTATTTGTTAGTAAATCACACGATTTACCTGAAGCGGCTAACGTGTCACTTGATAGCGTCCACTTGCGTACCGATGACATCTTGAGCCATCCAGTCTTTAACTCGCATCATACCGAACATGAAATGCTGCGCTACTTAAAATCGCTTGAAGATAAAGATTTGGCGATGAACCGTAGTATGATTTCACTTGGTAGCTGTACCATGAAATTGAACGCGACCAGTGAGATGCTACCGATTACGTGGCCTGAATTTGCCAATGTGCATCCATTTGCACCGCGCGATCAAGTCACCGGTTACATTGCGATGATTGATAGCTTGCAAGAGCAACTGAAAGCCATCACAGGTTTTGATGAAGTGTCTATGCAACCTAACTCTGGCGCTTCAGGTGAATATGCTGGCCTATTAGCAATTCGTCGTTACCATGAGTCATTGGGTGAAACGGATCGTGATGTTTGCCTAATTCCAATGTCAGCGCACGGTACCAACCCTGCTACCGCCATGATGATGGGTATGAAAGTAGTCGTGGTCAAAACCGATGACAACGGTAACGTAGACATCGACGACTTGACGGCTAAATGTGAAGAACACAGCGCCAATCTAGGTGCCTTAATGATTACTTATCCATCGACGCATGGTGTGTTTGAAGAAGGCATCCGTCATATTTGTGATTTGATTCATAAGCATGGCGGTCAGGTCTATATGGATGGCGCCAACATGAATGCGCAGGTCGGCATGATGCAGCCTGCTGATGTCGGAGCAGACGTACTGCATATGAACTTGCACAAGACTTTCTGTATCCCACATGGCGGCGGCGGCCCTGGCATGGGCCCTATCGGAATGAAAGCACACTTAGCACCATTTATGGCCAACCATACGTTGAGCCCTGTGCATAATGCGCAAAATGATTGCTCAGCGGTATCAGCAGCACCTTATGGTTCAGCAAGTATCTTACCTATCTCATGGATGTATATTGCCATGATGGGACGCGATGGTCTGCTAAAAGCAACCGAGCTTGCGCTGTTAAATGCCAACTATGTTGCCAGCCAGCTTAAAGACCACTACCCTGTTCTTTATACCGGCAAAAACGGCCGTGTCGCTCACGAATGTATCATCGATATTCGCCCATTGAAGGAAGAAACTGGCATCACTGAAAGCGATATTGCTAAGCGCTTGATGGATTATGGCTTCCACTCACCAACGATGAGTTTCCCAGTAGCGGGTACTTTGATGATTGAGCCAACTGAGTCTGAGTCAAAAGAAGAGTTAGATCGTTTTATCAGTGCGCTACAATCTATCAAAGCTGAAGCAATGAAAGCCAAAGCTGGCGACGATGGTTGGACGTTAGAGGACAACCCGTTGGTCAATGCACCGCACACCGCGGCGATGATTACCAGCAGCGAATGGTCGCATCCGTACAGCCGTGATACGGCGGCATTCCCGCTGCCTTACATTCGTGCCCATAAGTTCTGGCCGAGTGTGGCACGTGTTGATGACGCTTATGGCGATAAGAACCTTATGTGCTCTTGCCCAAGTATCGAAAACTACATGTAATCGTATTTTTCGATAAATCATAAACAGTTTTTTATAAAAAAAACCTCCAAGTCAGCAGCTGATTTGGAGGTTTTTATTTTGCCTTTATTAACCAATAACTTAAGAAATAACGTCATTAGTATTTAAATGACCAGTAACAGCCTAATATAATAAAACATCAATAAATTAATTTTTGGATAATGACATGCAACAAAAAAGTCGCGTTATTCTGATTCATGGTCTGCATCAAAGCGCTTGGATTATGCGACCATTGGCCAAACGCTTGCAAGCGGCAGGATTTGACACCCACCAATATGGCTATCGCAGTATGCGTGATGGCATCAAAACCAATAGCGCCCGTCTAAATAGCTGGCTAGAAAATCATCATCATCCAGACCAACCAATCGATTTGGTCGGTCATAGTTTGGGCGGTTTGATTGTTCGTGATTTTGTTAACGAATATCCGCAATGGCAAATTGGACGCTGCGTAACACTTGGGACACCGCATTTAGGGAGTGTTTGTGCAGATTATATTTGGCGCTTGACGCCAGCTGTAGTAGGGCGCTCGTACGTCGATGCGCTAGATGGCACGGTCGCATCCTTACCGGAGCATATTACCTTAGGCGTGATTGCCGGTAATCGTCCTTATGGCTTAGGGCAGTTATTTTTGCAGTATCATAATCGCAAACTACGTAAGACAAATAACATGCCATCAGCAGAACATCTGCTCCACGATGGCACAGTATATATAGAAGAAACCAAAATAGAGACCGCAACTGACCACATTGTCTTGCCCGTCTCTCATACGGGTATGCTGGTCGATAAAGCAGTTGCAGAGCAGACTCAATATTTTTTACGACACGGACAATTTAACCATAACAAGCTTAAAGAGTTATAAATGTTAAGCACTTATAAACCCTACTATTTATCGCTTAGCGAACATTAATACCCATCCCCTGTTGTAACTCGGTTTTATGTTCCTCAATCACTGGAATCAAGGTTTGCATCACCCACTTATTGCGCCAGCCTTTTAACCCTTCAGGCAGCTCGCTTATTTCCTTATCAAAAGCAATCACTTCATAGAGCTGTGCCAGCCATTTTTTACGCATCAATACATTAGCAGGCACGCCGATTTTTTCTGCTTGCTTGTCTATCGCGTGTTGTACTGCTTTTGGCAGTACTTTGTTTTTCGAGCGATACGGTGGTAATAGGCAGTCTGGATGCTCAGCAGGATGCAGGTTTTTGGCTTCTTTAATCACCTTTAACAGCTCTTCACCATATAGGCGCAGCATACTACGGTGCATCGTGGTTTTGTGCGCAAGCTCACGCATGCTGCTTGGCTTTTCGGTGATAATCTCACGCACTGCTTGTTTTTTAATGACAAAGGTACGCGGCTGATTGGTCGCCCGTGCCAGCTCCTCACGCCATGTTGCCACTGCTTGTAGTATCGCCATTTGCTCAGAGGTATAACGATAATCCGCCATCGTTAGATACATCTCATCATCTTCAACGTGCTGCGCGTCATACAAATCACTGGCATACAGCTGGCAGTCCGCCCACACGTATTCAAACAGCCCTTGCTTTTTCAGCTCGTACTCAAGGCTTAGATAAAGCGCTGGCAAAAATCGCACGTCATCTATCGCATATTGCTCTTGCTCATCTGATAGCGGACGCTGTAGCCAGTCTGATTGGCTTTGTTCTTTATCGATGTGCATATCTAATTGGTCATCAAGCGCCTGCTGATAGCCCATTTGCAGCTGACCTGTCAAATATGACAGGGCAATTTGCGTATCAAAGATATTGGTCAATGGCGGACAACCAGACAGTAGATAAAAAATCCCCAAATCCTCGCCGCAGGCATGCCAAATCGCCACATCCACTTTCATCAGCGCTTGCCACAGCTCAGCCAATTGCAGTTGCGGGGCATCTAACAAATAAATATGATCACCCACATTTAACTGCACCAATGCCAAGCGCGGATAATAGGTATCGCGCTTGATAAACTCGGTATCTAACGCTACCCGCCCGCAAGTTGCCAAGGCATCGATAACTTCCTTTAAACCATCTTGCTGACGTACCCAAGTGACTGCAGCTTCATCGGCGATATCTAGCAGTGCATCGATATCTGGCTCGGGTGGCAAATCTGTGGGCGCTACCTCGTTATTGACTGATGGTTTTGAGGGCTCATCATCAGTAGCAGCAGTAGTATTGTCTGAGAGGTTTGATTGGGTGGCAGCAGTTGAAGCTGTTGAAGCATGGTTGGACACGGGCAGATACCTGCATAAATAGGAGAAAATAAAACGCTAAATTGCGTCTTAATAAAAGTGGATAAGAAAACAATTATAACAATTCCATCAAATAAAATGGACAAGACTTGGCTTTTATAGAGAATTTATGAAATTGCTATACAGCATACTATAAGAAAGAGCGATTTTGCATGGCTTGTCCAAGGGTCATACTATCTAGGTACTCAAGCTCGCCGCCCATCGGTACACCTTGTGCCAAGCGAGTGACTTTATTGACATGACGACTGACCGCCTCACTGATAAAGTGCGCCGTCGTTTGACCCTCAACGGTAGTACCAGTTGCCAATATCAGCTCTTCAACAGGCTCTTGCTTAACCCGCCAAACCAGTTGATCAATATTTAAATCATCAGCACTGATGCCGTCTATCGGTGATAAGTGACCACCTAAAACGAAATAGCGCCCACGATAGCCTGCGGTTTGCTCGATAGCCATCACATCTGCGGCAGTTTCGACCACGCATAACAAGCCATTATCGCGCCTTGGATCTTGGCATAATGGACAAACTGCCTCGTCGCTAAAGCTATGGCAGCGCTGACATTCGACGATATCGCGCATCGCCTCATCAAGTGCTTGCGCGAGCGCCATGCCTTGGGGGCGTTTTTTGGTAAGCAGATGTAGCGCCATACGTTGGGCACTTTTTTGCCCCACGCCCGGCAAAATACGCAGCTGTTTGACCAGCTGATCAAATTTGGCTGTCAGCAAAGTAACTTCCTTTATTTAACTTAATTTATAAATCCTAGCTATAAAAATGGGGTCGTATCGTGTCGATAACAACCCCATTTTTGTGTTCAATCAGCGGTTTTTCGCGCTTAAAAGCTTAATATTTAACGGCTTTGATTTTAAAAAATTAGTCTTTAAAAGTTTCGTCTTTAAAAGCTTAGCGCTTAAAATCCCGCTATTTAGAACATACCTTGCATACCTGGTGGTAAACCCATACCTGAGGTCGCGCCAGCCATGGTTTCTTCATATAACTCATCTGCTTGACGGACGGCATCATTGATCGCAGCTGCGATTAAGTCTTCAATCATATCAGGCTCATCTTCCAATAAGCTTGGATCTATAGTCAAACGCTTGACCACGTGACGACCTGTCATAGTAACTTTTACCAGACCGCTGCCCGCTTCGGCTTGAACTTCTTTATTGGCCAATTCTTTCTTGGCGTTTTCAACGTTTGCTTCGACTTTCTTTTGCATCGTTTGTGCTTGTTGCATCAATGCTTGAATATTCATAGTTGCCTCTTTGTATTTTGTCTTAATGCGTATAATAATGAATCGTCATTAATCACGTAAACTTGATGTTAACCGCGATTATACCTTTATCTTTACAAACTGTCTAAACCACGCGCCAAATCTTTGATGATATCTTCCACATCTTCTAAACCTACCGACAAACGGATGAGACTATCATTAACACCTGCCTCTGCTCTTGCCTCAGGCGTTAGGCGAAAATGGGTAGTAGTCGCCGGATGAGTAATCGTCGTTTTAGCATCGCCTAAGTTATTGGTGATAGAAACCATTTGTGTTGAGTCAATCACATGCCAAGCAGCGGCTTTTGAATCCCTCTTGCTTGAATCAGCGCTTTCAGAAGCCTTAACTTCAAAGCCCATGATAGCACCATAGCCACCTTTCATATGATGTTGACGCGTCGCCAACTCATGAGCGGGATGATTACTTAATCCTGAAAAATGCACGGTACTGACATTGGGATGATTGACCAAAAATTCTGCCACTTGATTTGCATTCTGGCAATGCGCTTGCATACGCAATTTAAGAGTTTCAAGCCCCTTGGTAAAGACCCATGCGTTAAATGGGCTCATGCTGATGCCGCCTGAGCGCACCACGGTAAATGCCTCTTGCATCAGCTTATCGCTACCGACTAAAGCGCCGCCCAATACCCGACCTTGACCGTCTAAATATTTGGTCGCAGAGTGAATGACCACATCAGCGCCCAAATCAAGTGGGCGTTGCAATGCTGGCGTTGCAAAGCAGTTATCAACGACCAATAAGATATCGTTGGCTTTACATAGCTGACTTAAATAGCCGATATCGCAGATTTGCGCCAACGGATTGCTGGGGCTTTCGCAATAAATCACTTTGGTATTTGGCTGCACAGCATTTGCCCACGCGTCATTATCGAAGCAATCGACATAGCTGACTTCAACGTCAAACTTTGCCATATAGTTATTAAATAAACCAATCGATGAGCCAAACAATTGATTGGCAGCGAGCAAATGATCGCCTGCTTTTAAATAGGCTAAACACATGGTCAAAATCGCGCCCATACCTGAGGCGGTCGCCACCGCACGCTCGCCATTTTCTAAGGCTGCTAAACGACGCTCAAAGGTACGCACGCTAGGATTGGTATGGCGTGAATAGACGTTGCCCGTCTTGTCACCATTAAAATGTGCTGCCGCATCTGCCGCCGACTCATAAACATAAGAGCTGGTGGTAAAAATAGCTTCTGAATGCTCACCTTCGTCGGTACGATGCTGCCCTGCCCGTACTGCTATCGTTTGCATACCATAATCGAGTTCTAGATTGAGCGCGTCACTGCGCCAGTTAGGGTCTACTTTATTCAAATTTTTATCATCATGCACTTGCGACTGGCTCATAAATTTTCCATTGCACTGGTTATTATTAAACATACGGCTTATTTTGACTATAAACAGCATTTGTTCGCGTTATCATAGCATGGCAACTTATTCCAAACAGCTGGTTTCAAAGGCCTGCTAAATATTATTTTTGAATACTATAGGTTTAGCACTTAGTATTAGGTTTAGCACTTAGTGTTCAGAAATTATTATTAAATATTTAGAATTAACTATTAATGACTTAATACTAAAAACACCGATGCATTTATAAGGATAAGATGCAAGCGCAGACGATGACTGGACGATGTGGTTATCATGACCAAATAACGTGCCGTATCTAACAAAAATAACGTATTTATAATAGGCACAGATGACAACAGCTGCTAAGCTTAGCCGCGCTTTGAATATTGCTTTGAGCGATATTATGATCCGCTTCATAATCAGTGCTATCATCGGTAAAAACAGCAAGCAAAGTTAAGTCCATTATTCACCAGTATGTCATTATATTCAGGCTCATTAAGGTATCTCATTTATGTCGATGTTTAGTATAGAACCAAGCAACTTATCGCTGAGTCTAACACTGGGACTCACCTTAAGTCTTAGTGGCTGCCAAACTTTGCCAAAGCAGCCGCATTTGCCTGAAAGCCAAGCTTTATCAGCGCGGGTTGACGCTCTATATCAGCAAAATGATGAGCCAGAAGAAGATAGTATTGAAAGCGATAGCGATAATAATCAAAATAGTAGTAATCAAAGCAGTAATAATCAATATAGCAGCCAAGAAAATAGCCCAAATACCAATCCAAAAATCGACAATACGGATTTGGTGGCGGCGATTAGTGAACAAAGCGAGATTCACCCTGATTTATCTGGCTACCATCCGATTGTGACCGGTGCCAATGCGTTTGCCTCACGCAGTATTTTGACCAGTATGGCCACCCGCAATATCGATGCGCAATACTATATTTGGCACGATGACCAAGCCGGACAGCTGATGCTCAAAGACTTATGGGATGCCGCCGAACGCGGGGTTATTGTACGCTTGTTGCTCGATGACTTTAATAACAATGCCAAATTCGATCAGCATTTATTACGTTTTGCCAGTCACCCGAATATCGCGGTACGTATTATTAATCCCTTGATGTACCGTAAATTTCAAACTTTAAACTTCGTCACCGGTTTACCGCGAATCAATCGCCGCATGCACAATAAAAGCATGATTTTTGATAAGCAAATCACCATTATTGGTGGGCGTAATATCGGTGATGAATACTTAAGTAACGATAAAAACAGCCAATTTGCGGATTTAGACGTTTTACTGATAGGTAAAGTTGTCGCTGATATTGACAATAGCTTTGCAAGCTACTGGTCGGCACCAATCTCATTTGATATTCAAACCTTAGCGACCCTTGATAAAGGTGAAACCACGGATTTTTTAGAGGGCTTGGATAAGTTAAGAGTTGATGAAAAAAATAACAGCAAAAGTAGCTTAGATGTCTATAAAGCTGCTATCGAAGATTCGTCTATTGATACTGATTTAATCAATAAGCGCGTGCCCTTTCGCTGGACGGACATGCAATTCTTGAGTGATGATGTTGGTAAACTCACTAAAACTGTCCCAGCAGATACCAATTTGGTGCATCAGCTGCGCACTTTATTGGGCAGCCCGACCAAGCGTCTTACTATTATTTCATCTTACTTTGTACCGACCAAAGACGGTGTCAATACGTTGGTTGCGCTGGCCGAAGCGGGCATCGATATCAAGATTTTAACCAACTCTTTTGATGCGACCGATGTGACCGCCGTGCATTCTGGCTACAGTCAATGGCGTCCTAACCTGCTGCGTGCAGGGGTAAAAATCTACGAGCTAAAATCTACCGCTTCTGAAGAAAAACGCGAAAACAAGCTTTGGAAAGCGCGCAGTCAATCGTCAACCAGCTTGCATGCAAAAACCTTTGCCGTTGATGACTATCAAGTATTTATCGGCTCATATAATGTCGACCCGCGCTCCGCGAATATCAATACCGAGATGGGCGTGATTATCAATGATGATGAGCTTGCAAAGCAGTTACATGGTGCGCTCAGCGATGACCTATTAAGCCAAGCTTATGAAGTCAAGTTATTAGAAAACGGCAATTTGCAGTGGCATACCGTAGAAGATGGCAAAAAAGTCATTTACGATTCAGAGCCACGCGTTGATATCAGTGACCATGTATGGCTGACCATCATGTCATGGTTACCGATTGATTGGTTATTATAAGCGTTAGCTCATTTAGCTTGAATTAATTTTAGCTTGAATCAATCAGTTTTGTTTATAAGCGCTTATTTACAAATTGTCTATAGCGATAGTAACTTGAGCGAGATATCTTAAGCCGATAATTTAATGCTGAAGTATTTTTTAGTGCAAGACCCTATCTTTTCGGCAAATCATTAGCCAGTTATATGATTTGTCGTTTTTTATTATGGCCGGTTATCTAGATGGTGACTGGCTTAACAAACTCTTCCCTATGTGGGTGCGTGATATATTATGCCTTCTCGTTCTCAATATGCTCTGATGTCCTCTAAAGATAGAAATGCCGTACTGTTTATTTGCTTTAGCAGCGCGGTCGCGTTTTTTGATTTTTTGATTTATTTATATCTTGCAAATATCATCGCTGCTACCTTTTTACCTGCCAATACTGACTCTACGGTTGCCAGTATGCAAGGGCTTGGGCTTTTTGCGATTGGGTATTTGGCACGTCCATTTGGCGGCATCATCTTTGGCCGCTTTGGTGATATTAAAGGTCGAAAACCGCTCTTATTAATCAGTATATTGGTGACTGCTGCAAGCTTATTGGCCATGGCCTGCTTACCAACGCATGCACAATGGGGCTTGGTTGCGCCCGCTTTATTTATTGCCTTACGTTTGATACAAGGGATGGCATTTGGCGTTTTTGTACCGCTTGCTTGGGTTTTTGTCTCAGAACACGTGCCGCGCCAATATTTATCAGTTGCTTGTGGCTATGTGACCGCAAGTTTCTATGTTGGTGTGTTATTTTCCAACGCCTTTTTTCTTTGGCTGACCACTGCACTGACCACTGCGCAATTGGCTGATTATGGTTGGCGTATACCATTTTTTATCGCAGCATTTTTGAGCGTTTTACCTTTGTTGGCATGGCGCTGGATAGATGAGTCACCGTTTTTTATCGCTATGAAAGCATCAAAACCACGTGATTATGTGGTCAAACCCTTTACCCTACTCTTTAAACATTGTAAGCATTCTATCTTTATCGGCTTGGTTCTGACCCTCATTGTCGCTAGTATCACGACCGTTATCGTTCTGTTATTACCGGATTTAATTGAATTGCGCTTTACCCTAGATAATGACTTGTTTGGATTTTCACACAGTCTTGGCATTGTGTTTATGATTTTTGGCTGTGTGTTTTATGGCATCATATCCAATCATCAAAATTTTGGTAAAGTATTGGCGATTGGCTCTGTATTATTGATTGTGCAGATGCTTGCTTTCTTTTATCACCTGCAAGCCAGTGGCGACTATATTCTTATTATGTATGCGCTTTTAGGTTTTTGCGCTGGTATCGTTGGCATGATACCCGCCATTATTGTGCAACTATTTCCGACCAATGTACGACTCACTGGCATGGCGCTTTGTTATAATCTTTCTTACGGTCTTGTTGGGGTATTGGTGCCTTTTACGCTTGGTTACGCCACTTTATATATCAGTTTCTCGCCTGCTCTATACATCGTATTTATCGGCTTTATTGGCATCATCATGGGCATTTATTTTTATAATTTGCCAGAGTTTAGAAAAATCAATGAGGTTATTTAAGAGGTATTTATATCATAGTAGCCATGTCATAGTAGCTATATCATTTAGCCCTACTTTGCTTGACCATTGATTTTTCCATCGTTTAACCAATATACCCTTAGTGATAAAAAAAGCGCCCTGCCTCTATCAGGCATGGCGCTTTATCGACTATTTTTTTTAATATATATATAAATGCATTTAAAAGTATTCATGCTTAACAACGAGGCTTAACCCTAATGGTTGATATGACCAACAAACGACTCTCTGTTGCGCCAATGATCGATTGGACAACGACAGATTATCGCTACTTTGCACGGCTATTTAATCCGCACGTTTATCTTTATACCGAGATGATTAGCACCGGTGCGCTGATACATGGCAATCGCGCACGGCATTTGCGCTTTGATACGCTTGAGCATCCGCTGGTGCTACAACTGGGCGGCGCCGATATTAGCGAGATGACCCAATGTGCCCAATTTGCCCAGCAGCATGGCTATGATGAGGTCAATATCAACGTTGGTTGTCCGTCCGATCGCGTCCAACATAATAAGATTGGTGCTTGCCTTATGGCAGAGCCGCATACGGTTGCTGATTTGGTTAAGCACATGCAGGCGGCGGTTGATATCCCGGTGACCGTCAAGCATCGTATTGGTATCGATGATTTTGACAGTTATGAGTTTATGGTGGATTTTGTCGAAAAAGTAGCGGCTGCAGGTTGTACGCGCTTTATTGTCCATGCCCGTACGGCGTGGCTACAGGGCTTGAGCCCGAAGCAAAATCGCGAAATACCGCCATTACGTTATGATGATGTTTACCGGCTTAAGCAGGATTTCCCTGCCCTTGATATCGAAATTAATGGCGGTATCGAAACGGTTGCTGATATCAAAGCGCATTTGCAGCATATCGATGGAGTGATGATTGGACGGGCGTTTTACCATAACCCGTACTTGTTGGCAGAAGCCAATAGCTTATGGGGCGCGCCGATTCCTAAGCGCTCAGATATTTTAGCAAAACTGTATCCATATTTAGAAGAACAAGTTGCTAAAGGTGAAGCGCTACCAACGATGACGCGGCATTATTTAGGGTTGTTCCAAGGTTTGATGGGTGCACGTAAATGGCGACAAGCATTGAGTGGCAAACCGCAACTAACGATTGATGATATTAAACGAGCCGCTGAAGAAGTCTTAGCCTTAAATCCAGATGCTTAAAGACAAATAACTACCCTTCTCGCATAAAATACTATAAGCGCCCAATCACATAAGCTTAAAATAACGGGCAATTGGTGCATGGCTAATTGGTGCAAGCATTCGCCAATTAGCCGTTAGTATTTTATATATAAGTATTTAAGCGACCTGCGTTAAATACTGTCCCATTGCTGCTCCATTATTAATAATATGTAGCAGCATCGGCAGCAGTAGCGAGCCTGACTTAATGCGCGCGTAGCAAAATATCAATGCCAATACCACAATGGTACTGATTTCATAAATGCCATATTGCAAATGAATCACTGCAAATATTACACTGGTCACTAGACTTGCGACGACTGCCCCGCGATGCTCTGCATAGGTTGCGCCTGGAAACTGCTCAGCGATAGCCGACCACAACAGCCCACGAAATATCAGCTCCTCATAAATTGGCGCGACAATCACCATCGCAAATATCAATAGCCATACTGAGCTGACAGACTGATATAAAGGGTCAACAAAGACCAGTGGCGATTTATCAAGCAGATAAGTTAATGCCTGACTGCCAATCATAAATATCAGTAGCAATCCTAACATGCCGATGCCTACCGTCCATGAGAAGGGCTTTAGCGCCAGATACTGCTTTACATTCCCGCCTCTCACACGAATCAACAATACGCTGATTGCCACCAATAATATACAGCCGATGATGATAGAAAGACTTACTACCGTGCCATCATTGCTACCAAAAAAGAAAATATCGCCCATGGTTGCATTTTTAGCGGCCGGCAACACCAGTTTCCCCGCAATATAGACGCCGATTAATTGACTGATAAAAAATGTCACCACCATGCCTATGACCAACAGCAACGCACCCAAGCGCGAAAATAGCGGTGCAGGCTTAGGTGCTTTAGTCATAACAGATGGGATGATAGCAGGTGTAGTGGTCGCATCTTTTAGCATAAAGTTGTCACTCAAAGGGGTGTGCTAGCTGCCCACAGGATATTTACTCTGAGCATTAATAATGCATCAGCTTATTTTGGTAACTGTTTTTTGATAAGCTCAAGCACTTGTAGCGCCACCGATTCTGGATGCTCAAGAGGGAACATATGACCGCCAGCGTGGGTTTCGTAATCGATATTAAGTCGTGATTTGATTTGCTGCGGGAACCTACGCTTAAGAAAGATACTGTCTTTACCAATGATAAGCGTCACCGGCGGTTTAGGTGCACGGTTTGGGGTCAGCCAATACCATGACGGATTGGTACGAAAAACCTCAACTTCGCTGGCTTTAGGAATAGCCAATGTTACCTTGCCATCAGCACGCTCATGTAAACCATGCTCGATATAGCCCTGAAAGCTCCGCTCATCGAAATCTTTAAAAAAACCTTTATGACGCAGCTTATCATAAGCATCGTCGCGGCTATCCCAAACATCACGGCGATGCTTAGAGACGCCCGCTGGCGAGAGCTTATCCATCAAGCGATTATTCATCAGCGGTAATCTATCTGCGGTTTTGGCCAAATGCCATAGCAAGCTGACTTTACCATAAATCCAAGGCGGATCCATCAGTACCGCTTGCGCAAAATATTCTGGCGAACGGTATAACGCCTGCATAGTACACATGGCACCAAGCGAATGACCGACGCCCACCACCTGACTAACGCCATGCTGCTCACAAGTACATTTAACACTGTCGATAATTTGCTGCGTTAGGCTCTGCCAATGGTTATCTACTGGATAATCGGGCGTATTACCCAACATAGGAATATATTCAATGGTAAAAAACTCAGCAAGCGGTGCAAAAAATGGTGCATAAACGGCACTTGGCATACCATTGGCATGAGCAAAATGAATGATAGGCTTTTGGGTTATCTTAGATTTGGGCAGTGACGCAAAGGTCTGCAAGGTAATGGCACTCATGACAAGCTCTCAGTAATTTAAATAGCTGTTTATTATAATAGTCAAAATTTATATACAATTAAGGCTGAGCATAGTCATATGCTCAGCCTTAACAATCATACACATTAAATCTAAAATATAAAGGGCTTAGCGCATCTGCGCGTTACCCTCTTCTTGCGGTAGTACGTCAAGCTTGATGCTTGAGCCAAGCCCTGCGCCTAACTTAACCGCAAAGCGATCCATAAATAAGCTAAATGGGTCGCTCGGGGTATAGTTAACGACGTTATCAAGTTTAAGTTGTTTCTCTAAACTTGAAATACTGCCCTTTTTGTCGGCTAAACCAAGCTCAATAGACTGCTCGCCGGTCCAAAATAGCCCTGAAAACAGTTTATTTTGCTCAGGATTTCTTAGACGATCGCCACGACCTTCTTTGACAGCATTGATAAAGTGCTTATGGGTATTGTCTAGCACTTTTTCGACGTGCTGCTCTTCATAAGCCGTGAGCGGACGCGATAGGCTTAGGATATCTTTATACTCGCCTGCGGTAATGGTACGGTCTTTAACGCCAAATTTATCCATTAAGCCTTCGATATTATAGCTTGGCATAATTACGCCAATCGAACCGACCAAGCTTGATGGATTGACATAAATCTCATCCGCCGCTGAGGCGATATAATAAGCACCAGAAGCACCCATATCACCAATCACCGCGTAAAGCTTTTTATCAGGGTATTCTTGACGCAAATCCATCATCGTCTGCCAGATTTCATCAGACTGGACAGGTGAGCCACCAGGTGAGTTGATATCGAGCGCCACCGCTTTGGCATTGCTGTTTTTAAAGGCGCGAGTCAAGGCTTCATTGACATCATAAGCATTCGCCACATCACCACTACTAATCGTCCCTTGGATTTCAACCACAGCCAAATGCGGCTTACTGGTATCCATGCCATCGAGACTGGTTGGTGTTTTAGTGCTGCAACCACGGCCGAGGGTTAAAAATATCAATAATATATAACCAAAGGTCAATAGCTTAAAGAAAATACTCCAGCGACGGGCGCGGCGCTGCTCAACCACACTGGCTAATAACGTATTTTCAATCAGTCGCCACTCTTGTCCGCTCGGCTGATTTGACTGCTGCAGCGGCGTTGGCTGATTTGCCGAGTTGTTAGGACGTTTGTTAGGGTCTGGTGGCCAGTTGGGCATATAACTTCCTAAGTCAGAAACAATGTAAAACAATAAAAGAGAGGGTCTTAAAACTTAATCGAGCAAAAACTTAATACAACCGCAATAAGTATATTTGCTTATATAAGTGCATTTTGTAGCGCTTTCATAAAAGTTAAATAAGCTACTAAGTATGATGCCATTTCACTCATGGTTCAATAGCAGAACTGTGAAATAGCTTGATATTATAAGGGCGACACCTTATAGCAGTGAGGCATTTCATAAGTAGAAGCGAGGCATTTTATAAGCATAGCACTATTAAGGTAAAGCTTAAGGTGAATCCTTAGTAGCAGCATTAAAAGCTAAGGCAGCATCTAATGGCTTATTATCGTAAGTGATTATCTCATGGATTTGTTGCTGGCTTATTACCTCAGTAGAGATATGCGAAGTACTGTGTCCAAGCCATGTTCTGCTATTTATGGCATTATCTAAGGCGTCGTTTAAATTGGTATTTTTATCATTATACTCAATCGAACATAATAACGACCACATTTGCCAAACGCGCGGATGGGTATCGGCATTCAGAATCAGACGTGATTGAGCATTTTTAGCTTGAGGGGTTGGCGCCTCTATATCGGACTGAAGCGTTTGTATATTAGCAGGTAATGATTTGAGTGGCTCAGCCGCATTATAATTGATGACTTGAATAGGCAATCGACTATCAATCGCAAGCGTACAATCCCAGACACTAACATCGTTTATTTTGCTCCAACCTGTTATTGCTCGTAAAGTTAAATCACCATTCATGAGTTGCCAGATTTTACCTTGCTCACAACCTTGGGCGCTAATGGTTGTATGAGTTTTAGCTTGATCAGATTGACTGGCTACTTGATAAACGCGCTGACGCTCAGGCCAGCGCTCACTACGCCCTGCTTGCCAGTATTGAGCCGTTGGGAAACGGTGACTTAGTTGCGCTACTGTCATGGGTAGTAATTCAGAGTTATTCGGCTCAGAATTATTCGTCTTAAAACTATTGGGCTTTAAGGATTTACTGTTGCTAGTCGATGATGTTGACAATGTGGCCGTCAAGGCGGCGCTACTACTTTGTACCACGATACCCTCTAAGCGCTTAATGGATAAGCTACGTAATTGCTGCTCTAGGGTCGCAGAAAGCTTGTCAGCCGTTAGCGTGCTTGGCATCGTACGGACACTATCAGGTCTATGGTCGGCCAAAAACAACCAGCTGACATTTTTCTTATTTATCCCTTTAGCGGCTGCGCGTTTATTATTATTCTTATGCACATTTTCATTGTTTATCACAGGATATTGCAGCAAAACCGCACTCACATATTGATCGCCAGTCGGTAAAATATATAGAGTTGGTATCGTGGTTAGCGACTGCTGATTGGCATATACCGTCATCACTAGCAGTGTGAGCGGCGCTAGCGCGAGCCAACGACTAATAAGCCCGCGCGGCAATAACCACGGTAATATTGCCAGTAATACCATCAGCAAAATAGCCATATTGACTGGCGTATAGAGCCATGCGCCTGAGAATATCGGTAATGCTGTCAGCCACATAATCAGCTCGTGTAAATAAGCGACAATGGCAATTACCAGCGTCCAAATAGCATCTGCCAGCGTGGGCACAATAAGGTAGCAAAGCCCTGCCAATAGATTCAGCGGTACAATCACCCAGCCAAATAAACCTATGGCAAATAGATTGACGACAAGTCCTAACAATGACGCTTTGCCGAATAATAACAAGGTAATGGGTAATAGCGCGATAAATAGCCAAAACTGTAACTTAAACAGTCGTTTGAAGCCTAGCCACATACGTTTAAGCAGCTGCTTGTTTTTATTATCATCATGACTAAAAGCGGTTAGCTGAGTCAATTCTGCATGACTTGGCTGTGCTGAGCTATCCTCATATTTTAGCAATAGCGCCACCGCTATAAAGGACAGCCAATAACCTGCCTGCCACAATACATATGGGTCGAGCCATGCCATCAATACCGCCAGTGCCAATAATATACGCATAGTACTAATCGGCAGGAGTGTTAAGCGTATCAAACCTATCGCTAATAACATCCATGCGGTACGCGCAGCAGGAACATCAAACCCGGTAAACAACGCATAAATAAAAGCCGCACTAATCATAACCCACCAGCGCACTTGCCAGCGCGGGATATGACGATATAGAGAGGGACAAAAGCGATTCAGCAGTAGGACAGCCAATCCTGCTAACACAATCGCTAAAAATAAAACATGCGTCCCCGAGATGGCCAATAAATGAGAAATACCTGCCAACTGATATAAATCTTTGGTATCGCGATTGATTAAACTGCGATCACCGGTCAGCAAACTTAAAGTTACCGCTTTTGCTTGCTGCTGTGCGGTATTTTGTGCTGCCCAATCTTGATAAAAGTGTTGGCGCAGTTGCCAACGTCCTTGGTCGATAACGCTACGCAAACGGTATAAATAAGACTCATCAGCTTTAGATGCTGCTGAGTCATCAAACGGAATAGTCGAGGTACTGGTCGCTAGTATATTAGCAACGCCATCGATATGCCGACCCCGTAACCACCGATAACTATCAAATCCGGTTGGGTTATTCAGCGTTTGCTCAGAGTTAGCAAGTGGCGCTAGCGTTAAGGTCATCAATAATTGATCACCGGGCTGCAGATGATTTAAGTCTATAATCTGCGATTGCTTAAATGGGTTTTTAGCTTGTTTCGTAGAATATTTTTTGGAAGGTTTTTTATACGTTGGCTTTTTTGGATACGCGTTTAGCAATACGCGGTATTCAGTTCTCTCAAAGCTTTCAAAATCTTCAGAATTATCATGGCTTAAATTATCTTTAGTTTCTTTATTGCTGCTTAGGCTATTATTCAACCCTTCTTTATAATTTGCAGTATAATTCGCCGTAAGATTATCTAAATCCTGTGCTGTCAGTTCAGACAATAAAGGTGATATCTGACTGATGGTGGCAACCTGTCGATAGCCACTATCACTTGCGACATCATAGACACTATCACTTATGCCCTCGATGCTAACCAGCGCTTGTACACGCAAAGGTTGTTTTATGGCGCTACTTTGCGCCTGTTGATGACTTATCAAGGCGAGCAGTCCACTACCACTAATCAGCGTCAGTGCTAGCGCTGCCAATAATAAATAGCGGACACACTTAGAAAGTAACGACAAGCTATACGCTGAGGTTTTCGTAGAATTTTTAACAGAAGGGTTTTGAGCAAGAGGTTTTTTTTCGTTAAAGGAACGAGGATATGGAATACGACGTTGACTGACGACTAACAAAACAATAGTAAGTATCGTTAATAATAGCGGCAATGTCGCAGTAGCACTGAGGTCTGCTAATAGCGGACTAATAGGCAGCGGCATGCTATCAGCAACGGCTAAAACGCCCATCATAACGATGATTATCAAGCTACCAATTAACCAGTACACCAGCGCTCCTTGCTTGATAGTCTGTATGATAAGTATAGGCTGTATGATAAATGATGATTGACGATAGCCTTAATGTTAGACCGAACCGTCAAGCGATGGCATTTATCCTGCTATTACCCTATACTGAGCAGAAATATTGCGATAGTGATTATCCAACATTATCTTCCTGCTTTTCTGATAACATCCTTACCTGTATTTTTTATTAATAATATCACTGCATACCAGCCCATCAGTATGATTGAGCGGGCTGTAGATAACGAGTAAAGGCGATTCTGTGCCAAACAAACGTCTGAAAGACCTACTTCCTACCCCTGAAAAAATCCTAGCCAGTCGCACATTAAAACTGTTTGCGCCGCAGCTTGCTGACCCGCGTTTGTGGCATTTTAATCGCCATAGTCTAAATAAAGCGGTTTATATCGGTGTGCTTAGCGCGTTTTTTCCGCTCCCAGGACAAATGTTACTGGCATTAATCGGTGCGCTCATTTTTCGAGCCAATGTACCGATGGCGCTCGGTCTGACTTGGATTACCAATCCAGTAACCAGCTTACCGGTGTTTTATGCTGGCTACTATGTCGGTGCCAAAATCCTTGACGTACCGATGATTAGTTTGCGGCTTATCGGCAGGATGATTGCTGATTTTAGCTTATGGGCATTGTCAGATGGCGCTAACCCCTTTATTACTTATAAAGGCACAGTATCTCTGACGGCGTTCTGTTTAGGACTCACGATTTTAGCCATCGTTAGCAGCATCGTATGCGGTTTGGCGTTTAAAGCCATCTGGCGCTATAAGACTGTCACCAGCTGGCAAAAACGTCAGCAGAACTCCTCTGACGAAACGCCTAAGCACTAATAGCTATTACTCCTATATAACTATTCATTCAGCACCAGTCGTACTATAAGAATAGCAGCATTTTATAAAAATCATTGCCCAACTTTTAGGCGGCGTTATAATTCGCCTTCTTGCTCTTTATGTTTTTCGATAGCATTGAGAATATTATCGGTAAGATTGGTATCCATCACAAAGACATCTATCACCTTATCGTCTTTAAGCAGCGTATAGCGCTTGCCCGTCGCACTATCCTGCGCTTTTAAGTCGTAATCGACACCCGCTAAAGTAATCGAGTCAAAAACTGGCGTCAGCAACTCTATTTGCGCTTGTTTATCAATGGTGTCGAACAACGTTGGATCCATATAAGGTTTCAATGGCTCATTACCTTCTTCGATACTGCCAAACGCTTCAATCGGGTCATCGTCTTTATTCATACTATCCATCCTTACTTAATGAATAAGGCTGCCCTATACAGCCTATTTGTTATCTTATTTTTATAAAAATTCTAACCCTATCATGCTACTGCTTAGTAACAGCAATCATGTAACTTTTAGAAGAAACGGTTAAGAATATTGTTTATAACATTGTTTATAACGAAAGATTAAAGGCTTAGTAATCTTCCCAATGACCATTACGCAAGAGTAGCTGACGGTCAGCAAGCGCAGCCAAACTACGGTCATGCGTTACCATCAACAGCGCCGTTTGCATCGTACTTTGCAGCTCGGATAACAGCCCAAACACACTTTGGGCATTGTCGTAATCCAAGTTACCGGTCGGCTCATCGGCCAAGACAAGCGATGGCTTAGTCACCAGTGCGCGGGCAATCGCCACACGTTGACGCTCACCGCCTGATAGCTCACCTGGCCGGTGCGCCAAACGGTGCTCAAGACCAACACTGTTTAAAATATCTATCGCTTGTTGGCGCGCTTCTGTGGTCGACATTTTTGGGCGCATCAGTAGCGGCATAGCGACGTTTTCAACCGCAGTAAATTCCGCCAATAGATGATGAAACTGATAAATAAACCCTAAGTGCTTGTTACGCATCGCGCCGCGCTCAGTTTCATTCATGGTATTTAACAGCTGACCATGTAGCCAGACTTCACCACTGGTTGGCGTATCAAGTCCGCCGAGCAAATGCAACAAGGTGCTTTTTCCTGAGCCACTGGTACCGACAATCGCAATGCGCTCACCAGCATTGACGGTCAAATCTAAGCCCGTCAATACTTGGGTACTCACCGCCCCTTCATCGTAAATTTTATTAATATTGGTCGCTTTTAAAATCGCAGACATAGCGCTTCCTTTATTTTATTTATCATGGCATTAACGCCTATAGATTACTCGTAACGTAGCGTTTGCGCGGGCTGGATTTTAGCCGCTCGGCGGGCTGGATAAATGGTCGCCAAAAAGCTCAATACAAATGACGCGCTGGTAATCAGTACCACATCGGTCAAACGCAGCTGCGATGGCAGATAGTTTACAAAGTAAGCATCAAATAAATTCAAGCCAAAGCTATTATTAATAAAGCCCAAAATATCACTGACGGTAAGGGCAAAGATAACGCCGAGTATCGTGCCTGCAATCGTACCGATAAAGCCAATGACCACACCCTGTACCATAAAGACATGGGTAATCAGACGCGGTGAAGCACCAAAGGTTTTTAGAATGGCAATATCGGCTTTTTTGTCGGTCACTAGCATGACCAGACTTGAGACGATATTAAAAGCGGCAACTAAAATAATTAAGAATAACAGCAAGCCAACCATGGCTTTTTCCATTTGAATCGCACCAAACAGATTGCCGTGCGTTTGGGTCCAATCGCTAGGATATAACTGCTCAGGGGCAATGGCAGCAGCTCGTTGGGCGGCCATCGGTGCGTTAAAGATATCGTCAAGCTTCATACGAATGCCCTGCGCGCCCTCTGGTAGACGCAGTAATTTTGCCGCGTCACCCATCGGAATAAACGCCATCAGGCTATCTACTTCAGGGCTGATGGTAAAGATACCCGTCAACGTAAAACGCTTAAAGCGCGGTATCACACCCGCTGGTGATGGCGACGCTTCTGGCAACACCAACGTCACTTTATCGCCTAAGCGCAGCCCCAAGGATTGCACCATCTCTTCGCCAAGCACAATACTGAACTCACCGTTTTGTAAGGTATCAATACTGCCTTCTACCATATGCTCGTTGATGATAGAGACGTTTTTCTCGTACTCAGGATCGACGCCAGTGACCATAATTCCAGCCACTTGACCGTTAGAGGTCAGCATACCTTGCAGCTGGATAAAAGGCGCAACGGCAGCGACTTCGGGATCTTCTTTGATCTTATCTGCCACCTGTTTCCAATCACCGATAATCTCGGTTGAGATAACCGTCGCTTGTGGCACCATACCCAAAATACGAGTCTTTAGCTCCCGATCAAAACCATTCATGACCGATAGCACGGTAATCAATACCGCCACGCCAAGCGTCAGACCAATCATTGAAATCAGCGATATAAAGGAGATAAAACCATTACTACGCTCTGCTCGGGTGTACCGTAAGCCGATAAATAACGCTAAAGGACGAAACATATTCAAACTCTTTATCTTATCCACGTGCGACTTTATTTATGTTATAAAACCAGATGCAACAACCGCCTAGTAGCATTACATTGACTAAGACAGTTGCCGCAAAAACATATCAATCGAACACAAAAACAGGGGTTATGACCAGCAAAATGCCGCTGTCAAAAGGGAGCTAGTTTGACACAATTTGACTTATATGTGCCAGTCATTAGCGCAAACTGCCAGTATTTTTTAATAAAAACTCAACTTTTAACATTATTTTTCATGAGGGGCTTGCTATTAGCTGCGTCTATACCTATATATTGTATGCTAAGGACAATTGTCATTAACCCCTCATTGTTGTTTGTTGCCTCTTTACTGACGACATTGCTGGTTATCATAAACCAATCCGCTCACATATTGGATAATGGTCAGCAATCACAGTTTTAGACCCAAACCTCATGGCTGACTTAAGTTTGAGTATATTCATGACCATTAATTATCAATATAAAAATATCCAATCCCCCACCAAAATCACTCTATCTGACGAGCAGTCTGCCGGTCATGCCGATCATTGGCGCATTTTGACCGATGACATGAGTCAAGACGTGCCAGAATGGCTGCAAAAGATGATTGAAAAAGCGGCCATGCCGAAAGGGCTCAACAGCAATGTCAGTGCCAAAGACAGCTGTTTGCTGCTATCTGAAGACCAGCCTTGTCATATCAATCAAGTGCTGGCGATGAAAGATGGCAAGCCTGAATGCTTTATTAACGCCTACCCTTGTGTCGATAGCCCTTATGGGCTGACGTGTAAAATTGAACGTATGATTGTCAATGACAATACCCATGATGCGGTATTACGCTTACGCACCGCTGATGGCAGCATCATCTATGCTTTTGACCAGCTTTATACCGCTAACCGTCATTTATATCAGCAGGATATGGCGTACTATGTGAATTTCAGTGCTTGGGCGCATGAGATTAAGCTGAGCGAACAAGACGAAGTGATTATGGTCGAAGACCAAGAAGCCATTCGCTACCATCGCGCTTTTAACGACATTGTCGCCGCCAACGATGGAAAAATGCCTGATGATTTACAAGAGCAAATCAAAGCGTGGCAGCCAGAGACCAAAGAACAAATGGCACCGGTTGAGATTAATCTCGGTCATATGTGTGCTTACCTGTTTGGTGATACCTTAGGGCAAGAAGACGAAGCTTGGTGTCAAGGTCAGGTGCTTGGTAAGCAAGAAACGCTGTTTAATGGTAAGCCCATCATCTTATTTGATGTGGTGGTACTGCGTGAGCAAGATGCTGACCCATTTGTAATCCGTATTGGTGCGCCTAAAACTTCAACCACTGCTGCTATCCAAGTTCATGACTATGTACAAGCGAATATCTGGTTACAAGCAGCGATTTATAAAGAAAATCAAAAATCGCAAGCAAACACGCAACAATCACAAGCCAGTTAATTCAGCAATTAAATTACTGGTAAGCTTTTCTATAAAAAAGCCCTTAATATGAATTAAGGGCTTTTTTTATGCTAAATGTTATTCATATAAAAATGAAAAACAGACCATTAGGCCATGGTAGTCATTGATTTGATATTACTGTACAGCTCTTTTTGCTCAGCACTTGGACGCGCCGTTTGTACTGCCATCAATTGTGACATATCGCCTTCAACACGGATTTTACCACCCATAAAGGCGCCCATGATTTCATTGGTATCAAAATCAGTGATGATAGATTGCAAGATGCTGCGATCAAGCAATAAAGTCGTCGTCGCTGCGTCATTTAAGCCGCGATGTAATAAACCATTCGCGAAACTGGCTTCGATATCTTGCTCAGTATCAGATACTTTTAGGTTTACAATCATATTGGCCAATGCTGGTGGTAGATTTAGTTCACCGGCTTCTTGACCCATTTGCTCAACTTGCTCAAACCATTCGTCTGTCAAAAAAACTGCCATATTATTATCCTTAATACCTATTATAAAAAGCTCATTTATAAAAAATTCATGTATAAAAAGCTTATGTATGGACAGCTTGTGCCGTTAAAGGCATAAGACTGACCGCTATTTCAATGATTAAAATAATTGTTGACAGAGGTATAAAAACGTCCTGTCAGCAATACTGTTCAGCGCCATTATAAGATGCGACTTGATAATAAGTAAAACTTATTTATAGCCTGTTAAAGGTTCAATGTCGTCATGGTTACAAATTTTTCTGATAAGTTTGCGTTTTGCTTCGTTAGCACTATGTTTTTTCACCCCTAGAATAGTAGGGAAATTGGGTATAAAATGGGAGCATAATGCTGCAATATTAAGTTGTTGGCGCATATTTTTACCAAAGAGTTTGTATTTTGGCGCATAGTTCTGATGATATTTGATTAGGTTTGCGTTACAATACCCTTAAACAGAGTCGGGAGTTTTAACTAAACATTACCTAAACATGTTTTTTTGTCAGCCGCCGCTAGCATACATTGATGGTGCATAAGCTTTTTAGCGCCAGTTGAATATCAGTATCTATCTTCGTTCATACTGTTTTTATCAGTAATAATTAAGATACATACTCAGCCTCAATCGATGTTTGATGCTCAAGGAAGGCACGTTTTCTTATCAAATCTGACCGTTTATTAACAATCCTACTATCGACTAGCTGTGAGCGCAGTGCGTTTTTATCGCCGTCCTCTACTCATCAGCGATAGCTGATAACTAGCGAAGTTGATAGTTAATAATGGCAAGACTGATAAGAGTAGTCAAAAAATAGCATGTACCGCAATCATTGTCTGCTTATAAATTTTTATAAGACAGCTGCCGCGGAGAGTTAGTTAATTCTGTTGATAATTCGGGCTGTAAAGGAATCATCCAATGAGTTTACAAAACACAGCAGTCGCCCCAGTTGACCGTGAATATGAAATCACTGTCGTAAGATTCTTTACGATAATGGCCGTGATATGGGGCATCGTCGGCATGAGTATTGGTGTGTTCATTGCTTCACAGTTAGCATGGCCAGCACTCAACTTTGACATTCCATGGTTGACATTTAGTCGCCTAAGACCGCTCCATACCAACGCGGTTATCTTTGCATTCGGTGGCTCTGCCCTGTTCGCAACCTCTTATTATGTGGTACAGCGTACCTGTAAGACGAGACTATTTGCACCTTACTTGGCTTGGTTTACCTTTTGGGGTTGGCAAGCAGTTATCGTATCGGCAGTTATCACGCTTCCTTTAGGTCTGACGTCGACCAAAGAATACGCTGAGCTTGAGTGGCCAATCGATATTTTGATTGCCTTGGTATGGATATCTTATGCCATCGTTTTCTTCGGTACGCTAATCAAACGCAAAACCTCACATATTTATGTGGCTAACTGGTTCTTTGGCGCTTTTATTATTACGATTGCTCTACTGCATATCGTAAACAGTATGGCTATCCCTGTTAGTGCGTTTAAATCTTATTCGTTATTTGGCGGTGCAACTGATGCGATGGTGCAGTGGTGGTACGGGCATAATGCGGTAGGTTTCTACTTAACGGCCGCTTTCCTTGGGATGATGTATTACTTCGTTCCAGTACAGATTGGTCGTCCTATTTATTCTTACCGTTTGTCTATCGTTCACTTTTGGGCATTGATTGCATCATACATGTGGGCTGGTGGTCACCATTTGCATTATTCAGCGCTTCCAGATTGGACACAGTCATTAGCAATGGTATTCTCAATCATCCTATTTGCACCATCTTGGGGTGGTATGATTAACGGTGTACTAACGCTATCAGGTAGTTGGGATAAGTTACGTACCGATCCGATCATTCGCTTTATGATTGTGGCATTGTCGTTCTATGCGATGTCGACGTTTGAAGGTCCAATGATGTCTATTAAGACCGTCAACGCGTTATCTCATAACACTGACTGGACTGTAGGTCACGTACACTCAGGTGCGCTTGGCTGGGTTGGTATGATTACCATTGGTTCGCTATACGTACTGTTACCACGTATCTATAACAAACCAAAAATGTACTCAATCAGCTTAATCACCACGCATTTCTGGTTGGCAACAGCAGGTACTATCTTCTATATCGTCTCTATGTGGATTTCAGGTATTGGCCAAGGCATGATGTGGCTTGCGACCAACCCAGACGGTACGTTGGTATACAGCTTCGTTGATACGGTTGAGTTCTCACATTTCCCATATATCGGTCGTGCTTTTGGTGGCCTATTGTATGTATCGGGTATGTTTGTTATGGCATATAACGTTTATAAAACACTGCAAATGCCAGAAGGTAAGCCTGTAGATATCGCTGACCCAACGGATCATGAACCTAGTGTTGATAAACCTTCGGCAGCTAACGTATAAGGAGCGATCATGTCTGGTACACCGCATGAAATTATTGAAAAAAATACAGGCTTGTTGGTTATCGGTATTGTTATTGCCATTAGCTTTGCAACGCTCGTTGAAATCGTACCGCTGATTTATGATAACAAGGGTCCTGAAGAAGGTGGGGTGAACGCTCCCCTTCCCGCCATGGAGCCATGGACTGCACTTGAGTTTGAAGGTCGTGACATCTATATTCGTGAAGGCTGTCACGTCTGTCATACCCAAATGATTCGTCCGTTACGTGCTGAAGTTGAGCGTTATGGACCTTATTCGCGTGCTGCTGAATCAACGTGGGACCATCCATTCTTATGGGGTTCAAAACGTACGGGTCCTGACCTTGCACGTGTCGGTGGACGCTATTCTGAAGATTGGCAAAAACAGCATCTGATTGCGCCACGTTCTTTAGTACCTGAGTCAGTAATGCCTGGTTTCCCTTGGCTTGCAACCAATGAAGTTAATGGTAGCAATGTTCAAGCCAAAATGCGTCTATTCCGCGATCGCTTCGGTGTGCCTTATACTGAAGAAGATATCGAAGGCGCACCCGATGCTGTACTTGGTGCCACTGAGCTTGATGCTTTGGTTGCCTACTTACAGCAATTAGGTACCGCGATGGAAGGACAGCGCTAATGGGTATTGGTGAATTACAAACAATTGCGACCGTTTCTGCCTTTATTGCCTTCGTAGGCGTTGCATGGTGGGCGTATTCGCCAAAAAACAAAAAACGCTTCGAAGAAGATGCACAACTTGCGCTTGATGACGAGGATATCGAATCTTTGTCTGAAGAGCAGCGCAATAAGGATAAACGATGACATTTTTTTGGAGTTCTTGGATCACCATACTAAGTATTATGTGTTGGGCGGGTATCCTCGGTGTTTTGCTAATGGTTTTGAAGTACAAGCCAGAAGTAGAGGAAGACGGTACCACTGGTCACACTTACGATGGCATTCAGGAATACGATAAGCCACTCCCTAAATGGTGGCTAGTGATATTTTTTGGCTCAATCATTTGGGCCGTTGCATACTGGATATTTTTCCCTGCTATCTTTCCATCAAAGTGGGAAGGTATTACAACCGTAGAAGTGGATGGTAAAACCTTACCATGGACTTCTCACAACGAGTTGAACAGCGAACTTGAAAGTAATAACAAAGTATTTACCGATAACTTTGAGCAAAACATTTTGGCCAAGGCCGATGCGAGCGGTGCAACAAAAACCCTAGCAACGCTTTCTGAGATGCAAGCAACCCTGCGTCATAGTGAGAAGCCACCAGCAGAACTACAGGCTCAAATCGACGAGAAAGTGGCCGAGTTGGCACCTTATGTAGAAAAGCTGGCTGAAAACCCGAATGCATTGAAGGTTGGTAGTCGCTTGTTCTTACAGAACTGTGCAGTTTGTCATGGCTCTAACGCCAAAGGTGCGGCAGGCTATCCAAATCTTACCGATAATGACTGGTTATATGGCGGTGAGGCGGCAAATATCTTGACGACTCTACATAACGGCCGCGTCGGTGGTATGACCGCATGGCGTGATCAAATCGGTGAAGACGGTGTTCGTGCCGTGTCTGAATATGTCCTATCAATATCTGGCAATCAACCAGGTTATGAGTTGGATAAAGCCAAAGTTACTCAGGGTGAGGCAATCTTCAACGAGCCAACCAACTGTGTACTTTGTCATGGTCCAGACGCAAAAGGTATGACCTCTACTGGCGCGCCAAACTTGACAGATAAAATCTGGCTATATGGCGGCGATCGTGAAACCATTCGCGAAACGGTACGTTATGGTCGTGCAGGCGTAATGCCTGAGTGGGAAACCAAACTGGGTAATGAGCGCATTATGTTGCTTGCTGCCTATGTTTACTCTCTATCAGACAGAAGCGCTCAACCTGCTAAAGCAAAAACAGTCTCTGCCCCTGCTCCTCAGGCAGCGACAACCGCAACCGCTGCAGCAGAAACGACAGCCGCTAACTAATCATATTTAGTCAGTCGCTATATCGTAAATAAGTAAGTTTAAAAAAGGGAGGACTGTTATTGCAGTTCTCCCTTTTTAGTTATTCACTGAGGGCTAAATGTTGGTTATAGTGAGTAAATTTAATAAAAAACTTAATAATCTCATTAGTAATAATCAGGCTTGGTCATTTGTCCCTTACTTATGATTTGTTTCTCATGAGTAGATGCTCTTACTGCATTTGGCTATCAATAATGATGAGATTAATGTTGCTTTCTAGCATTATTGCCCCATTTATAGTAGGGAGAATGTTAAAATAGCTATCTATGAGAAACACTATTGAATCATCCATTTAAGCATATTTAAACCCATTATTTACAATCGCTCATTTGGTAGTCGAGTCAGCATATTTTGACTTTCAGTATGTCTCGCTACTTACTGACATTGATAACATCGCACATTCATATACCCAGTTATTCAGGGTATTTGTTCATCATGCCAGCAGACTGATTCTTTTTTTAAAGAGGCACGTTTATGTCAGCACAACAATCCAATAAAATCCCTGTCGTCGATCTTAACGCCAATAAAAAACGTGTACATCCCAGATTTGTCACCGGATTTTATCAAAACATCCGTGTCATTAGCATGTATGCGTTTTTGGCATTATTTCTGATTTTACCGTGGCTACGTTATAACGGTAGGCAAGCAATCTGGTTTGATGTGCCGTCGCAGCATTATTATATTTTTGGTATGACCTTTTTAACCCAAGATTTTTACTTTATTGCTGCTTTTGCGCTTATTGCTGCCTTTGCCCTATTTATGGTGACTGTCTACGCCGGACGGGTGTGGTGTGGCTATGCCTGTCCCCAGACCATTTGGACGCATATGTTCCAATATGTCGAAAAATTGGTCATTGGCGATCGTAACAAGCGTATAAAGTTCGATAAAGAGCCTATGAGCGCACAGAAAGCGTTTAAGCGTTTTTTAGTGTATTTTATCTGGTTTGTGTTTTCGATGATTACCGCCACAACCTTTGTCAGTTATGTGTCGGGTACGGAGGCGTTGTATCAAAATTGGCAGATGATAGGGTTTATCCCCTTCCCTGATTGGTCAACGTGGATATGGGTATCGATATTTATTTTTGCTTTCTCGACCTACGTCAATGCAGGCTATATGCGTGAGCAGATGTGTGTGCAAATCTGTCCTTATGGCCGCTTCCAAAGCGTGATGTTCGATAAAGATACGTTAATCGTTTCTTACGATTATGAGCGCGGTGAGCCTCGCGGCGCGCGCAAAAAAGGCACCAATCCTGAGGATTTAGGTGACTGTATCGAATGTCAGATGTGTGTGCAGGTCTGCCCGACAGGTATTGATATTCGTGATGGCTTGCAAGTAGCTTGTATCCAATGCGCTGCCTGTATCGATGCGTGTAATGATGTGATGGATAAAGTTGGCTACCCACGCGGGCTGATTCGTTATACAACAGAGCGTCAATTGGTCGAAAAAGAGCCAAGCCGTGTATTCCGTCCGCGCTTCTTCGCTTATTTAACCTTACTGACCGTGCTTTGTGGCGGCGTAATTTATGCCTTGAATGATCGCGTACCGCTAGAGATTGATATTCGCCGTGACCGCAACCAGTTGTCGTCATTGAATCAGCAAGGCATGATTGAGAACAGCTATATCGTTAAATTGACCAACAAAACGCAAGAGCCTCACACTTATAAGATAACCCTTGAGCCACAAGACGGTTTGAGCTTAGAGCTGCGCTTTAACGATGTGCCGTTAGAGGCTGGTGAAAGCTTTGATATGCCAGTGAGTATTTATGGTGACCCTGATGTGATTGAGTTTGGTCAAACACCAGTTACTTTAAATGTGAAGAGCGAAAATGGTCAGTATAATGTTAGCAAACAAAACATCTTTACCACGCAAGGACAATAAGTCTTTGCGTGCTTAGGGCGTGAATATTTCGTCATTAATCTGGCAGTATTGAGCCATCATTTTATCCGTTGATACCGTTTATAACTCTCTGACAGACAGCTATAAACGAATATCTGATTAATAGGTATGTTATGTCTAGTCCAGCCCCCAACTTTAAGCATCAAGATAGCCAGCCATGGTACAAAAACTATATGGTGGTTATTTTTGTCATTGGCATGCCAGCGTTAGTCGTTATTGCCTGCATCTGGTTTGTCTATTATTCTTACCAAATACGTGACAGTGTGGTACGTGACGATTGGTATATGGATGGCAAAACCCTCTATCATGACGTCTCGCGCGACAAGCTCACCTATGATTTAGACTTACACGGTCAAATGCAGTTTGCCGATAATGGTGATATCGTGTTTTATCTAAATTATCCCGAGCAGAGCTTGCAGTCTGGTAAATTATCAAATGGCGAGCCGGTTACTTATCCTGATACCTTAGAGTTATCTATCTCACATGCCACCGATATTAAAAAAGATCGTGATGTTGTGTTAAAACATGAAGAAGGCAACAAATATAGCGCTCAGGTAAATATTGACCCAGTCAAAGCCAAATATTACTTACAAGTTAGTAATGATGGTAAGGATGATTGGCGTATGCAAGATGTGGCAAAATTGCCACGTTCAGAGGTAAGTTTTAATCCGCTACCGGTGTTTGCCGAAAGCTAGTGTTATTTAAATAGCTACTCTTAAAGTTAAAAAAACCAGCCCTTAATAATTAAGGGCTGGTTTTTTTGGGGCTAACATTCATGGATTTAACGTTATCAAATTAACTTAAGATTATTTAAGCAACATATAGTCAGTGAAAAGTAATATCGATACATCACGCGCTGCTGATATCAATTTTTCTTGCTTGCTGTGCCTGCGCAGACAGAGGCTACAAAAAATTGATATCAGCAATACCGTAGCGTTTTTAGGATATTTTGACTATAGCTTTAAACCATCAGCTCATTAAATAACAGGGTTAATCGTTGGGATTTTCTGCGTTATGCGGCTGTTCCTTGCCGCCTCAGTTTCAGCTTGCAAGTTCTGATTATTGGCAAATTTTGGATTAAAGACTTGAGTTTTTGGCGCTACAGGTAATCCAATCTCAGCCAGACTATCGGTCTGCCCTGCTTGGATATTATCGCCTTCAAATAAGCGCTCATTATCATCACGCTCAAGACTTAATGTCTCAAAATCAAATAATTCACGATCGGCTAATTGCGACGGTGCGACGTTTTGCATGGCTTTAAAAATAGACGCTAAGCGCTGCGGATGAGCGTCATCCCATTCGCGTAGCATGTCATTGATAATCGCCCGTTGTAGATTGGTTTGACTGCCGCATAGATTGCACGGAATAATCGGAAATTCTTTTAAACGGGCATATTCAATGATGTCTTTTTCTTCAACGTAGGCAAGCGGACGAATAAGCAAGTTTTGCTTATCATCGCTGAGCAGTTTAGGCGGCATCGATTTAAGCGCACCGCCGTGAAATAAGTTTAAAAAGAACGTCGCCAGCATATCGTCGCGATGATGGCCAAGGGCGATTTTGGTTGCGCCAATTTGTTTGGCAAAGCCGTATAGCGAGCCACGGCGCAGACGTGAACAAGCCGAGCAATAAGTTTTACCTTCTGGCACCACGCTTTTGACGATACTATAAGTGTCTTTTTCTAAAATATAATGCGCGATACCTTGCTCATTCAGATAAGCGGGCAAAATATCTTCAGGATAACCGGGCTGTTTTTGGTCAAGATTGACCGCGACGATATCAAAGCTAATCGGGGCAATACGCTTGAGTAACAATAAGATATCTAGCAGTGTATAGCTGTCTTTGCCGCCTGACACACAAACCATGATGACGTCGCCATCTTCAATCATATTAAAATCGCGAATCGCCCATGATACTTGGCGGCGTAGCTTTTTTTGTAGCTTGCGAAATTGTGCCGTTTCAGTCGATAGCAGCTGATTAGATGATAATTGCTCAGCCATATGATCGTCATGAGTAGCTTGGTCAGATTCGTCAGCGACATCCGTATCTAATGCATAGCTATCCCAACCAGTACCGGTAGAATCAGCATCGATAGACGCAGCATCAAACTGAGGGGTTATTTTTGGCGTAAACAAGGTCGCTACGGTCATAAGTTACTCAATATCTTTACAAGGTTGATTTTGCTATAAAGCAGTTAGCAATATTTTTAGCACGCGGGCTTTAAAAGCAGCGATTATAACAAATTTTGCTAACAGATTGAAAATATGACGTTAATTGATAAGGCTAAATATCAGGGCAACTTAAGAAGGCAACTTAAGAAGACAGCGTAAGACTGTTATTTAACTTGATAACAGCACTTATGCCTAATCGCCTGTTTGATTGCCCTATGTCTGATTAATAGTGTTTGATGGATAATACAAATACAGTACTGACTGAAATATCCTTTAGCCACCACTTAATCACGCTTTAGCCCTCTTTTAATAACACCTTCAAGGTTCTGTAATGGGGCTATTTTTGCTAAAATAGACGGCTTTCGTAAATCCATATTTTTGAACCAATACTTTCAAACTAATAATAGATACCACTATGACTCTTGTTACTGCACAGACCTCCTCTACCAATTCAGCAAACGACGCTAACTTGACGGCGCTGCATAAAAGCCAAAATGCCGTGGTGCTACTATCAGGCGGGCTCGATTCCGTGACTTGTTTGTATTGGGCAAAGGCGCGCTATGCTTCTGTGACAGCGGTCAGTTTTAACTATGGTCAACGTCATAATAGTGAGCTTGTTGCAGCCAAAGCCATCGCTGAAACCGCAGCAGTCAATCATCGCATTATTGATATCGATATCGCGCAGCTTGGCGGCTCATCACTCACCGACCACAGCATGATTGTCCCTGATGGCGATACCGATAAATTCCCCAGTAAAAATCGTGATGAGATCGATAACGACGCTATTCCAAACACTTATGTACCTGCGCGTAATACCATATTTTTATCTTACGCCTTGGCAGTCGCTGAAGTGACCGATGCCAACCATATCGTCATTGGTGTAAGCTCCGTCGATTATTCAGGCTACCCTGATTGCCGTCCAGAATATATCGCTGCTTTTGAACACATGGCCAATCTTGCCACCAAAGCTGGCGTCACCGGTCACCATTTATCGATTCAAACACCACTGCAGCAGTTATCTAAAGCCAAAACCATCGAGCTTGGTTTATCGTTAGGGGTCGATTATGGGCAGACGATTTCTTGTTATCAAGCAGATGTCGATGGGTTGGCTTGCGGTGCCTGCGACAGCTGTGTGCTGCGCCGTCAAGGATTTGCCCAAGCTGGCGTTACTGACCCTACCCATTATCAGCCTTAATAGCCTGAATAAATACTGTAAAAACAGGCTTATGGCTGCCTTAAAGTACGAGTATGATTGTCTTAATAGCGCAGCTCATTAAATATTTGCGCAACATTTGCTTGCATTAACACAGCACGCTGGCATTGTATTTTAAGCAATTTAATTGCTATGGTATGGGCGACTATATCAATGACAAGGTAACCGTACTGATAGTTAGCTAAATGTAATGAGCGCTATATAGATGGAGAATTGCCTATATATTTGCTCATGCAAGTTATAAAATAAGTGACAAAACTAGTGTCCTAACCATTATTAAAATCAGTGCTAAAATCAATACTTAGACCAGTAACCAAATAAAACGACCAAGATTTTTTGCCTATAAAATCTGAAAAATTGACGCGACCTATAGAGGATGTTTATGAAGTTTTTGCCCGTATTACCCCTAGCCCTAGCTGCTCTGTTTGCATTGCCACAAGCAAACGCTGCTGATATCAAGCAAAATAATATCAATACCTGTGTCAATGGCGCGGTCAAATATAAGGTCGCTGACAAAAATACTGCGACCAAATTATGTAAATGCACCATCGGTGTCCGCAGCGAGATGACCATCGGTCAGATGTGGGAAATTGAAAGCTACGCGCAAGATAAAAAAGACCCATCAAGCTTACCTTACGTGAAAAAAATGCAAAAAGACCTGCAGCAATGCACAGTTGGTTTGGATTTAAAGCAGCCACAAAAACCTGCTTAAAGCCCGTAAAAAATATTTGCTACAAAATACAAAAGACTGGTTATTGCCAGTCTTTTTTGTTGCTAATGAATAAGTGAAGTGTAAAACTGAGTAGTTATTGCGATGAAATTGCGATGAATCTGCCTATAATAAGAGCAATCACTATAATATATGTATAAACGACAATATATGCATAACCAAAACTAATAAGGATTTTATAATGGCCAAGCCGACCACCGAGACTATTGCCCTACCTGATTTCCCAGTCACCATCGTGCGCGAGCTAGACGGCAACTTTATTCATGACGATATCAGCCTAAAAGAGCTGGTTGCTCATACCGATAAAGGCCTAATTTTATATTTTTATCCCAAAGACAATACCCCAGGCTGCACCACGCAAGCGACAGAGTTTACCGCTCAGCTCAATGAGTTTGATAAATTGGGTTACGATATCATCGGTGTCTCGCGTGATAGCGTCGAATCTCACGAAAAATTCATGGCTAAACACCATCTTAATATCGCACTTATCAGTGATAGTGATGAGAAATTATGCCAGTACTTTGATGTTATTAAAGAAAAAAACATGTATGGCAAAATCAGCTTAGGTCTTGTACGTTCAGCCTTTGTCTTTGATAAAGATGGCACGCTAACTCATGCGCAGCGTAATTTACGCGCTGCTGGCTATACTGAGCGTTTACTGAATACGTTAGCGCCTTGATTTTTTAATAGCCTTTTTCATTGTTTTTTGTGCAAATCCATCACCTAATATCACATTCGCCTGATTTGAGAATACTATGAATAAACAGCCTGATAGCACTGCTGACAGTAGCCATACAAAAGTGACACGCAAGGTATCGGTTGCGGTCATTGGCGCTGGTACTGCTGGTCAAAACGCCTTTCGCCAAGCCCGCAAATTAAAAGACGACGTCATAATTATTAATGATGGATTTTGGACAACCACCTGTATTGCGGTCGGTTGTATGCCAAGCAAACTGCTTATTGCTGCTGCTGACCGCGCGCATGAGGCCAATCATTCTAGCGAGTTTGGTGTGCATGCCAGCGCGCAAATAGATGGCAAACAAGTCATGGCGCGGGTTCGCGCTGAGCGTGATCATTTTGCCAGCTACGTTGAGGAGCAAGTAGAAAGTTGGCCTGCAGAAACGAAAATAGCAGGTCGCGCTTATATCAATGAACAAGGATTGATTGAGGTTAACAATGAGCTAATCGAAGCGGATAAAATCATTGTCGCGACTGGTAGCTCAACCTTTATCCCAGAAGGCTGGGCGGACAAGCTTGGCGATACCATGATTACCTCTGACACTGTCTTTGAGCTAACTGATTTACCAAAATCACTGGCGGTGGTTGGTGCAGGTGCCATCGGCTTAGAGCTTGCCCAAGCCTTTACTCGTTTAGGCGTCGACGTTACTTTATTTAATCGTGTCAAACGCGTGGCCAGTTTAAAAGACGATGACATTAATAATAAAGCCATCGATTGCTTAAATCGCGAACTAACCATGCATTTAGGTAGCAACATTACCGAGGTTGGTACTCAAGCAGATGCAGGTGATAAAGGCTCGGTTGCCTTTATCGACTACGAAGATAGCGCCGGTCAAACGCAGCAGTGGCAAGGCGAGTACGTACTGGTTGCCACAGGTCGCCGCAATAACATTGATGCGCTTGGTGTTGAAAATCTAGGCGTCGAGCTTGATGATAAAAACCGCCCAAAGCAGCTTGATAAAAAGACTGGTAAAATCGGTGATTTAGAAGTCTATATCGTTGGTGATGCCAATGCCAATCTTCCTTTATTACATGTAGCCAGTGATGAAGGATTTAGCGCCGGCAGCCTTGTTTGCGACAATAAGACAGACGCTTATATTCGCCCGCCTGCCACGCCATTTTCTATTGTATTTTGCGCGCCACAAATCGTGAACGTCGGTATGTCGCTACCTGAAATCCAAGCAGACTCAGAGCTTGAGCATGTGATTGGCAAAGTGAGCTTTGACAATCAAGGACGTAGCCGCGTGATGGGTGTTAACTGCGGTTTATTGCATATTTATGGTTGCAAAAAGACCGATAGAATCTTGGGCGCCAGCATGGTCGGCCCTGATGCGGAATATATTGGACATATATTGGCGATGGCAATTACCAACGATTTAAGTATCAAAGACATGCTTGATACGCCGTTTTATCATCCGACGATATTAGAAGGTTTACGTACTGCATTACGTGATGTTCAACGTATGATGAAGATACCTTATCAATCGCATGATACCCAAGAAGGCAATTTTTAAGTATTTGCTTTTAACAAGATAAGCGGCAATGTCTTTTAATAAAATTATGCTTCGTCGTTTTGACTTATATCACTTTAAGTTAGTGCTCAAATGAACGCTCAAGGCAATCAAGGTCATAGTTGATTTGCCTGAGCGATTTGAGTTAATTTACAATCAGACTTTTTAATACCCATTTTATTTAGACCTAAACCCTGCATGGATGAAACAATGGCAATCGCTGGTATTACTGACTTCTTTCAAGAGATTGTTCGCGACCTACATACTAGCCTATACCTTGCTATCGGCGGCACCATAGATGAAGACTCGTTAGACTGGTCAGCTAAATCGGTAGAATTGGTGAGTACGGGCATCAAAATCCTAATACTGCTTGCGGTATTGGGATTTTTTTATTGGCTTGCCATCTACATTGTCAAAAAAAGCAGAACCAGAATCCGCTTAAATGAGCGCCGATCTAAAATTGTTCGCTCAATACTACGCTATATTTGGATTGTGACCAGCTTGATAGCTATCATGAGCCAGCTTAATTTTGAGCCAGATACGGTCAAAGCCACTGCTAAAGCCAGTACTTGGGCGGGTATTTATTATGTGCTATGGACGTCATCTGGGCAAATTATCCATAAAGTCTTGCAGCATTATGGTCTAAACGCTTCTATCGAGCAGCTACTCAAAAACATTTTGTCCGTACTATTATTGGTATTTGGGCTTGCCAGCGTCATGGCGCAATTTGGCTTTGATATCGTATCGCTAGTGGCAGGTTTGGGTATTGCCGGTATTGCCGTGGGCTTTGCCGCCCAATCAACGCTTGCTAACTTTATCGCGGGCATCACCATTTTACTTGAGCAATCGTTTCAAGTCGGCGACTGGGTCAATATCAATGACAATGAAGGGCGCGTCGTGGTTATCGCTTTACGCACGACCCATGTCTTAACCCGCGACAATATCACCGTTATTATCCCCAACTCAAACGTCGCTTCTTCTGTGGTCATCAATTTAACCTCGAAAAACTTTATACGTTTTGATATCCGCATGCGCATTGCTTTTGAAGATGATATCGACAAGGCACGTGAGGTGATTTTGCAGGTATTGTCTGAGAGCGACGTGGTATTAAATCGCCCCGAAACCTCAGCGACTGTTGATGAGATTGGCGAATACGGCGTATTCTTTATCGTGCGTTTTTGGGTCAAGCCTGCGGCTGTTGCACGTATGCCTAAAATCAAAGAAGTCTTACGCGAGAATATCAAACGTGCCTTTGATGCCGCTGATATCTCAACCCCTTATCCGCATATGCGCCTGCTGATGCCAACAGAGCAGGTTTACCCTATCGTTACCAAGCCAGTTGCGACTCCTACGCAATTGGTCACAGAAACAGCCGCGTTAAAAAAAGGCGGTAAGTAGTCAGTGTCATTAGCTGCTTAACGATATTAAAAAACAATGGTGCGACATGATTTTAGTTTAAAAACAAAAAGCCATTTCTTAAAAACAGTCTTCTAAAGAATGCCACTTTAAACTATCCATAGCGTAATTATGGTAAAATTGGCGGTTAAACATCTTATTTTATGATGCGCCTTATTTATCAATATTTATCAATTTAGCCCACAGGTATCCGTATGACCGAAACAACCACGCCCAACTCCTTACCAGCCGCTTCAGCAGAGTTGTCGCTTGACCTTATTATTACCTGTGCCGATGGGCTTGAGGCACCGCTACAAACTGAGCTGACCAGTTTTGGTATTGCAAGCGAGATCAAGAGTACTGGTCGTTTAGCGGTGACTGGTACATTGCGTGACCTATACACCATTTGCTTGTGGTCGCGGGTTGCGTCACGGGTATTGATGCTGATCAAACGCAAAAACATCAATACTGAATACGATGTGGCAGAGCAGCTTTATGGTTTGGCAAAATCGGTCGATTGGACGGAACAATTTAAGCTAGAGCAAACGTTTGCCATTCGTCTATCGGTTGATAAACGCGTTGCCGTCAGTCAGCAATTTGCCATGCTGCGTATCAAAGATGCGATTGCCGATACCTTTAACGAAGTATATGACAGCCGTCCTAACGTCGATAGTAAAAACCCAGATTTTTCGGTGTTTGCAACGGTCAATGATAAGCAAGCTGAGCTGTATCTAGATTTATCAGGGACCAGTTTG
This sequence comes from Psychrobacter sp. UBA2769, assembly GCF_002352555.1. Classification (NCBI taxonomy): domain Bacteria; kingdom Pseudomonadati; phylum Pseudomonadota; class Gammaproteobacteria; order Moraxellales; family Moraxellaceae; genus Psychrobacter; species Psychrobacter sp. UBA2769. The sequence continues at coordinate 13,617 of NZ_DEIR01000018.1, read as the reverse complement.
CATCGCCGTGGCTACCGTGTGGCGATGACCGAAGCGCCATTAAAAGAGAACTTAGCGGCAGCGTTGCTCTACAGCGCAGGCTGGCATAAGAAAAATGAAGAAGGTAATGCCCCTTTATATAACGCTCTGATTGATCCAATGTGTGGTTCTGGCACCTTTATTATTGAAGCCCTTCTCATGCATTGCGATTATGCCGTCGGTATTGATAAAGCCGCCAATCAATTTGGTTTTTATCAATGGCAGCATCATGACGATGCGTTATGGCAACAGATGATTGATGATGCCCAGACGCGTTTCCGCGATGCATTGGCCATTACCAACGAGCAGCCAGATACTTTGCCACTAATTTTGGGCTTTGATGCCGATAGCGGTGCAATCCTCGCGACAGAAAAGAACTTGATAGCCGCCGGTTTGCAAGACTTATTACCACTACTCGACCTTGAGACCCGCGCTCTTGACCAACTAAGCAGCGTCTTAAAACCACTGGTCGATGATGGTCGCTTAAGCAATCCTTTAGTCATTACCAACCCGCCGTATGGTGAGCGCTTGGGTGATGAAGAGATGATTAAGCCTTTATATCATGCGCTTGGGCTGATTCTACAAGACAGTTTTGCCGGTATTGATATCGACCCTATGGTTGGAATCTTGGCGGCCAATGTCGAACAAGTCGATATATTACCGATTAAAGAGCCAAAAACTTTACGCTGTCATAACGGTGCTATTACGGTTTATTTCCGCTACGGCACCTTGATTGCGGGGCAAACGGGTAATTTGGTCAGTCGCTTTGAGAAGCGTGAGATTGAAGTGGAAGAAGGACAAGACTTCATCAACCGCTTGCAAAAAAACCTTGCCAAACTGAAGAAACTGGCTAAAAAAGACACTGTCAGTAATCTACGCGTTTATAACGCTGATTTGCCTGATTTCAAAGTAGCGGTCGATTTATATGGCGATTATGTGCACGTGCAAGAATACGCGCCACCAAAAACCATTCCACCTGAAACGGCGAAAAAACGCTTTAATTTGGCGTTAATGGGTATCCGTGAAGTCTTTGGTATTAATCGCGAACAAATCTTTATCAAAACCCGTGCGCGTCAGTCTGGTAATGACCAATATAGCAAGCAAGGCAATACTGAAAAGCGTGGCAAGTTCTATGTCGCTCGTGAAGATGGCGCGTATTTCTATGTCAACTTTACCGATTATCTCGATACGGGTTTGTTTATTGATCACCGTAATATGCGCGCCCGAATCAAAGACAACAGTCGTAATAAATCCGTACTGAACTTATTTGCTTATACCTGTACAGCAAGTGTCCATGCGGCCTTGGCTGGCGCGAAAAAAGTCACCAGCGTTGATTTATCACAGAACTACCTCGATTGGGGCAAGCAAAACTTTGTCCTAAATGGTCTTGACGTTAGCCGCAACAAATACCAGTTTGTCGCCGCTGATATCTTTGAGTGGATTAAAGACAATACGGAACAATTTGATATTATCTTTATTGATCCGCCAACCTTTTCAAACTCGAAAAAGTTCCAAGGTACCTTTGATGTGCAGCGCGACCATTCGGCTCTCATCAACCGCGCGATGAACCGCTTGACCTCAGACGGCGTGTTGTATTTCTCCAACAACTTTACCCGCTTTGAGCTCGATGAGCAGTTGACTGAGCGCTATGATATTGTGGATATCACCCAAAAAACCATTGGGTTTGATTTTGATGTTAAAAAGCCGATTCATCAGAGCTTTGAGATTCGCCATCGTCAAAGCCTATAATTTAGGTTTCTAGATGCCGGTAAAGGTTAAGCACTGCATGTAAACGCTGTCCTTTATCGTCAGTCTTATCGTACGCATAACCGTACACATAACAATGACCCAATCGGCTTTGATTGGGTCATTTTTTGTTGTTATGATAGAGCGTCACTAAGTAATAGTTAAGCAATAGTTAGACAACCGTTAAACGATAGTTTTATGTACAGTTTAATCCCACTATTGCGATTGTTTTTATTTATATAACTTAACTATCACACCCTTAATCACTCTAATAACAAGGATAACCCCATGGCTTTATCACTTAATAAAGGCGGTAACTTATCGCTAACCAAAACCGACCCAAACTTAACCAAGCTGCTTATCGGTCTTGGTTGGGATGAGCGCGCGACTTCTGGCGCTGAGTTCGATTTGGATGCCAGTGTGTTTTTACTCAGCACGGCGGGTAAAGTACGCGGCGATCATGACTTTATCTTTTACAACCAGCTCAAATCTGACAATGGCGCAGTTGAGCATACCGGCGACAACCGTACTGGCGAAGGCGACGGCGATGATGAAGTCGTTAAAGTAAACCTAACCCAAGTACCTGCTGATGTCGATAAAATCGTCGTCACCGTCACTATTCATGATGCAGCCGCTCGTAGCCAAAACTTTGGTCAAGTAGCCAACGCCTTTATCCGTGTTGTGAACGAAGAAACAGGCACAGAAGTGGTACGTTTTGATTTAGCAGAAGATTACTCTGTTGAGACGGCGATGGTATTTGGCGAAGTTTATCGTCATAACGGTGAGTGGAAATTCCGCGCCGTTGGTCAAGGTTATTCTGGTGGCTTGCAAGCCATGTGTCAGCAGTATGGCGTCGATATCTAACACGGTCTTGATATTTTATCCTTACCGTAAATCGACTTTTATAGAATGATCACGTCCAAGACCTAAAGCAGGTCTTAGCTATTTATTTAAAGTGACTATTTAAAGTGGCTATTTAAAGTGATTGTTGAAAATCAATATTTAACATCACTATTTGAAACCACTATAAAGTCACTGTTTAAAGGTGCTGTAAACAGGTACTTCAACAGTAATTATAAGCCGCTATTTTGACGGTAAAATATGGTTGCAAAATAGTCACAATTATTCATAGCTAAAAGACTGGTAATGCTTTATGTTTCGTTTAAAATTATGCAAAAAAGTGGTTAGCAATAACCGCTTTTTTTGCGGTTTGTGTCTATAATAGACCGACCTTAGCTTTATGCAACCAGACAGGATGTGTCATGAGACATTTTTATTTAGACTTTATCTTCACTATTATTGCCCTAGCGGTAGCGGCATGGTGGGGATATTCACACGGCGGTATAGGCGGTATGATAACCACCTTATCTATTACCGCTATTTTGGCCGTCATGGAGATTTCATTATCATTTGATAATGCGGTGGTCAACGCCTCAGTCCTTAAAGGCTGGGACGAATTTTGGAAAAAGATTTTCTTAACCGTCGGTATTTTAATCGCCGTCTTCGGTATGCGTTTGGTATTCCCTATTGTCATCGTCGCCTTTACGGCTGAACTTGGCGTTATGGAAGTTGTCAACTTGGCTTTAAATGACCCTAAAGAATACTCTGCCCGCTTAATGGCGCACCATGCTGAAATCTCAGCCTTTGGTGGTATCTTCTTATTACTGGTATTCTTGAACTTTATCTTTGATGATAAAGAAGTACATTGGTTTGATTGGCTCGAGAGCCGCTTAGCAAAGCTGGGTAAAGTCGATGCCATGAGCGTCTTCGTTGCGCTTATTTTCTTGATGATTGCCGTATCGTGGGCGAATCCTGAGCAGTCAGCAGCGGTATTGATTGCGGGTGTTTGGGGTATCTTAGTATACCTTGGCGTACAAGTGGTCTCGGGGATGCTTGAGGGTGACCTTGAAGCAGACTTAGAAAGCGAAGAGAATGGCTCAGGCGCTGCGGCGACCAGCGCGATTATGAAGGGCGGTATTATCGGCTTCTTATACTTAGAAGTCCTTGATGCTTCATTCAGTTTTGATGGTGTGATTGGCGCATTTGCGATTACCAATGACGTTATCGTGATTATGCTTGGTCTGGCAATCGGTGCGATGTTTGTGCGTTCGATGACTATCTTCTTGGTCGATAAAGGCACGCTTGATGAGTTCGTCTATCTTGAGCATGGTGCGCATTATGCCATCGGTGCTTTAGCCATCATCATGTTATTATCTGTGAAATTCCACGTGCCAGAGATTGTAACTGGTCTAATTGGTATTGCGTTTATTGGTTGGGCGTTTGTCGCTTCACTCAATTATCGTAAGCGAGAAGCAAAGTCGATTACTTAGTTTGAATTTTAGTTTCAACGCTAACTTCACATTAAGCAAAAAGCGCTTTGATAGAAAATCGTAGTAATGACAGGTTATATCAAGTAATTGGTATAACCTGTTTTTTTATCTGTATTTACATACTATATTTTTGAATGCTTAGATGTTTCTGAATGCGTAGATGTTTCTGAATAGTTAGCTAAATCTTTGGCATTAAATTTGAGTTTTTCTATATGCTTGATGCATGGCGCACACCTTTAATCTCTATCATCAGCAGTGCGCTCAACATAGCTTATTGCTTTCTTATTTTTCCTTCCCTGCCAGCACTTTTTGCAACTTTGCCAATATCACACCATATAAAGGTAAGAAAATAAGCACGCCCATTACTATCTTAAACAAGTAATCCATCGCACCAATCTCAACCCAGTGCGTTGCCATAAAAGGGTCAGGGCTTTTATAAAAAGCGATGGCAAAAAAGCAAAAGCTATCGACCAGATTACCAATAAACGTCGATACTAAGGGCGCAATCCACCATGTTTTAAGCTGGCGTAATTTATTAAACACTTGAATGTCTAACAGCTGTCCGACGACATAAGCGCTAAAGCTTGCCACCACAATGCGAAAGACAAACAGATTAAAATCTAGCAGATGCTCATGACCAACAAACTGACCATTTGAAAACACCACCGAGAAATAATAAGAAATTACCAGCGCTGGCAGCATAGCAAAGAAGATAATGCGTCTAGCGAGATTTTGACCAAATATGCGTACGGTCAAATCCGTAATCAGAAAGATGAAGGGAAAGGTGACGGCGCCCCATGTGGTAATAAAACCAAATAGTCCGACAGGTATTTGCACCAAGTAATTACTGATAGCAATAATAAATATATGCAGACTGACAAGCCAAAATAAAGCACGGCTGTAGCGAATAGATTGAATCGGGGTGGTTGAAAGGGTACTACTGCTCATAGAAGAGTCCTTTTTTTAAGTCAGGGTAGAGGGAACCTGAGCGCGCTATTATAAATCATAATAAGATAAATAGCCAAAATAGGTCTGATATAGCCATAAAACCCTTTTTTTCTAAACAAACATATAAATGTCATATAGTCACACAAAATACGCCTTGCTTAGTCAGCAAACGCTTAGTATAGTAAACCGTAATGATATGCAGGACGTGGCGTACAGGTCGATTTATTGACCTTTTGCGCTAAGATACTTTCGCTAAGATAGTTACTTTATCTAAGTGAGTAATCACTGCACTATTTTTAGTTTGTTTTATAAAACCAAATCCACTTAATTATTAATCCAAAAGGATATTTATATGGCTATTAGCTTAACAAAAGGCGGCAACGTAAACTTATCAAAAGAAGCGCCCGGTTTAACCAATATCACGGTCGGTCTTGGCTGGGATCCACGCGCCACTGACGGCCAAGAATTTGACTTAGATGCGATTGGCTTTTTGGTCAACGAAGCAGGCAAAGTCCGTAACGACCAAGATTTTATCTTCTTTAATAACTTAAAGTCAGACAATGGCGCGGTTGAGCACACCGGCGATAACCGTACTGGTGAAGGCGACGGCGATGATGAAAAAATCAAAATCAACCTAGCTAGTATCCCAGCTGACGTCAGCAAAGTCGCTATCTGCGCCATCATCTATGAAGGCACAGCTCGTAACCAAAACTTCGGTCAAGTTGGTGATGCTTACATCCGTGTGGTAAACGATAACGGCGAGGCTGAAATTGCCCGTTACGACCTATCAGAAGATGGTAGCACTGAAACGGCAATGATTTTTGGTGAATTATATCGCCATAGCGGTGACTGGAAATTCCGCGCAGTTGGTCAAGGCTTTAGCGGTGGTCTTGGACCATTAGCCGCCTCTTACGGCGTCAACGTTTAACGTCATCGTTTTATACGATAACTGTAAGACCGCTATTAAGCCCCCTATTGCAATCGATTATTTGATTGCGATAGTTAATAAGCCATCAAGTGTGCCTGTTTAAAGCATTTGATGGCTTTAAATGTAATTGGCGGGCTTAAATTAACAACGATGATTTTTATAGAGAACGAAGCATTTAAAAATTTCAGAATAAGGATTTGCACCCCATGGCCGCAACGTTTAGCTTAATCGGCACTATTGAACCTTTTTTGCATTGTAACTTAAAAAAAGGCGACTCAATTTATTGTGAAGCCAATGCCATGGTGATGATGGAGTCGAACCTTGAGCTGAAAGGTAAGCTACAGGGTGGACTCATGCAATCACTGATGCGCCGCTTTGCTAACGACGAGTCACTTTTTCAACAGCAAATTGAAGCCGTCAATGGTGAAGGTGATTGTTTGCTGGCACCCACGCTCGATGGTGATATGCAAATCATCGATTGCGGCGCTCAGCAATATACCTTGAGCGATGGCGCGTTCGTTGCCGCACAAACCGGCGTCGATATCAGAGCCAATATCCAGCGCAACCTCGGCGGCGCGGTATTTGGTGATACTGGCGGCTTTATGGTGATGCAAACCCAAGGTCAAGGTCAGGTAGTGGTGTCAGGTTTTGGCTCACTATTTGAGATTGATGTGACGCCTGACAAAGACGTTATTATTGATAACGGCCATGTGGTCTGCTGGGATTCAAACCTTGATTATAAGCTTTCGGTATCGACCAGCAAGAAAAAAGGCATCATGAGCAATATTATTAACTCCGTCACCAGTGGCGAAGGCATGGTTTTAAACTTCTCAGGAACAGGCAAAGTTATCATCTGCTCGCGTAATCGTGACAGCTATCAAGGTTGGCTACAAAGCATTTTAGGTACTAACTCAGGTGGTCGTGGTGGCAGCGGTGGTTTTTTAGATAACATCTTATAACTTAAGTTTCATTTTATGATTTAAGTTTATAGCTAAAATTACAGCTCATACTGAAATTAATCACCGAAAAACAGCACTGAAGATTTAAGTATTCTACTCACAATTATTATAAGGATTTTACCATGGCAGTTAGTTTACAAAAGGGTCAAAAAATCTCCCTCAGCAAAGAAGCTGGTGGTGAGCTTACTCAAGTAAAATTGGGTTTAGGTTGGGACGTCTTTCAAGGACCGCAAGAGAAAAAAGGCGGCTTTTTAGGCAAATTATTTGGCGGCGGCAGCGGCGGCGACTCGATCGATTTAGATGCCTCATGCATTATGTTTGATGCCAATAAACAAGCCGTCGATGCGATTTGGTTTAGTCAGCTAAAATCAAAAGATGGCAGTATCGTCCATACCGGCGATAACCGCACGGGTGACGGCGATGGCGACGACGAAGTCATCAATGTTGATTTATCAAAAGTTCCAGCGAACGTAGTATCACTGGTATTTACCGTCAATAGCTTTACTGGTCAGACGTTTGAAACGGTAGAAAACGCCTTTTGCCGTATCGTCAATGCCAATAACAATACTGAAGTGGCACGCTATAACTTATCGTCACAAGGTACTCATACGGCGATGATTATGGCCAAAGTTTATCGCCATAATAATGAGTGGAAAATGCACGCCATTGGCGAGACTGCTTCTGGTCGTACCTTCCATGACTTAATGCCTGCTATCACACCGCATGCGTAAATAGGTTAAGCAATCCGAAGTAAGAGTTTTAGTAATCTATAAGCAATCAGCCCGTCTATTTTATAATAGACGGGCTGATTTTTTGTATTAAATAATACTATTAAAGCGCTTACTTACTACCACGTTTCCAGCTAAAGCCCCAGTTAAAGGCTTTATCCATCTCTTGATGGCCTTTAAAGTACTCATTAATACGTTCAACGTTGATACTGCCATTTTGATTGACCAAACGTGCGATGGCGCACATTGGTAAATTACCAGCACCTTCTGTCAAACGAGTTTCAATCGGTGGCTGGTCGGGTACATGAATGGTTACGACGCCATCGGTTTGCGCCCAGTTTGGTGCACCTTCGTAGATAAAAGCAAAGATAAACACTTCCTCAATCTGCGACCACTGTTGTCCATTGATATCGAGCCACTCACCGCCGCTGACTTGTCCGGTTCTATCATCGGCACGTAACAATACATAAGGCGCTGATTGTAGATTGCCGAAGCGATTGCCCAAGGCCTGAATCAGCGTTTTTTCACCATTTTTTAGATGAATCATCGCTCCAACATCAAGGTCAATACCAGCGGCTTTATGCTGCTTAAACAGGTCGCCTAGCAAGCCTTTTTTAGGGGCTTGCGTACTGCTATCTGGGCGTTGATTCCAATTAAGATTGACAGAGATTTTACCAAAATCTTCACGTTTTTTTAGATTGATGCTAGATTGGTTTTTGGTTAAGGTGATTTTACTTAGGTTAATTGACGGATTTTGAGAAGCTGTAGGAATTGGCGGCGGCGTCGTTGTTTGAGGCGCACTACCCGCTTTTTGCGTATTGATAGGTCTTTGCGTATTGATAGATTGAGATTGGCTTTGCGCTTGATTTTGTGACTGGCTTTGAGCTGGGGCTTCATCGGCAATTTCAACACCGAAATGTTCAGACAACGGCTTTAAGCCACCTTCAAAACCTTGGGCGATAAAACGGAGTTTCCAACTGCCTTGGCGGCGGTAACACTCTGCTAAGATAATCGCTTTTTCATTACGTCCGGCAGCACTTAACTGACAAGTCATCAGCACTTGGCTGCCTTGTAATACTTGGATATCCACATCGCCGACTTGCGCAAGCGTTTGCGCACTAGAAAACGCGAGGGCTATCTTCTCAATACTTGCAGGCTGCGCAGGTAAGTTAATATCAAAAAATCCATCGCTATCATGACCACGGAAACTGACGCTGCTATCATCGCTACGCGTCTGCCCATAAAATATCATGTCGCCATCGCCGCGTACCTTACCGTCAGTGGTCAGGCGATAAGCGGCGCAATCGATGGCGCTTTGGCTTAAAATACGAATGCTGATATTATCCGTTGGCAGCGGTGCATTAGCGCCAGCAATCAGTTTTTGAGGTTGACTCATCATTTATCCTTTAGGTTATTTATTATTTGTTTATATAGGTGAGATTGGCTATCGCTATATAGTAGCATGGATAGCGCCTGATTTTTACAGCGCACGGCCGTTCAACAAGGCGTTAACAACGCTGCAAAAACATTTTTACAAATCCTTAATGCTATTTTGTCAGCAGCATTTATAACGCTTAGCATTTGTATATAATAGACCCTGCTATAACCAACACTGTTAACCAACACTGTTAATCAACGCTGTTAATCAACGCTGTTAATCAATACTGTTAATCAATACTGTTAATCAATACTGTTAATCAATACTGTTAACCAACGCCGTATCGCGCCTTGGGTTATTACCTTATTAAATGCCAGTCCCAGTTATTGCCCTCTAAAATTTATGATAACGCTGAGAGAATTATGAAAACCCCTGCTAACGAAAGCCCTCATACAACGTCGACTGCCGTGCCACCTGCCGTTTGGTTGGCTGAAGGTCAGTCAAGCCAGCGTGATATGTTAGCCAGCCTGCAAACACTAAAAGCCCAATCTGATACGCCATTTAACATTATCGCGTCACATCGCCATAATAGACCTGAGATTTTTGAATTTGCCGATAGCATTTACCGTGAGCCATCTGCAAGCGCTGCAGATAGCGATGAGCAAGCAATGCTCGAATCTGTTGAGCCATTGATGCCGCGTTGGCAGTTTGTCTTACAGCAAGCCAAAAACAATAACGTTAAAGTGTTACTGACTGGACGCAATGGCATTGATTATGAAGCCCACCGTCAAGCATTTGACGCGGCTGGCATTCGTTTATTGACTGGCGCGACAAGTGTGGTGGCGTTAGAAGCGATAGATGATAAATTTGCCTTTATGCAGCAGTGTCATGAGCATGATATTCCCGTTGCCGATGCATGGCGCTTTGATAATGTCGCAGAGCTTGAGGCGTTACTTGCTACGTACGGTCATCAGCCTTTATGCGTCAAACCGGTTACGGGTATTTTTGCCCAAGGTTTTTGGCGGCTAGATTTAGCCAAAAACGATGGTGAACAGTACGATAGCTTTGAGCACTTATACTTTACCGAAGAGAAAAAAATCAATACCACGCAGTTTATCAATGCCTATGCAAACAGTGTCATGGTGCACCAGCGCCCTATTCCTATGTTGCTAATGCCTTATTTATCAGGGCAAGAATACTCTATCGATGTCGTTTGCGAATATGGTGAAGTATTGGCTGCCATCACCCGTTATAAAACAGGGAAAATTCAGCATATCGGCTACGAGCAAGCGGTTATGGATGTGGTTATTCCACTGATTAAAGCCTTTGGCTGCGATGGTATCGTCAGCGTGCAAACCAAGGCCGATGATGACGGGCAGCACCGTGTGCTTGAAATTAACAGTCGCCCCTCTGGTGGCATTGATTACACCACTCATAGCGGGGTCGATTTAACCCAAGTTGGATTTGGCTACTGGCTCGGCTTAACCGATAAACCAAAGCTTGCGGATATTGCACAGCAAATCACTCCCTGCCAAGTACGCTCAATTATGGTTAGCGTAAAAATTGAAGAAGATGCTAGCGAGTAAGTAAAAACAATGAAATAAAAAATCGGCAGTAATAAATCGGCGGTAACAATCGACGGCAACCGAATATGTTCAATAAGAGGCAGGCGATGACAGCACAAACCACGTTAGTGTTAGGGGCAAATACGGTTATCGCCCAATCGAATTGTTCGGTCGCTTTTGCGACAACAAATCAGCTAAAGTTTGGCGAGCAGCTTGGACTATTATGGCTGCCTTTAGATGAGCATCGTAAAGCGGCTTGTAGCCCTGCTTATCTGCATGAACCAAAAGAGTGGGCGCAGCTCAATAGCAAGGATAACCCAAACGCATGGCAATTGGATTTGCCTGCATTGTTTGATAAACAAGGGGTAAGCTTTTTACAATTGATTGCTTATGTTTATCATGAGCCAAGCCTCAACTTACCCGCTGTCGAATTAAGCAAAGTAAATTTAACACTCAATGCTGGCGATATTCATTATGAATTTACCGCAAGTGAGCGCCATGTTAAAGCAGCAATCATATTAGAAATATACCGACGCAATGGACAATTTAAATGCCGCGCTCTTGGTGAAAGTTCTACCCAAGGATTTGCAAGCCTAGAGCATCATGTGCAAATTAGCCTCGATATGCGTCCGCCAGATACGCACGCCCTTATCCAAGATGCTCAACGTGCGCAGCAGGGTTATCCTAACAGTGATACGCGCCCGCCAAGACACGTTCAGTCTGGTGAAACTTGGACAGGGACGGCTTTTGCTATTGACCCTTATCATCTATTGACTTGCTATCATGTCATTGAGTCGGCGGCGATGATTGGAATTCGACAACAAGGGCAGCCTGATCGTGAGGCGCAAGTGGTGCTTAGCGATATCGGTAGTGATTCAGCCATTATTAGAGTAAGCGAGCCGCTGCCAAGTTATTTACCCTTAGCACAGCGTTGTACTGATAATTTGGGTGAAACCATTACGACTTTAGGGTTTCCATTATCAGGATTGAGCAGCCAACTACAAGTAACGCAAGGCTGTATCTCAGGACTGACAGGGTTTGGTGATGATATTCGCTATATGCAATTTACCGCGCCTATTCAACCCGGCTCTAGTGGCAGCCCTTTATTACTGCCGACTGGCGAAGTTATCGGGATGGTGACGTCTAGCCTCGTGCACGAGCATGCACAAAATATGAACTATGCGGTGAAATTTCAGTTATTATCCGCCCTACTCGCGAGCGCTGGAATGAGTTTAGATAACTTATCTGAGTCCTCTGGCTCAGATGACATGTCACGCACGACAGCTGCCGCGTTGACCACACCGCAATTGAGTAAGCAAAGTCGCGGTGCTTTGTGGTTAGTAGGATGTCAGGGTTAAGTAGTCATTACAACGATATAAAAAATATGAAATAGTCACTTTAAGAAAGTGTATTAAGGAAAATAAATGCCCGCTAAACTCAAAAGTATCGCCGTACTTATTGATGCCGATAACGCTTCAGCAAAGAATATTGGTTATATTCTGCAAGAGATAGAGAGTATTGGACATATCACTTGTAAAAAAATCTATGGCGACTGGGGCAATGCACATATTCAGAGCTGGCAAGAAGCATTACTTAAATACGCCATCGACCCTATGCAACATTTCGCTTATGTAAAAGGCAAAAACGCCACTGATATCGGCATGGTTATCGAAGCCATGGATTTACTTTATAGTAACAATTACGATGGTTTTTGTCTGATATCAAGTGATAGTGATTTTACTTCACTCGCGCTACGTATTCGCAAAAATCATGCAAAAGTATTTGGCTTTGGCAAACGCAATACGGTTAGCGCGTTTTCACAGGCGTGTGATAAATTCTTTTATGTAGAGGATTTATTAACTGCTAAAAACGACTCAATTAAAGTCACTCCTGCACCGAATAAGAATAGCGTCCCAGCCTCAAACATAGCACAAGAACGTTGGACGACTAAGCAATTACATACCCAAAATCATCTTATTGGCGTAATAAATAAGCTTATCAATGAGAATTCTAATGCTAAAGATGGTTGGTTAGATATATCTTATCTAGCTCGTGAAATTAATAGCAATTATAATAACATTAAGCTCGATAAGTATGGGTATAGAAAATTTTCAGACCTCATTACTGCCTTACGCTTATACGATATGCGCCGTGAAAATAGCACTGTACTTATAAAGATAAAAAATAAAAAAACTACCTCACCTTCTGTAAAAGCTAATAGTAAATCAACGTCAAACTCACAAATTGATGATAATGCTATTCATCAAAAGCAAATGTCTGAAACCACATCCAACCTCTTTGCCGCTGCACCTATTATTGTCAAAATAACAACCGCCCCTACGATCGATGCCGTATTATTTAGAGTAGACGCCACTGCAAAAGTACGTGGCGATGAAGACATGATATTTTACGGACAGACTCATAGTGAAGATGGTGCAGTCGAACTGGATCAACAGCTTGAAGCTGAGAAATCCATATCTGAGTTCAGTTGTGATCTAAACCTCCAACCTGCCAATATTGAACAACTTAACTTTGCGTTATCAAGTGAGCTTGAAAACTTAGCGACCGACTCACTGCAGACACCTATTCAACTAAGTATCCTTGATAAGCAACAAAATGCATTATTGTTTTCTGGTGAATTTGACATAAAAGATAAGTCAGGTCAAAGTCTGATTCTATTTACGTTAAACCGAGCAGGCAAACAATGGCAATTTACGCCAAAGCATCAAAATATAGATGGCGACCTACGTTATCTTTGCGAAAAATATGGGATAGAAATAAGCGATGACTGATATTAAAAATAATATGACGGCTAATAAAATGTATAAGCATAGCATCACCCTACCACGCGGCACTCTTGATCTGACTTATCAAACCAATTCAGCCATTGAGAAAAATGAAATAGAACAAAGCAATCACTATCAATTAGAAGACTTGCTTGGATTTGCGCAGCGCATTAATCCTAAACGCGCATTTTTGTTTGTCTCAAAAGTCTTAGGTCGCCATATTCCAGTCGC